>JAFGJQ010000457.1 GCA_016929015.1 Phycisphaerae bacterium | reverse complement strand
GGGGCAACCCCTGGACTGCACCCACCTGGACTCAGAGTGCACCCTGGGCGTCTGCGATTCCGGCACCGGCCAGTGCGTGGCGCTGCCCGCGAACGAGGCTGGCCCCTGCGACGACGGCGATCCATGCACGGAAGGCGATCAATGTGTGGCGGGTGTGTGCATCGGCACGGTCGCGGACCTCGACAACGACGGCCGATGCGACGCGCAGGACAACTGCCCCGCCATGTGCAATCCCGGGCAGTTGGACGCCGATCTGGACGGCATCGGCGACCCGTGCGACGGTCCGTTTGACGCGGATCACGACGGGGACGTCGACGCCGCGGACCACGTCCACTTTGCGACCTGCCTGGGCGGACCGGGCGTGTCCGCATCGGCATCGTGCCTGGATGTGCATGATGTGAATCAGGACAGCGCTGTGGATCTGCTTGATTGGGCGGAATTGCAGGTGCTTCTCGGCACTTCGCCGGTTTCGCCCGACGTATGCAGTCAGCCGCCCGCCGGCACGTAGCTACCTTCCCGGTCGCGAATTGCGGCAGTGTGTCGGGTCCGCGGCGTATTCCCATCGATCCAGACTCCGACGTCGCCAAAGTGCTACTGAATGGCTGTTCAGCGTCGTTGATTCAGCCGCCGGACGGCAGTACCATCAACAACAGTGGGGGGTGCAGCCGTTCAACGCAATTCCAGCGCGGGCGGGCTCCACATGAACAAAAACGCGATTCGGCCGGCGCGCCTCGGGAGGATGCGCGGCCGTTGGGCCGAACGCATGGAGGCCCTGTGGACTCGACGACTCCACTGAGGGAGCGGGTGCGAGAAGCGAAACACGTGTACACACGAATCACAGGAGCAGGCGATGGTCCCGTCACGGAGTCCGTGGTTGCGTTTGGTTGGGCCGGCGATGCTGGCCGGCGTGCTTTGCATCGGCCAGGTCCGGGGCCAGGGCCCGACGATTGATGTCTGGCACGGGCCGGACCAGACGTTTGGTTCCCCGGGCGTTCCCCAGCGGTGGGTTAACATCCTGGGAAACGCGTCCGATCCGGACGGCGTGGCCGGGCTGAGCTATCGACTGAACAATGGCGAGATCAGACCGTTGTCGCTCGGGCCGGATACGAGACGTCTGCTGCTGCCGGGCGACTTCAACATCGACGTCGACTACGCCGACCTGCTGCCCGGCCCCAACGAGATCGAGATCTTCGCGATGGACGTGAACTCCAACGGCAGTGCCACGGCTGTAACGGTGAACTACGCGGCCGGCAACACATGGCCTTTGCCGTACGGCGTCGACTGGAGCAACGTTCAGCAGTTGTCCGACGCCGTGCAGATTGTCGATGGGAAGTGGGGTCTCTCCAGCAATGGGGTTCGCCCGATCGAGGTCGGCTACGACCGCGGGTTTGTGGTGGGCGATCGGTATGCCTGGACGGACTACGAGATTCTGCTCCCCATCACCATCCACAGCATCGATCCGTTGGGGTATCTGTGGCCGAGCGTGTCGCCCGGCGTGGGCATCATGTTTCGCTGGCAGGGACACACAAAGTGGGGAGACTGGCAACCGTGGATCTTCTGGCGCCCCAACGGCGCCTCCGCGTGGTACGATTACATCGGCGGGCCGCACCTGGAAATGCAGGGGGACACGAGCGTCATTGCGATAGACACGTCCGGCCGGACGCTGGATTACGACACACCCTACTACTGGAAGGTCCGCGTGGAGACGGTGCCGGACACGGGGAGTGTCTACTGCATGAAGGTGTGGGAGGTGGGCACGGCGGAGCCGGTGGGGTGGGACCTGACCGGCTGGCAGGGGCTGGATGACGTGCCGTGCGGGTCGATCCTGGTTCTCGCGCATCACGTGGACGCCACGTTTGGGAACATCGCGGTTGCGCCTGTGTCCGGTGCGGACCCGCCCGTTCTCTACAATGTCGTGCTGGAGCCCCATGCCAACTGGGCGACCGTTCGATGGACGACGGACGTGCCCACGCACGGCAGTGTGGCCTACGGAGGGACGGCGGCGTACGAACTGGGCGTCGTCAGCGATCCGGCGCTTGCGCTGGACCACAGCCTGACGCTGATGGGCCTGGACCCTCAGAGCACGTATCACGTTCAGATCACGTCCGAGCGGCCCGGCGGCGTTGCTGCGTCGACCGGAGACCTGGTCTTCGAGACGCTGCCGCCGGATACGACGCCGCCGGCCGTGGGTGCAATCGCGGCCGCGACGGACAAGTTCAGCGCCGTCGTGACCTGGACGACGGACGAACCGACGACGGGCGTGGTCACGTACGGTTTGACCTCGGCGCACGAGATCGGCAGCGTGGTCGACGGCGTGACGGGCTTCGCCCATTCCGTTACGATCACCGGCTTGTCTGCGGACACGCTGTACCACTTCGAAATCGTGGCCCAGGATCAGGCCGGCAACCCGGGTGCATCGGGAAACCGCGCGTTTGAGACGTTGCCGGTGCCGTTGCCGAACGTGGTGTCGGACGAGTTTTGCTGCGTGTCGCTGGACACGGAGGTCTGGACGTTCATTAATCCGCGCGGCGACGGGTCTTATGCGATGACCGGCGGCCGGATTGCGATGTCGGTGCCGGAAGGCGTGAGCCATGACGTGTGGGCGGAAGGGAATTTCGCCCCCCGAATCATGCAGCCCGCCGCGGACACCGACTTCGAAATCCAGGCCCGGTTCGACTCGCCGGTGACCACGCGATACCAGATGCAGGGAATCCTCGTGGAGCAGGACGCGGACAACTACGTCCGCTTCGACATCCACTACGCGACCGGCACCACACGGGCGTTCGGATCCACGATGATCAACGGTGAACCCGTTGCCCGATTCAACGTTGCCATCCCGGACGGAAGCCCGGTCTTCATGCAGATCGAGCGGACCGGCGACACGTGGACGTACCGGTATTCATACGACGGGGCATTGTGGGAAACGGCCGGCAGCTTCTCGAAGGCCATTACGGTGACGTCGGCCGGTGTTTTCGTGGGCAACCAGGGGTTCGCCGGCCAACCGCCGCCCGCGTTCACGACGCTGGTCGATTACTTCTACAGCGTCTCCGACATCCTTGCCGGCGCCGTGCCGGGCGATTGCGCCGCGTTGTTTGACTGCAACACCAACGGCGTGCCGGATTTCTGTGACGTCCGGGACGGCACCAGCGCGGACGCGGACTCGAATGGCGTTCCCGACGAGTGCGGCGATCTGTGCATGGTGAATGGGGAGCCGGTGGACTGCTCCCATCTGGATTCCGACTGCACGCTGGGCATTTGCGATCCCCACACCGGCCAGTGTATCGCGCAGCCCGTCAACGAAGCGGGACTGTGTGACGACGGCGACCCATGCACGCTGGGCGATCACTGCGCAGCGGGCAGGTGCAGGGGAACCTACTCCGATGCCGATAACGATGGTAGGTGCGACGGGGAGGACAACTGCCCCACGGCGTGGAACCCGGACCAGGCAGACGCGGATGGAGACGATTTCGGCGATGCGTGCGATGGGCCGTTCGATGCCGATCACGATGGCGACGTGGACGACGAGGATCACGTCCACTTTGAGTCGTGCCTGGGTGGACCGGGCACGGCCGCCTCGCTACCCTGTCTCGACGTCCATGACCAGGACGAGGACGACGACGTGGACCTGCTGGATTGGGCGGAGTTTCAGACCCTCTTCGACAGCTAGCAGATCCGAACCGGGCTGCGAACCTGATCTGATTCGCCTGGAGAACGGCGGTGGACACCGGTCCCCCGGTGCAGGCCGCCCGGAAGACACGGAGCGAGATATATGCGCGTGCTGATCACCGGGCATCTGGGCTACATCGGAACGGTCATGACCCCCATGGTGCAGGCCGCCGGGCACGAGGTGACCGGCCTGGACAACGACATGTACCGCCGATGCACGTTCGGCGGGGGCATCGCGGACGTGCCGACGCTACGCAAAGACCTCCGCGACGTGACCGTGGAGGACGTGCGCGGGTTTGACGCCATCTGTCACCTGGCCGGTTTGTCCAACGACCCGCTGGGTGACCTGAACCCGGACCTGACGTACGAGATCAATCACCGGGCTTCGGTCCGGCTGGCCGAAATGGCCAGGGATGCGGGCGTCCAGCGGTTCATCTTCTCGTCGTCGTGCAGCAACTACGGCGCGGCCGGCGACGACTTCCTGACCGAAGAATCCGCCTTCAATCCGGTCACCCCGTACGGTGAGTCAAAGGTGATGGTCGAGCGGGACGTGTCCCGGATGGCCGACGACCGCTTCTCGCCGACGTTCCTGCGGAACGCGACCGCCTACGGGCTTTCGCCGCGCATCCGGTTTGACCTGGTGCTGAACAACCTGACGGCCTGGGCCTGCACAACCGGCAAGATCATGATGAAAAGCGACGGCACGCCCTGGCGGCCGATCGTGCACATCGCGGACATCGCGCGGGCCTTCATCGCGGTGCTGGACGCCCCGCGAGAGAAGATCCACAATGAGGCGTTCAATGTGGGCATCACGCGGGAGAACCACCGGGTTCGTGACATCGCCGCGATGGTGGGCGAGGTTGTGCCGGATTGTCAGGTCAGCTTTGCCCAAGGCGCCTCGCCCGACAAGCGAAACTACCGCGTGAACTGCGACAAGCTGGCCCGCGTGCTGCCGGCCTTTCAACCCCAGTGGACCGCTCGCAAGGGCGTCGAGGAGATCTACGAGGGTTGTTGCCGGCACGGGCTGACGCTGGAGCAGTTTGAAGGCCCGATGTATCAACGCATCGCGCACGTGCGCAAGCTGATCGCCGAGGGCAAGCTGGACGAGAGCCTGCGCGTACGGGAGTGACGGACGAGTGCCGGCCTGCCCCGGGCGTCGCCCGCCGGCCGGCAGGAAGGGGGCTGAATGACCGACGATCCCTCCGCACTTCCCCCCGGCGTTTCGCTTGATGCGGGCTGGGAGCCCCGGACAGAGTGCCCGAGTTGCTTCTCTCGGGGTGTGCGGACGTTCTTCCACGTCGACGACATCCCCGTCCACAGCACGCTGCGGATGCAGACCCGGGCCGAGGCGATGGATTCCCCGCGCGGCAACCTGACGCTGGCGTTCTGCCCCGCGTGCGGCTTTGTCTTCAACACCCGGTTCGACCCGCTCGCGCAGGAGTACACGGAGCGGTGCGAGGAGTCGCAGGGGTTCTCCCCGACGTTCAACGCGTTCGCCCGCTCCCTGGCGGCACAGCTCATCGAGAGGCATGACCTGCACGGCAAAACCGTGCTGGAGATCGGCTGCGGCAAGGGAGAGTTTCTCCTGTTGCTTTGCCAACTGGGGGGCAACCGCGGCATCGGGATCGACCCGGCCTATCGCCCCGACCGCACGCCGCCGGACGTGGCCGACCGCGTCACGTTCATTCAGGATCTGTACGGCCCGAAGTACGCCCATCTGGCCGCCGATTTCGTGGCCTGCCGCCACACCCTGGAACACATCGGCCCGGCCGGCCGATTCATCCGCGACATCCGGGCGACCCTGGCCGACCGGCGCGAAACGATCGTCTGGTTTGAGCTGCCGGACGTGTATCGCGTGTTTCGCGAGGGTGCGTTCTGGGATATCTACTACGAACACTGCGGCTATTTCAGCCTCGGTTCCCTGGCCCGGCTGTTCCGCCAGTCGGGCTTTGAGGTCACCGAGCTGGAATCCGTGTACGACAACCAGTACCTGCTCATCACCGCTCACCCCGCCCCCGGGGCGACCCCGTGCGCTCTGCCCGCCGAGAACGACCTGCCCGCCGTGACGCAGGCGGTCGAGCGGTTCCCGCGTGTCTGTGCCGAAGGCCTCTCCCGCTGGCGACGGTTTGTGACCGATGCGGCCCATCGTGGGGAGAAGGTCGCAGTCTGGGGTTCGCTGTCGAAGGGCGTATCGTTCCTGACCACGCTGAAACTGATCGATGAAGTGGAGTACGTGGTGGACATCAACCCGCACCGGCAGGGTTTCTACATGCCCGGCACCGGCCAGCGCATCGTGGCCCCGGAGCACCTGGCGCAGTACCGGCCGGACCACGTGATCGCGATGAACCCGATCTATCGCAACGAGATCCAGGCCGACCTGGACCGCCTGGGCGTCAAGGCTGCGCTGCACGCGGTTTGACGGATCGCACACAGACGCGTATCTCGACTCCATCGACGATGAGATGGGGTCCGGACCACGACAAACCTTCTGCTGCGGCGTGGTTTTGGCCTTCCCCTGCCCCCGGGCACTCCGGGCACTGCCCAATCTCGACGCAGAGCGTTATGTTGGTATGATAGTCTCCGCGAGGCGCTCGTAGCTCAGCAGGATAGAGCACCGGTTTCCTAAACCGGGGGTCGCAGGTTCGAATCCTGCCGGGCGCGTTGACTCAACAAGCCAGGGTGTCCGCGTGAGGGGCATCACGGCCGGTGGGGCGGTCGCCCGGCTTTCTGGAGTGGAAGACGATCGGTGAACATCATCATTGCGGGTGGTGGAGAGGTGGGCCGCCGGGCGGCTGAGGTGCTGGCCGAGGGCGGTCACGACGTGACGGTGATCGACGTCGAGCCGGGCGTGCTGTCCCGCTTGGAGGAGAGCGTCGATCTCCGGACGTTGCGGGGCAACTGCGCGCACGCGGGGATCATCCAGGAGGCCGGCGGGGAGAACTGCGATTTGTTCGTGGCGGCCACGAGCCAGGATGAGATCAATCTGCTGGCCGCGGCGACGGCCAAGGCGGTCGGGGCCAAGAAGTGCGTTGCGCGCGTGCATCACGGGCCGTTCTTCGAGCAGCGCAGCCTGGATTACGCCGCCCATTTTCACATCGACCGACTGGTCTGCCCCGAGCATCTGACGGCCCTGGCTATCGCCCGGACGCTGCGAAACCCCGGTGCCATCGCTGTGGAGTCATTCGCGCGAGGTCAGATCGAACTCCAGCAGTTTGTGGTGGAGGCCGATGTGCCTGCCGTGGGGACCCGCCTGGCCGACCTGCACCTGCCGCGCGGCGTGCGGCTGGCGGTGGTGGAGCGGGACACGTTCGCGCTGATCCCGGACGGCGAGACGCGGCCGGCCGAGGGAGACGTGGTGTACCTCATTGGTGAATCGGCCCTGATCGAGAACGCGCGGCGGCTGTTTCACCAGAGCAAGCCCAAGCGTACGCACGTTGTGGTCATGGGCGGGCCGGCCATGGGCGTCTGGCTGTGTCGGGCCCTCAAGGGCCGGTCGTTCTCCGTCCGGCTGTTCGAGACGAACGAAGTACGTGCGGAGGAACTGGCTCGAAAGCTCGAGCACGTCACCGTCGTACAGGCGGACCCGACGGACCGGTCCGTGTTTGAGGAAGAGAACATCGTCTCGGCGGACGCCTTCGTGGCGCTCACCCGTGACGACGAACACAACATCCTGGGCGCGGCCCAGGCCAAGAGCCAGGGTGTGCGACAGACCATTGCCGTGGTCGAACGCCCGACCTACCTGCACCTGCTGCGGCACGTCGGGATCGACCAGGCGTTCAGCCCCCGAGACGTTGCGGCGCGGGAGATCGAGGGGCTGATCGAGGATCGTCCGGTCCGGCGGCTGGCGTCGCTGGCCGAGGGTGCGGCGGATGTGTATGAGGTCCGGGCCGCGCTGGCGGGCGAGGCCACGAACGTGCCGCTTCGGAAAATCAAAATGCCGGCCCATTCGCTGGTGGCGGCGATTCAGCGCGGAGACCAGGCCTCGGTTCCGGGGGCCGCGGATGCCGTCCGGGCGGGTGACCGGGTGATCGTCATCGGCCCGCAGGGGGTCGACAAGGAATTCCGCAAGCTTTTCGTAGGATAATCAACCAGCCGTGAGTTTCCGGTTTGTCGGTGGCCAACTGGGTTTGTTGCTGCTGGTGCTCAGCGGGGTGATTGCCCTGGTGGGGATCGGGTCGGCCGTGGCCTACGTCAGCGGGCACGAGGCGGAACACGCAGCCTGCGGCGCGCTGCTTCTGACGTCCTGCATCGGCGCGGCGCTGGGTCTGGCCCTCTGGTGGACGGGCCGGCACACGCAGGATCGGCTGGGGCGACGCGAGGCCCTGCTCCTGGTTGCGATGGGCTGGCTGTTCGGAGCGGCACTTTCCGCTCTGCCGTTTCGGATGTGGGCGGCCGGCGCGCGGAGCGTGCCGGACGACCACGCATTCCACCATTACGTTGACTGCTACTTCGAGGCCATGAGCGGCCTGACCACGACCGGGGCCACCGTGCTCACGAAAGTCGGCTCGGTGCCGGACAGCCTGCTGCTCTGGCGAGCGACCACGCACTGGCTGGGCGGCCTGGGTATCATCGTGCTGTTCGTGGCCGTGCTGCCGTCGCTGGGCGTCGGCGGCAAGCGCGTGTTCCGGATCGAGTCGCCGGGACCGACACCCGAGGGCGTACGACCGAAGATCCAGGAGACGGCCCGCGTGCTTTGGCTGATCTACGTGGGCTTGTCGCTTGCGGAGATCCTGGGCCTTCGCGTCCTCGGGATGACCTGGTTCGAATCCGTATGCCACAGCTTCGCCACCATGGCCACGGGCGGATTCAGCACGCGCGACGCGAGCGTGGCGGCTTTCGACACGGCGGCAATCGACGCCGTAATCATCCTGTTCATGCTGCTGGCCGGCGTGAACTTCGGAGTGTACTACCAGGTGATTCGGGGACGCTGGCGCATGGCCTACCGAGATCCGGAGTTGCGGGTCTACCTGGGCGTGATTCTCGCGGGTTTCATCGTGGTGGCCGTGCCTCTGCTGACCCATGTCATGCACACCACCACCGGGGATCGGCTTGACCCTTCATGGCAGACGGCGTTGCGCTATGGCCTGTTCCAGACCGTGTCCATCCAGACGACCACCGGGTTCTGCACGGCGGATTTCAACCAGTGGCCCGCAGTGTGCCGGACCATGCTCGTGCTGCTCATGTTTGCCGGGGCCTCGGCCGGGTCGACGGGGGGCGGCGTGAAGATCGTCCGCTGCGTGATTGTGGCCAAGGTGCTTTGGGCGGAGCTCGAGCGCGTGTTTCGGCCGAACGTCGTACGCGTCGTACGCATCGGACCGGTGGCCGTTGACTCCGAATTGCGTCTGGCCACGCTGGCGTACGTCTTGATCGTGTTCCTGCTGTTCGCCATGGGCGGCATTGCCCTCCTGCTGCTCGAGGAGGGGAGGGGTGTCGACATCGTGACGGCCTTGACGGCCTCCGCGGCTACGCTCAACAACATCGGTCCGGGCCTGGGACTCGTCGGCGCCACGGGCAATTACGCCTGGTTCGGCGAAGCCAGCAAAGTGGTCATGAGCCTGTTGATGGTGCTGGGCCGGCTCGAGGTGTTCGCAATCGCCGTGCTGTTCGTACCGCGATTCTGGGTGCGGGAATGAGCCGGCGGAGCAGGGCGGCGGCGGGGTGCCGTCATTGCCTTTCCGTGCAAAGGCCGACACAATAGGCTGATTCGATCGGGCCCGGGAAGACAGGATCTCACGGAAAGGACCCAGGGATGGCCCTCCTGAACGGATACCGGGGCCTCGTGTTCGGTGTTGCGAACGAGCGGAGCATCGCCTGGCACGTGGCCAGGCATCTGATGGCGGAGGGCGCCGTCTGCGGGTTTGCCCATCTGCCCGGCGAGAAGATGGAGCGCCGCGTTCGCAAGACGCTCGAGGGCGGGAACGTGCGGGATGCGTGGCTCTGCCCGTGTGACGCGGCGAGAGACGAGGACCTGGATCGCGTATTCGACGAGGCCGGACGCCATTTCGGGGCGATTCAGTTTCTGATTCACTCCATTGCGTTTGCAGACCGCGAGTACCTGCGCATCGGCAGCTTCACGCAGACCCCGCGGCAGGTGTTTACGCAGGCGTGCGACATTTCCGCGTACACGCTGCTGGCGATGGCCGGCCGCGCCCGCAAGCACATGCCCGACGGCGGGTCGATCGTGGCCATGAGCTATTACGGTGCCGAGAAAGTGATCCCCGGCTACAACGTCATGGGTGTCGCCAAGGCCGCGCTGGAAGCCACCGCGCGATACCTGGCGTTCGAGCTGGGTGAGCACCGCATCCGCGTGAACACGTTGAGCCCGGGGCCGATCCGCACGCTGTCCGCCATGGCCGTCGGGGGCATCGACGAGATGTTCGAGTGGGTGGAGAAGAAGGCCCCGCTGCGGCGCAACGTGGACGCGGCGGAAGTGGGCAAGGCGGCCGTCTACCTGGTGAGCGATTTGTCCAGCGGCGTGACCGGCGAGAACATCTACGTCGACGCGGGATTCAATACGGTGGGATTGTAGGGGCGGAAGGGATCGAGGGGGGCGATGCCAAGCGAGTCGCGGCCGTATGCAGCCATGATTGAGACGATTCGGCGCGGCATCAGGCCGAACGCCGATCGGCACGCGCGGATGCAGGCGGTGGTCGATGCCCTGTGGAACGGGCTGCGCGACCAAGGCGTGTCGTGGGTGGGGTTCTACACCATTCGCGAGGATGGCGAGGGCTTGGACCTGGGGCCCCATCGAGACAAGCCCGCCTGCACGCCGATCGGATTGCACGGCGCGTGTGGGCAAAGCTTCCGGTCGGGCCGCGCGTTGGTGGTGCGAGACGTGCGGGAGCTGGGGGATCAGTACATCGCGTGTGATCCGCGCGACCGGTCCGAGGTGGTCGTGCCCGTACAGGACGGGCAGGGCACAACCTGGGGCGTGCTCGACCTGGACAGCCACGACGTGGCGGCGTTTGACGAATCCGACACGGCGGCGCTGGCTCGGGTACTGGCGGCGGCGTTTGCGGGCGCGGACTGAGACTCTTGTCTTTTCTCGCGTCGCGACGACTCCCAGGATCGGAAACACCTTGACCATCCGGCGGACGGCGGAGACGATGCGTCCGGGCGGGGCGTACCGCCTTGCCCTCCAGGACGGCTCCGCTGAGAACGCAAGGCAATGGAAGAAACGTGTCCGTACTGCCGCCACGTGGTATCACTGCCGCCGAAAGAGGGGGACCGCGCGGTTCGCTGTGACAACTGCGGTGCGGCGTTGCCGAGGCCGGAAGCCCGCTTCGCGGGCGCGGTGCCGGCCGCGACCTCTCTGCCTCCACAACCCTTGAGCGCGGCCTTCGCGACACCCTCTCAGCCGGACGGACTGGGGATCGCCTCGCTGATCCTGGGGATGGTGTTTTTCGTCCCCATACTCACCCAGGTGCTGGCCATCGCGCTGGGCGCCGCGGCGTTGCTGCGTCGTCCGACCGCGCAATCCGGTCGGGGACGCTCGACCGCGGCGTGGGCGGGGCTCATCCTCGGTGTGTTCTTCCTGCTGATCTGGGCGTACCTGGGACTGCGGCTGGTCACGCTGAGCCGAACCGTCGTGACCATGCCCATGACGTCCTACATGGCGACCCCATACACAGGAGCGGCCGACGGCGAAGTCGATCTGCAGGTGGAGAGCCAGGCCATCTACACGGCCCTGGACCAGGTGTCCGCCGCCATCCGGCGGTATCGGAATGATTACCGCCACTGGCCACACCGAACAGAGGACCTGGCGTCGATGTACCTGCCCGCCTCCGTCGGGGTGCTGCTGGTGCCGCAGGGGCCGAAGTCCGCCCCGCGACTGTGGATGGTGCCGGATGTCGATCCCGACGCCGACTCGCCGGATCGGATCGTGGCGTACTCCGTTCGGGTGCGATATGGCCGGGAGGCCGAACCCTTGTCTGTTCCGCATCGATGGGTGCTCCGGCTGGACGGGCGAATCGAGCTGGTTCCGGCCGATGAGGCGGACCGGGCCGTTCCGGGGGCGTGGGGGAACCCCTAGTGGAGCCGGGGGCGTCTGCGGCCTATACTCGATGTCACACGGCCGGGATGAAAGGGCGGGGCCCTGGATGGAGCGAGCGGGGCGCGGAGCGTGGCGTCGCCTGTGGGAGGCGGCCGGAGCGGACTGAACATGCTGACGCTGACTTTCCTGGGCGTGGGCGGGGCGTTTGCCAAGCGGAACTACCAGTCAAACGTGCTGGTCGAAGCATGGCAGCAGGGGCCCCAACAGCAGTCCGCGCCCGACGAGACCCTTCTTATCGATTTCGGCACGACCGGGCCGCTCGCCCTGCACACGCTGACGGATCGGCCCGGGTTTGAGTATCTCCGCAACAGCGGCCAGGTGGACTATCGCCGCATCCGCAACGTCCTCATCACGCACCTTCACGCCGATCACGTCGGCGGGCTGGAAGAGCTCGCCCTGATGAACACCTACATCCTCGGGTCCAGCGTGAATCGGCCGCCATTTCGGCCCCGGCTCATTTCGTCGACTGACGTGCTGCGGGCCCTCTGGCGCGAATCCCTTCGCGGCGGACTGGGCGTGATGCACGGCCGGCCCGCTCGACTGGAAGACTACTTCGAGCCGGTGCCCCTGATGCCCGCAGACCCGCGCGGCAACGGCATTCCCCTGACCGATCACTATCGGCTGGAGGTCATTCGCACGCGGCACGTGACGCTGGAAGCGGGGGGCGACTGGCCCTCGGTGGGCGTCCGGCTGATCGACAAACGCTCCGGCCGCTCCGTTCTCTACACCGGCGACACCCAGTTCAACGCAAGCGGGCACGCCCAATGGCTGGAAGAGGCGGAGCTGTGTTTTCATGACGTGCAACTGACGGATGCGCCGGGCTCGGTGCACGCTCTGCTGTCCGAACTGCAAACGCTCCCGGAATCGATTCGGCGGAAGATGGTGCTCTACCACTTTGGTGACGATTGGGACGGCGCTGCGTATGGCTTCGTCTCCCGCGAGTTCGCGGGCTTCGCCGTTCCACAACAGCGCTACGATCTGTTCCCGTGAGGAAGGAAGTGCTCTTCGATGCGGGGGTGGGTCATTCCGGACGTACCCAGGCGGCAAGGTCTTCCACGCGAAGAGTCGGCGGCAGCGCGATGTGGTTGGACACGGCAAAGGTCGTGCTGCCGCGCTGCGTCAGGGCGCCGTGCGTGCTGGCCACCGACACCATCGCGGAGAAGAACCCGCTGCCGGTGTAGCAGCCCTCCTTCAGGCTGACGATCACGTCCGCGGGATTCCGCACCAGCCCGTTGAAAGCCAGCCAGACGCGATACAGTGGATCCGGATACTCGTGCGTCACGGTGGCGTCAAACCAGTCGCGGTCTGCCGCGGTGCCGTTCGCCGTCAGCTTGCCGGCCTCGCTCAGGCCGATGCGGATGGGGGCCAGCCGCAGCGGATCGCCTTCCAACGCTCGGTACAGGAAGCCGCCTTGCTCATCCCGGCTGATTTCCGCCGTCTCCCGGCCGCGCCGCACGATGATCACGCTGTTGCCCGGCGCGGCAGGCTTGGGGTATGCCACAAGGTCTACGGCCGGGTGGGTTGCCAGCGCCTCGGCGACGCCCTCCGGATCCTGCGCGTTCAGCACGGCACATGACACGAGGCCGAACCGCGCGATGTACACGGATCGGTGGTCTTCCAGTCGCTGGGAGGATCGGAACCCGGCGGCCTCCAGGTGCGGGCGAAGATCGACGTTCTCGGCGGGGACCAGGTCGTGCCCGTGATCGGCGAAGATCGTGAACCGGATTCGGCCGCGGCGCTCCCACGTCAGTCGCTCGCACAGGCGGTCGACGGTCTGGAGGCAGTCCACGATGGCGTCGCGTCCGCGTCGCGTGGCCAGACCGGCCGTGGCGACGGAGTAGACGCGCACGGTCCCGCTCTGACTGCGGCGTATGGCACGGGTGATGCCGCCCAGCTCATCACGCCACAGCGATTCCGGATCGAGGTAGCTCTTGGCGTCCAGCCAGATCGAGCAACTGTAGTCCATGCGAGGCCGCCACGGCGCATTGGTCCCGCTGAGGTACACCCAGTTGCCGTCGCTGGGCCGCTTGCGGGCGCGGTCCCAATATTGGGCCTCGTAGCCCAGGCACGTCTCTTTCGTGAACACGCGGGAGAGGGCCAGGTCGGTCATCACGGGGAACACGCTCACTGCGCGACTGGGACGTGGAAACAGCCGCAGCCATCCTTCGTCGTAGAGGGAGGCGGCGACTTCAAACGGCACGCCGTCCAGCACGATGATCGCGTGAACGCACTCCGACGGCGGCAAATCGGCCGGCCGCACCGTCTCGTCCGGCTTGCCGTCCCCGTTCGTGTCGAAGCGAAGCTCGACCTTCTGCCCCTGGTCGTTGAGACGTTGCCAGTAATCGTCCCGCCCGTCCTCGTTCATATCGAACGCCAGTTCCTGAACGTGGGCCTCCACGGGACGGGCCGGAAACGCCGGGGCCATGCTGCAGCCGGCAACCGCCGCCGCCAGGCCGAGCGCAAACGAAACGGGCAATCTCAGGGGCACGTCACAATCTCCCGCCGGGTTCATTCATCGTGGCCGGACGGCACGCCACTCCCGTCCGCCGCGCGTTCCAGTGTAACAGAAAGGCCGGCGGGTGCGACACCCGCCGGCCTGGAATGGTCTTGGAATGACCGCGCGCCTACGCCTTGGGCGCGTTGGCCTTCATCCACTGCGTGGAGACGGACTTCGGCCTTGTGATGGCCGTGCCCATCGCCCGGTTCAGCGTAAGCTGGGCCAGCATGCCCATCGCCCGCGAGACGGCGAACAGCACGGTGTAATACGGGAACTCCTTCAACCCGTAATGGTACAACAGGGCGCCCGAGCCGGCGTCCACGTTCGGCCAGCAGTTGGCGATCGGCGCCTTGCCGGCCTTGACCCGCTCTTCCGAGTATTCCTGCAGAACCTTGGGAACCACGTTGAACACGCGTTCCACCGTCTGGAACACCGGGTCGTCTGCCATGTGCTTCTGCCCGAACTCCAGGAAACCGGTGTAGCGCGGATCCACCACTCGCAGCACGGCGTGGCCGTAGCCGGGGACTACTTTGCCCTGGCGCAGCGTCTCGAAGGCGAAGTCACGCAGTGCCTTCTCCGACGGCACGCCTTCGAACTTCTTCATCACCTCCAGGATCCAGTTCAGGCATTCCTGGTTGGCCAGCCCGTGCAGCGGACCGGCCAGGCCGTTCAGTCCGCCCGAAACGGCGTAGTATGCGTCGGACAGCGCCGAGCCGATGGTGTGGCAAGAGAAAGCCGACACGTTGCCGCCTTCATGGTCCGAATGGAAGTTCAGGTACAGCCGCATGAGCTGCGCAAAGCCTCCTTGCGGGTCGGGGATGCCCAGCATCTTCGCGTAGTTCGCACCCCAGTCCAGCCCCTTCGTCCACGCGATGCGGTCGCCCTTTTTGTACCGCATGCGGTAGATGCCGGCCGCGATGCCGGGCAGCCGCGCCAGCAGCGTCAGGCTGTCTTCCAGCGTCGGCATCCAGTAGTCGCCCTTCGGCATGCCTTCGTCATAGGACGCGCGGAAGCGACTCTCCCGCTCCATGCACAGAATCGCCGTGCTGAGCATGCACATCGGGTGACTATCCGACGGCATGGCGCGCAGAACATCCCAGACGTAGTCGGGAACGTCCGCTCGCTTGTCATACTCTCGCTGGATGGACTCGCGCGTCTGTGTGTCCGGACGCTCACCGGTCAACAGAAGGAAGAAGATGTCCTCCGGCCAAAGGTCCTTGATCTCCAGCAGCGGATTGCCGCGGATAATCAAACCCTTGTCCGGTTCGACCACCGACGTGTCGCACACCAGTCCCTTGACGCCGCGCATGCCGCCGTACGCCTGGTCCACGGTCACCTGGGAGATGACTTTTTCCCCAAACCCTTTCCGAATGGATGCGATCTCCTCGCGCCACACCGGGATCCTCTGCGCCAGCGTGTCCTGAATGGTTGCCATAATTTCACCTCTATCGTGGAAAAGGAATGAGCGGGGCACCGGGCTTTCCCGACACCTGCCCCGCCGACGGCGTGCATACTATCGCTTCGTGCCGCTGCTCACAAGCACAACGGGCGGGCAGAGTGGATGCTCTCCGCGGTACGGTCAGGACAGGCCGTTGGTGTCCGCGTCGGGCCCGTTGCTGTTGACATCCGGGGTGGCGGGATCGGGATGCTCCAGGAAGGCGGCCAGGTCGGCGAAATCCTGGGCCGTCAGGTCGACCTGCGGACCACCGGTGTGCCGCGTGCCGGACATCAGCGCCCCCTGGACTTCCGTCGCGGTGGCCGTGGTGATGCCCGGCGCCAACGCGGTCCCTTCGGCCAGGTCGCCATGACACACGTAGCACCCGCGGGTGACGGCGTGGTACAGCGAGCCGCCGGCCGCCCCGTCACCCAGAAGCTCCAGCACCGGACCGGTGCCGGGCGTGTTGGACCCGTTGTCGTTGACCTCCGGGGTGACCGGCTCACCTGTGGAGTTCGAGTTGGAGGGGGCTGCGGCGATTCCGGCCCCGGCAGAGCATCCCCAGGGGCTGGCCACTCCCAACGCCAGCGATCCGGCGACGGCGAGCGATACCGCGAGCGTGAGCCGATCTGGCAGACGGAATGCGGACATACTCAACACCGGTATCGCCCGCGGGACTGGTTGGGTTGAACTCGAAATGCCGAGCGGACGCCCTGCTGCACACAGGCTTCGCGATTAAAGCAACACTGAATATCACCCTCGAATGGCCCATCGCAGCATGTCACGGAAGCTGGCGCCTTTGCCCTGCATCAGCAGGCCCACCCGAAAGATTCGCCCAGACGCGAACACCGCCAATGCCGTCATCGCCAGCGTGAGCACCACGCCCAGCATCGGCTGCCACAGCGGAATGACGGGCACGGCCGCCAGCCGCACGATCATCACAATGGGTGTGAACAGCGGAATCAGCGACACAACCGTGGCAAACGTGCTGGTCGGTTCCTCCAGGATCGGGCCCAGCATGAACATCGGCACGCACACGATGAGCCAGACCGGCAGGAATGCGCTCTGCGCTTCTTTGAGGTCCGAACACGCGGCCCCGATGGCGCTGAAGAACGAGCCGAACATCAGGATCGCCAGCATCTGATAGGCCACGATCCACGCGATCAGCGACCGGGTTGCGACGGACTTCAGACCGACCGCCTCGGCCACGCCCACGCCCGCGATGACGTACAAGACCAGCACGGTGAGAGACACGCCCACCACTCCCAGAAGCTTGCCCGCCATGAGCTGAAACGGCGTAACGGAGCCCAGCAAAACCTCGGCGATCCGCTGCATCTTCTCCTCCAGCACGCTCTGCATCAGCGGCACGGCCCCGACCGTGATGACCATGAACACCAGGAAAAGGCAAAATACGACCACGCCGACGTGCGCTTCTATCGACTTGCGGTCCGCACCACGAACCTCGCCCGTCTTCGCGTCAACCTGGACCAGGCCGAGCGTTTCCACCGGCACCCAGCGGGTCGCGCGGTCCACCACCGTCTTGTCGATGCCCGCCTTGGCCAGACGGTGCGACTGAATCGCATTGTTCAGCAGGCTGTCGACGAACTTCTGGATTGGAAAGTACATGGGCGTGTCGGTGTAGTATTCGATGCAGGCCCGCTCCGGGTCAGCCTCTGGCTCCACCACGTCCGGACCGATCTCAATGAACGCGAAGTACCTGCCCTGGCGGATGTCGTTCGACAGGGCCAGACGCTGGCCGTCGGGGTCCGCGTCGTCGGGCGCAACAGAATCGAAGAAGAACGCGGGGCCGGTCTTTTCGCCGGTCTTCGGATCTTTCAGGGACGCGTTACGCTCATCCGATGCCTTCGCCAGCACGTCGAACAGGATGCCCGACCGATCGATCACGGCCACGCGGCGATCCGTCGTGTCCACCTGCCCGCCAAGCAACTTGTGTGTGATCAGCCCGCCTGTGCACAGAACCGGCATCAGCACCAGCGTGATGATGAACATCTTGGTGCGGACCGCCGCCTGGTATTCCCGCACGGCGATGACGAGGATCTTACGCATGCGTCACCTCCTGTGCCTGTGGGCCGGCAATCCGAACGAAAATGTCTCGCAACGACGGCTTGGCCACCTGGAAGTGCCGGACCCGCCCGCGCTGCACCAGGCGGGCCAGAACGCCCTGGGGATCGGTGTCTTCATTCAGCCGAAGCTCCTGCAGATGCCCGAAGTCGGTCACCTTGGCCACGCCCGGCAGGTCCTCGGCCGTCAAACGCAGGCCCTCCACCTGGACGCGCAATGTGTCGTTGCCGTACTGCCGCTGGATGTCGTCCAGCGTGCCGTCCAGGACCTTTTGTCCCTGGAAGATCATGAAGATGAAGTCGCACATCTGCTCGGCCACGTCCATGTCGTGCGTGGAGAAGATGATGGTCGCCCCGTTCCGCTTCAGTTCCAGCACCTCGTCTCGGATCGCCTCCATGTTGACCGGGTCCAGACCGGAGAACGGCTCGTCCAGGATCACCAGCTCCGGCCGGGCGATCACCGCCGCGATGAACTGCACCTTCTGGGCCATGCCCTTGGACAGGGCGTCGACCTTTCGGCTGCCCCAGTCGGCCAGGCCCAGCTTGGCCAGCCACGCCTGGGCCTCCGCCTTGAAGCCCCGGCATCCCTTGAGCTCGGCGTAGAACCGCAGCAGGTCCAGCACGCGCATCCGCTTGTACAGGCCGCGTTCCTCGGGCAGGTAGCCGATCTGGTCTGACGCGGCGCGAGGTGGCCGGCCGAAGACGTAGATGGCCCCCCGGTCCGGGTACAGGATGTTCATGATCATCCGCAGGGTCGTGGTTTTGCCGGACCCGTTGGGCCCGATGAAGCCGTAGATGGACCCCTGCGGCACGTGCAGAGAGAGACCGTCGACGGCCGTATGGCTGCCGAAGGTCTTGGTGATATCGGTGAGTTCAACAGCATTCACGGAGCAAGTTTCCTCCCCGGGTATCGCGGCGCCGGACGCCCGGCGCGCCCATTCGTGCGAAAGCGTACCACGTTTGCAGCAGAAATGCTGTAGCCTTTCGTGACTTCTTGTCAGAGCCGCATTGTGCCACTGCTCCTCGAGCAGTGGTCTTGCCTTCTGCCGAAAGCCCCACACAGGTGGAAACCGATGGCCCGACGTCTGAATCCACCCCACTCGGCGTGTGGCGGTAAGCGATCGGAGTTCGGCTGATTCGCACGTTACGTCGCCGAGCTCCTGCCGCCGGTCTCGTTGACGGGTCCGTGCGGCGCATGGTGCGCAGGGCGGCCGCATGACGGATCTCACCTTCGCTCCATATACGGCCGGAGCAGCAGGGCGAGGTCTTTCCAGATGAGCGGACCGGCGTCCTCCTCAAATTCATCCACCACGCTCCTCCCATGTTTGTTCCGCGCTGTGATGTCCGCCCCGCGATCAAGGAGCAGCTTCGCCGTCTGCGCGTCGCCACTATATACGCACAGATGCAGAGGGGTTTCATTGTCTTCGCCGGCAGCGTTCACATCCGCGCCGGCCGCGATCAGAAACTCCGCCACGCTCGGACACCCAGCGAAGATCGCCAGGTGCAGCGGCATGTCGCCGTCTTCCTTCCGCGCGTTCACATCGGCGCCGCACGCCACTAGCCGCTCGACCAATGGCAGATGCCCATTCCACGCGGCCGAGTGCAGAGGCGTGCTGCCATCATCCATCCGCGCGGTCACATCCGCACCGCGCTCGATCAACAACTCGGCTGCTGCTGCGTAGCCCCCGCTGACAGCAAATTCCAGGGCGGTCGGCCCGGCTCCGATGCGGACGCGAACGCACTCCGGGTCACGATCAAGAAACTCTGCCAGCTTATCGACCATGCCCAGGCCCGCGGCGGCGAACACGTCCACAGGCGCGCCCCGGCCGATCAGTAACTGGGCCACTTCCCAGGCGCCCGCCAGGGAAGCGGCATGCAGCGCCGAAGTCCCGTAGATGGACACAGGATTCACATCTGCCCCCTTCTCTGCAAGCAACTCGACCAGCGAGATATGCCCCCGGCCCGCCGCAAGATGCAGCGGCGAACACCCGGCCGTATTCAGCGCGTTGACGTCGGCGCCTTTGTCGACCAGACACCGGGCAACCTCCAACCGTCCCCAGTAGGCCGCCATGTGCAATGGTGAATCGCCGTTCTCATCCCTGGCATCAATCTTCGCCCCGGCCGCGATCAAATACTCCACCGTCTCGACAGCATCCTCGGCGAACGCACACGCCCAGAACAGGGCCGTCTGGCCACGGCTATTCCGCGAGTCCACGTCCACACCCCGCTCAAGCAGCAGCGCCGCCGTATCCCGGCCTCCACGTCGCGCCCGCACCGCTCGCTCCAAGGCCGTCCGACCCCGTTCGTCACGTGCGTGCACGTCGGCCCCGTGATCGAGCAAAAGCTCCAGCATGCCTCGATGCCCGCGCGCCGCGGCGACGTGCAGCGGGGTCTCCTGCTTGCAGTTTGCGGCGCCAACATCAGCACCGGCTTCGATCAGAATGCTCGCAGCCCGCTCGCTGCCGCAGTGTGCCGCCTCGTGAAGTGGCGTCGTGCCGTTCGGGTCATGCACATTCACGTCCGCATCGGCCCGGAGTAATAGCGAGACAACTTCGGGCTTCGACTTTCCCCGCAGGGCCAGGAGAGGGGTGCGCCCAGTCTCGTCCCTCGCGTGAACGTCCGCACCGGCGTCGATGAGGGACGCCACAACATCCGCGTGCGCCGTGAACATTGCCTTGAGCAGAGGCGTATCACCTCCGCGATCCCGTGCGTTCACATCGGCCCCGGCGGCCAGCAATGCCCGTGCAACGGATGCGTCTGTGAGGAACGCCGCGCTGTGCAGCGGAGTGCCTTCAGAACGGTCAAGCCGGCGTGCGTGCACGTCTGCTCCGCGCGATAGAAGAAGCTTCACCACGTCTGCTTGACCACAAGAAGCCGCACAGTGCAGCGATTGGTGTCCATCCAACCATGCGTGTACGAGCGACGGGTCAGCATCCAGCATTGCCGCAACGTCATCCGCCTTTCCCAGGGCCGCTGCCGAGAAGACGTCCAGACGCGCTCCCTTCTCAATCAGAAGCGCCGCCAGGGCCGGCCGGTTCACCAGTGATGCGATATGCAACGGTGTCAGCCTCCGTTGCCCTGGCTGGGCTGCCGGTTCATCGCCAGCCGGCGGAACGACTTCCGCATTTGGATCCGCGCCGTGCTCAATCAGGAATGCAGTGAGCGCTTCGTCACCTCGCCGTACCGCGCGATGCAGTGCCGTCTCGCCTTCATCGTCGACCCGCCCGACATCCGCGCCCCGAGCGATCAGCAGCGCCGCCACCTCCACTGAACGTTCGCTACCCGCGCAGCAGGCCAGCGGTGCGCGCCCTGATTCTCCCGGCGCATCGACGTCCACTCCGCGGTCAAGCAACAAGGCAACGACCGAAACATATCCCCATTTGGCAGCCGCGTGAACAGGTCGGTCTCCTCGACAAGTCCGCGCCATCAGATCCGCCCCGTGATCGGCGAGAAGGCGTACGACCGACTCGTGACCTCTTTCTGCCGCTTCCGTCAGGCGCGTGCGGCCTATCAAGGTCCGCGCGTCCACGTGCCCGCCCCGGGCAAGAAACGCCTCGGTCTCCGCCAAAACCCGCGATTCGTCTTGCGACCCGGTCAAAGCAGTCATGTCTCCTCCGCAAAGGCCCGCAGGAGCCTTGCCGAACTCACAAGCTTCCCCTCGCGGCATTCAAGTCGGATCTTTGCAACTCGTCCTGGGTGCCACTGGGCAAAGGGACGACCTCGTGACGAACGGGATAGTACCCTACTGCCTCACGCCTGCACAATGGAAGGCCTTGCTCGTTCGGCCGGCGTCGCTGTGCTACCCGGTATAGGCCGCCTGGAACGCTGCAAAGTCGGCGGCGTCTACGTCGGTGTCGGAGTCAAAGTCGAACGCATCGAGGCACTCGGCCGCAGTCCGTGGCGGTGTCGGAGCAGGTGTCGCGCCCGGACCGGACAGGCACTCCGCAAACACGGCGTAATCGCCCGCGTCCAGGTCACCGTCGCCGTCATGATCGCCGACCACGGCGATGCGGAAGTCCGCGTTGCTCTGGTCGGTCAGGCCACCTGCCGCGTACTGAATCCGCACGCGGCAGTCCGTGGCCGCGGCGCCCGTGACCGTCCACGACTCGCTGCCGTCGTTCGGCGTGGTCGCCCAGAGCGTTTCCCACGAGCCGTTACGAAGCAGCTCAACGCTCACGTCGGACCCGGCCCCGGAGCTGGACCAGCCAATGGTGTTCGTCCGGCCGATGTGCCAGACCTCGCCGCCGTCCGGGGCACCGACCACCAGGCTGCTTGTCACCTGCGCCCAGCCGATCTTGCTGATGAAGGCATCGCGTTGCCCGCCGTTGTGGGTGGTGTCGTACGCCCCGGGCGTCACGGGAAAATCGGTGGAAAACGTTGCCCCAACGATGTACAAGGCGTCGAACGCGTCCACGACCACGTCCCAGGCGCGATCCTCCAGGGCTGCGCCCAGGTACGTCGAGAACTCGAGCGCGGTTGCGTCATCGCTGATCACGCTGCCGAATCCGTCAATCCCGCCCGCGTCGCCGTAGAACGCGCCCTGCAATAGGAAATCGGTGGACCCCGTTACGCCCGCCAGGCACGCACGGCCCTGGCTGTCGATGGCGATGGCATTGCCATCATCCGACGCACTGCCGCCGAGGAACGTGCAGTACTGCAGGCTGCCGTAGGGCGTGGCGTCCAGCTTGGCCACGAACGCATCCTGCGTGCCTCCGACGGTAACCGGACCGATCACCCCCGGCGTCGTCGGGAAATCCGACGAGAGGCCGTAGCCCGCCAGGTAGACGTAACCACTCCCATCCAGCGCCACGTCCATGCCATAGTCCTGGCTGCTGCCGCCCAGAAACGTGGAGTAGTCGAACGAGCCCGTGGGCCCCAGCTTGGTGAGGAACACGTCGCGGCCGCCGTTGTGCGTTTGGTCGTAGGCTCCGGCCGTTGTGGGGTAGGTCGAGCCCGTCGTCGTCCCGGTGACGTAGGCATTCCCCGAGGCGTCGGTCACGACATCCCACCCCCAATCACCATACGGGCTTCCAAGCAGCCACGCATAGGAAACCCCCGTGCCCGTCGGATTCAGCCGGACCGTGAACGTGTCCAGCAGGCCCGCGTACGCGCCGTGTGTCTTCGGAAATCCACTGCCGTCCGTCTGTCCGACGACGCACGCGTTGCCCCCGGCATCGACGGCGATGCCATACCCGGTCTCGCTGGTGCTGACCGATTCGGTCCCGCCGACGTACGTGGCGTACACAACCGCGGCACCGCCGGGGTCGAGCTTGGCCACGTAGGCTTCGCTGGTGCCGCCGAAGCTCGTATCCCATGCGCCCGCCGTGAGCGGGAGTCCCGCCGTCGTGCTGCCCGTGAGGTACGCAGAGCCGGCGGAATCGGCTGCGATCGCATAGCTGTTCGTCCCTCCGGTCGAGGAGCTTGTCTCGAATAGTGTCGAGTACACCAGGTTGCCGCCGGAACTGAACTTGGAGGCGAACGCGGCCTGGCCGGAGGTCAGGTTGCGGTCGTACGCGCCGGGCGTCGTCGGGAAGTTTGCGGAGTTCGTCGTGCCTCCGACGTATATGTTCCCGACGGGGTCGATTGCGACACCTCGGGCCTGGTCCTCGGCCGAACCCCCCAGGTAGGTGCTCCATTCGACGACGCGCGTTGCGGCCGGCTGCGTGGCGACGAAGCACTTCATGGTCTCGCCGCCGGCCGACACCGACGACACGTTTACGTAGGTCGTTCCCCCGCTGTACAACCGCGAATTCGGGTTGGTCGCGTCGCCGAAGTCGCCGACGACTCCGGCACGGTAGTAGTGCTCACGCTTACCCTGCTCGGGCGGCGGGTTGCCCGTGGTCAGGTAGTCCAGTTCGGCGTACCCGACCGCCGCGCAGTTGGCCTCCTCCAGGTCCACATGCTTGTGGCTCGCGGTGGTGTTGTCGGTGACGGCGTCATCCACGTGCCAGACGGCCAGCCCCCCGTCCGCACCGCCCGCGCTGAGGCTGAACCAGCGATACAGTCCGGCGTCAAAGCCCTGGAGCTCCCGGTTCTCGAGCAGGAAGTACTGGTTCGGATCGCGCGTATTTGCGCGGACGACGTTGTAGCTGGACGAGCCGGTTGCCCAGAGCGAATAGTCCTGGTTTCCGTTGGCCACCGTCGGCGTGACGAACCCGAGCTGCGCTTTCGACGGCGCGCACATGTGAACCGGCGTCTCGCCCAGGTAGGTGTCCGTCGCGGCCGTTCCCCATACCCCGTACCCCATCACACCGTGCGCTCCGATCCCGTGCGAAGCGAGCGTCGTGTCATACAGATCGATCAGCCCCATGTCGTGCCCGAGCTCGTGGCAGGGCACGCCGACCGTGGTCGGATGATCCGTGTGCAGCTCCCCGACCTGCACATATCCGGCATAGTACGCGTAGTCGCAGAGCTCAACGCCGTCGGCTGTGACTGTCGGCACCATTTCCGAGCTGTAGGCAAATCCCAGTGCCCAGCGGTGGGAGTGAATCGCAGGCGTGGGCGGATCGACCCCGACCCAGTATCCGTGCTCGTAGCCGGCCACCACGATGACCAGGTGCAGCTCGTCCGCCGTGATGGTGCCGGTCGGCGCCGATACGTCGAGAGCGCTGAAATCCACAAGCCCATCGGCTGCGGACAGTGCATCATAAACGATCCAGCGGTTTCGGTTGTCGATCGTGCCATACGGATTGGGATGGTTGCCGCTGTTGTGCGCCGACGTCGATAGCTGGACGCGGACAACGCCGTCATCGACGGTGCCGGAGCTTTCCGATGCCGGTACGAGATGAAGGCTTCCGCCGGAGACCTCGTCATAATAGGTACGCACCGTCTTCCCCGTGGTCCCGAACAACAGGTTGTTCCAATACGCGTCCGTGGTGGTCAGCGCCTGGTCCTGAAAAGCGACGAGAACCACCAGCACCGGCCGATCCACGGAGCGGAGGCCGGGCAGGTGTTGCTCTGCGAACAGACCCGGGGGCCGTTCGATCTGCGCCGCCAAAGCGGGAATGTCCTCCCGCGTGGCCGTCCGGACCCCCGGCCTGTCCAGACCGACGCGTCCTCGGCCAGGCACGAGCCCGCCATCTCCCGGCTCGGCATAGCACCACCACCCTCGGTCGTCGCGGACAATCAGGGACTCTTCATGAACGATCCACGTTGACCATTCATCACCGCCCGCCCAGGCGGCGAATGTGCGACCATCAGGCTGCGTGAGGGTTACGATCTCGCTAGGCAAAGGGGCCGCCAGGGCGGGCAAGTACGCGCACGCCAGCACGAGACAACCGCAAGCGGCCGCAAAACGTGCGTGTCCGCAGTTCTTCGTGATGTGCAACATGACTTTTCTCCCGTTCCGTCAGATTGAGTGCTTGGGATGACGGCATTTCACCTGCGCGTGCGCCCATAGGTCACATCGCACCGGACCACCATCAGCCCACTGAACCCATGTCCCGATTGTTGTCGAACGAGCCACCGCCCCCGTGGCTTGGGAACGCATGAACGCGCACACATGCCGCGTGAAAGGCCCTGGCTCATGTTGGCATGGCACATCAGTGAGGTGAGCCGGCGACGTCTGGCATCCCCGGCACGCCATGCGCTCCCGGAACAACGTCGCTCCCCACCCACGGTTGCGGAAGTGTTCCCACGCAGAGCAAGATCAGGTCGTCGCGCTCACAGGCCAAACGTGCTGTGGGACCGGCTTCCCAGCCGGTCACCTTCGTCGGTCACCCCAGAACCAGCATATCCATTCGTCCCGGCGGAGACAAAGAAAAAGTGCCACTGCACATGACGCTGCCACAACGCGGAGAGCCGTCACTTGCCAGTGTTCCTTCGCAGCTCCACGGCCTGTTCTGCGCTTGGTGTTCGGCATGATCCATTCCTCTCCGTAGCGGAGCTCGGAACACAGAACATTGATCCTGCGGACATCCGACAGGCTACTGTGGGACTCCGAATAGGCCAGGATGTGGATTTGCGTCTCGCCTCTGTATTTTTGCGACTGTGTGGATCTACAATCTGGATCGCCCGGCAGCTCCCCGGCGGTTCGGGCTGCAACGAAAGGAGTGCGTACGATGACCGAGAGTCTTGGTCGGCGGATGTTGTGCTGTTCCTGCTTCGTTGCCGCCATGCTTGCGGTCGGTGGATGCTCGCCAAACTGCCGGGACAGTTTTCCGGCGCAAACGAGGATCCAGGTCAACGTTCCGGACGAGGCAGTCGGGCCGAGCGGCACGAAGCTGATTGCCCTCGACGTTCAGGAGGGCAGGGACGCATTCGCAGACCTGTACGTCACAACGAAACGAGTGGGGCGCTGCAATCCGGATCGCGTCCGGGCCGACACGTCAGCCCGCGAAGCGATCACAGTCTCGTACTGGCGACCGGCCGGCGGGGAAGACCGGACATTTACGATCCTCAGCGGGAGCGACGGTCGCTGGATCACCACCGGGTACGGCGACATTGAGGTCTTCGACCATCCAGAAGGGTGGTCCAGATACCGGTACACCGACGCCGCGCTCGCCAAGGTACGCGCATGGTACGAACAGCACGTGCCGCGCACCGACGCCACGCCATGAAGTGCGACTTCGTGTGGCCGACCGAGGCCAGTGTCGCTGAAGAATGCACGCTGCCAGTGCAATTCGCATTGGCTCGGGCTCACCAAGTGGTCTTTGCGCTGGAAGGCGGGGTCGGCTTTCCTGTATCATGAGGCAGGTCAGGAGGTTCCGCGGCATTCGTCGCGCCACGACCTGAACCAGGGTTTGGCACCGGGCGGCCCCGGTGGCATTTCAGAAGGGATGGGAATCTGGATGAACGGCATAGCTGGTGGTGTTGGCATTGTTGGCCGGACGGGGGCGGTGCGCCGACGGATGTCGACGATGACGGCTGCCTTGGCGGGCGTGTTGCTGGTTATCGGGGCTGGCCGGGCGGATGCCCAGGTGACGGTCTCGCGCCAGGCAGAGGCCCGCGAGATCGCACGGCAAAAGGGGTGGATCGTTCGGCAGGAGACGCCCACCGGCGTGATCGAGATCAAGGCCATCGTCAACGGCGTGCCCAAGTATTACATCACGCACAACGCCGTGGCTGCGGACAGCATCAGCACGGATGCGGTGCTGCCGGGTGGTTCGAGCGGGTTGGGTCTCACCGGCTCCAGCGTGATTCTGGGTGTGTGGGACGGTGGCGGGGTCCGCACGACTCACCAGGAGTTCGGGGGCCGGGCCACGCAAATGGACTCACCGAGCGCCACGCACTACCACAGCACGCACGTGGCGGGCACGATGATCGCATCCGGCGTGGTGGCGGCCGCAAAAGGCATGTCGCCTTCGGCGTCGCTGCGATGCTGGGATTGGGACAACGATACCACGGAAATGGCGAACGCGGCGGCCGGCGGTTTGCGGGTGTCAAATCACTCGTACGGGTTCTCCACGGGCTGGACCTACAACTCGAGCTACGGCGAGTGGTTTTGGTACGGCGACGTGACGGTCAGCACGGTGGAAGACAACTGGTTCGGCCTGTACACGAGCTACAGCGCCGAGCTGGACGACCTGGCCGTCGACTACCCGTACTACCTGATCTGCAAGTCGGCCGGCAACGACCGAAATGACGACGGGCCTGGTGCCGGCGGCGGGCACTACTATTACAACCCGAGCTCCGGCTACTGGGAATGGAGCACGACGACGCGCGACCCGGACGGCGACTACGACAGTCTCGGCTCGGAATGCGTGGCCAAGAACATCCTGGCGGTGGGTGCCGTGGAGGACGTGGTCGGCGGCTACAGCGGGACGGGCAGCGTCACGATGAGCAGCTTCTCCAGTTGGGGGCCGACCGACGACGGCCGCATCAAGCCGGACATTTGCGGCAACGGGGTGGGGCTGTATTCCGCGATCGATGACTCAAACTCGTCCTACTACGACCTGTCCGGTACGTCCATGTCCAGCCCGAACGTCAGCGGCTCGATGGGTGTGCTGATCCAGCACTGGCGATCGACCCACCCCACCGAGGGCGACATGCGTTCCGCCACGCTGAAAGGCCTGGTCATCCACACCGCCGACGAAACCGGCTCGGCCAACGGCCCGGATTACCGGTTCGGCTGGGGCCTGATGAACACGCTGAAGGCGGCGAACACCATCACCGCGGACGTGACGCAGTCGCTGACCATCAGCGAACAGACGCTCAGCAGCGGCGGGTCTTTCACTCTTCCGCTGACCACCGACGGCAGCACGCCGTTGCGGGTCACCCTGTCCTGGACGGACCCGGCGGGCACGCCCCCTGGCAATCTGCTGAACCCGACGAATGCCATGCTGGTCAACGACCTGGACGTGCGACTGGTACGGACTTCTCCGGCGACAACGTTCTATCCGTGGGTGCTGAACCCGGCCAGCCCGTCCGCGGCGGCCACCACGGGCGACAACAGCCGCGACAACGTGGAGCAGGTGGTCGTGTCCTCGCCGGGGGCGAACTCGTTCACTCTCAGCGTGACGCATAAAGGGACGCTATCGGGCGGCAGCCAGGCCTTTTCGTTGATCATCACCGGCGCGTCGACGATTGGCGAGACGGAATGCGACGACGACGACGATTGCAGCGATGGACTCTGGTGCACCGGCACCGAAACGTGCGATGACGGGCATTGCCAGCCCGGCACGGCCCCGGATTGCTCGGATGCGTTCTCCTGCACGGTGGACTCGTGCAATGACGTGACGGACCAGTGCGACCACGACCTGGCGGCGGGCACGTGCCTCATCGACGACACGTGCTACGACAGCGGCGACTCGAATCCGGCCAACGACTGCCAGGCCTGCATCCCGGCCACGAGCGGCAGTGCCTGGACGAACAAGTCCGCTGGCTCCGCCTGCGGCGACGCCGGCAATACGGCCTGCGACAACCCGGACACGTGCGACGGGTCGGGCACGTGCCTGCCCAACCTCGAACCCGGCGGTACGGAATGCCGACCGGCGGCCGGTATCTGCGACGTCGCGGAATTCTGTACGGGCAGCGATCCGGATTGCCCGACGGATGCGTTCCAGCCCTCGGGCACGCCGTGCCCGGACGGCCTGTTCTGTAACGGCGACGACACGTGCGATGCGAACGGCGTCTGCCAGCCCGGCGAAGATCCCTGCCCGGGGCAGGCCTGCCGGGAGAGCGACGACACCTGCGTAGACTGTGTTGAGGACGGTGACTGCGACGACGGCGTGTTCTGCAACGGGGCCGAGACCTGCGACGGGAACGGAACCTGCCAACCCGGCAGTGATCCGTGTCCGGGGCAAATCTGCCGCGAGAGTGATGATGCGTGCATCGACTGCCTGACGGATGAGGACTGCGACGACGGCAATCCCTGCAACGGTGCGGAGACGTGCAACGAGCCTACCGGCGCGTGCCAGGCCGGCAGTTGTGATGAGGAAGTAACGGTGCTCGATGCGCACTTCGATTCAGATGCAAATGGGTTCGCGTACCAGGACGACGTCTTCGGCACCAGTCTGCCGAACTACGCGGCCGGCACGTACGAGGCTTCCGGAGGCTATGCCGGCGGCGGGGTCCGCGTGTACTTGGGACCGGGCAGCACCGGAGGGGCCACGTCCGGCGGTTGGTCCGCGTCGTTCACGCTGACGGAGGCGACCACCGTGACGGTGAACGTGCGCCACCGGCTGCTCCTGGGTGCGGGGTACGAAACGAACGAGTACGGCGAAACGATTCTGACGATCGACGGCACCCGCTACGGAAACGACACGAATACCTCGCTGAAGCACATGGTCGGCAACGGCAACGGCGGCAGCACGGACGACAGCGGCTGGTTGTTTGACGAATTCGCGATTTCGCTGGCCGCCGGTCCCCACACCGTGATTGTCGGGGCGTACAACAACAACGCCACCTACAGCGACGAATGGACGGAGGCGTTTTTTGACGACGTGGTGATCATCGCGATGTACGGCGGCCAGTGTGAGTGCGACGACGGGTTGTTCTGCAACGGGGCGGAAACGTGCGTGGGAGAGGTCTGCCAGCCGGGCACGGATCCCTGCCCCGGCCAGCTCTGCCGGGAGGCTGATGATACCTGCGTGGATTGCCTCGTGGACGGCGACTGCGATGACGGCCAGTTCTGCAACGGGGCGGAAACCTGCGACCCGAACGGGTCCTGCCAGCCTGGCAGCGATCCCTGCCCCGGCCAGCTTTGCCGCGAGAGCGACGACACCTGCGTCGAGTGTCTGGCGGATGCCGATTGCAGCGACACGAACACCTGCACCACGGACACCTGCGCGGATGGCACGTGCGTGCATACGCCGGTGATGGACGGAACCTCGTGCGACGACGGCAACGCCTGCAACGTCGGCGAAACGTGCCAGGCCGGAGTGTGCGGCGGTGGGGCGGCGCCCGACTGCTCCGCGTTCAACGAGCAATGCCGCGAGGCATCGTGTGATCCAGCCGGTATGGAAGGGAATTGCGAGGTCTTGGTCCCGTTCCATGAGGGCCTGCCGTGCGACGACGGCCAGACCTGCAACATCGGCGAAACGTGCCAGGCCGGAGCGTGCACCGGCGGCGGAGCGCCGGATTGCTCCAGCTTTGACGGGCAATGCCGCGCAGCGTCGTGCGATCCGGCCGGCACAGAGGGTAACTGCGACATCTTCACGCCCGTTAACGAAGGTTTGCCCTGCGACGATCTCCAGTTCTGCACGATCGATGAGGTTTGTCTGGCCGGCGAGTGCACCGGTTCCGAGAACACTTGTGACGACGACGTGGAATGCACGGTTGACTCGTGTGATGAGCAGGCGGATGCGTGTGTGAACGTGCCGGACGATGAATTCTGCGCCAACGACCTCTTCTGTGACGGCGTCGAAACGTGCGACGCCGATCTCGGCTGTCTGCCGGGTGAATACCCCTGCGACGCGGGCGAGTGGTGCGAGGAGACCGGCGACACGTGCGTCCTGCACGGAGACGGTGATTTCGACGGCGATGCGGACGTGGACCTGAAGGACTTCGCGGCGTTCCAGGAGTGCTTCGGACTGGCCGGCACCGGCGCCTGCGCGGCGGGAAACCTGACGGGCACCGACGCAACGATTGACCTTGACGACTTGACGGCATTTGTCACCGTGCTGGAGAGCGGCGGGCCCTGAAATCCCCGCATCGAGCGAAGCGAGCGATGATCCTTCGAAACGCGGGATGCGGGCGGTGACCGGCAGGCGGGGTTGGTCACAACGCTCCGTACGCCGCGGGACTTGACCGGACGCGCCCGCCGCCATCCAATTGTGCTCCGGCGTGACGGACGTATGGGGCAGCGCGACCGGTGCTCCCGGCCCTGAACGCGAGGCGGGCGATGTCAACGGCGAGGTCAATACGTGGGGATCGGGTGTGGCTGCGGATGGCGATGAAGGGGCTGCCTCTGCTTGCCCTCGCGTTGACCCTGCCGCCGGGGTGCAGTCCGTGTCGCATACCGGGTTCTGAGCTGACCAATGCCGTTCTGCATGAGCGCGCCGACCTTCACGACCCAACAGGACCGCGGGGGGACACAACCCTTGTCGCCCGCTGCACGGCCAGTGACGAGGTCGCCCGGAAGCGAAAGGGCGACTGGATTCACCGCGATTCCCTGGTCCGCTGTGAGGTGCTCCGGGTCGAAACAGGTTGCTGGGACCCGCCGGAACTGGTCTTTCTCTTTCACGACAGCGGACCGACGCCGGAGTCGGGGATCCTGCTCTCCACGTCGCTCTGGCCGTTCCCGGTGGGCGGGACGATCCGGTTCTGGATCGACACAAACGTGAAGCCACCGGTGATCGTGGAGTACCAGGAATTGTCGCGGCCTGGCGTTTCAGCGGCCGTGCCAGCCTCGCTGTACTCAGAACCGGGTCGGATGTCGGAAGCTGCCCGAGGAGAAGCGGAAATGATCGCAAGAAAGAAGCAGACGAGCAGTGTCGCAGTGATGGCCGTGACGGGCCTGGCCTTGGCGTGCAGAGCCGCGGCCGGGCAGGTGACCGTGTTCTCGGATAACTTTGACGCCGGTACGTCCGGACCCAACTGGGCCGTCTTCAGCGCCGCGGGAGACTACACGGCTGATTTCGCCTATGACTACAGCTTGCGGGGGATCATTCCGGCCCCGAACTCGTCCGGCACCACGGTCGGGCTGCATTTCACCGTGAATAACAACGACGCGAACCCCGCGAAGGACGCGGTCAGCGCATACCCGAACGGCCAGTCCTTCCCCGGACCACGAACGCTCGCCTTCGACATGTGGCTCAACTACAACGGCGGCGCGGGCGGGGGGACCGGGTCCACCGAGTTCGCGACGGCCGGACTCCACCATGCGGGCGACCGCGTCGTCTGGGCCGACAACCCTGCCGGCGACGGACTCTGGTTCGCATGCGACGGTGAGGGTGGAGAATCGCTTGACTACCGCGCGTATTCCGGTGGGACCTTGCTGTCCGTGGACGCATCCACCCTGGCGGCCGTCAGCGCAAACAGCACGGACGCCTTCTTCCAGTACCTGTTTCCCAGCCCGACCTACGAAACGGCCGGTGCCCCCGGCAAGCACTGGGTGGAGGCCCTGGTTCGCTACGCCGACGGGGTGGTCGAGTGGCGGCTGAACGGCCGGCTCATCGCCATCCGCGTCGATGAGTCTGCCGGCGCCACAAACCTCATGCTGGGTTACATGGACACGTTTGCGTCCGTCGCGAGCCCGGCCGTGGATAACTTCGTGATTTACGACAACGTCCGCGTCGAAGCGCCCGACTGCAACGCAAACGGCACGCCGGATGACCAGGACGTGGCAGGCGGCGGCAGCGAAGACTGCAACGCGAACGGCCTGCCGGACGAGTGCGAATCCGTCGCCCCGTCCGACTACGATACCGACGGCGATGTGGATGCCGACGATCTGGTTGCCCTGGTCGGCTGTCTGGGCGGTCCGAACGCCGGACCCGCCGCGTGCCCGGCCCTCTGCCTGGCGGCCTTCGACTCGAATGGTGACGACGATGTGGACCTCGGCGATTTCGCCGCGTTCCAGATTGCGTTAACGTCCGGAGTGTTCCCGGTTCGACCGGTCCAGGCGGTGGGGGGGCGGCGTCTGGTCGCGGAGGTGGCCGGCCTGGACCGGACCGCCCGCGAGCAGCGAATTCAGCAGGAAGTGCTCGGCGGCAACGTGCCGGGATTCCTGCGCACGTTCGTGCCGATCCAGGTCAGCGCCGTCATTGGGGGCTCCCTGCGACAGGCTACGTACTACGTCACGCCCGACTACCTCGCGATCGGAACGGACCGCGACTTCGTCCGCATGCCCATGACACCCCTGATTGCCCAGCCCATCGCGGATGCGCTGGGGTGTTTGCTGCCCACACGCAAGATGGTCAACGACATCTACGCGCAGGCTGCGGTCAAGCTCGCTCCCTCGCCGATCAGTCCGACCACCACCGACATCGCCCGGCTGACCACCTACTACCGCCATCACGAAACGGTGGAACAGCAGCGGGCCGGCCAGCCGCTCGGCCTGCTGGTGGGCGGCATCAAGAAAGACGTTGTCATCACGCCCCAACTGGCCACACATCCCGGCAAGGTGGCGATCTACGGCTGGCACCAGCTCAACGGAACGCCGATTCAGCCTCTGTATCTCGGCCACGTGGACTGGTACGTGGACTACAGCCACGGCATCCGGCTCGTCCGTGGGATGATGGAAGTGGACGGCGTGGAGATGTCCGTCGCCGACGTACTGGCCGACCCTGCTCTACATGTGCTGCTCAGTGACGAGGGCGTGGTGACAAACCCCAGCTACTGACCTGGCGCGTTGACCACGGCATCGCCCGCTGCTACGCTGCTGTGCGTTCCGGTGGGATTCCATCGGAGTTCCAGTGCTGCCGACGTACCCTTTGTGAGTTGCGATGATGGAAGAACAACGTGCCGGCGATTCGCTTGCGCAGCGTGCGTATCAGCACGTGTGGCAGGGCATTCTCACCGGCCGGTTGCGGCCGGGAGCCGTTCTCTCTGAAGCCGGGCTGGCCCGGTCCCTGGGGGTCAGCCGCACCCCGGTTGGAGAGGCCATCCGCAAGCTGGCGGATGAGGGACTGCTCGAACAGATCCCCCGGTTCGGGACGGTGGTGCGTTCCATTGCTCCGGAAGAACTGGTGGAGTTGTGCGAACTCCAGGAGGCGGTGGAGAGCGCTGCGGCCGCTCGTGCAGCGGCGCGGCGATCCGCCGACGCGCTGTTGCGCATCGGGCAGGTGTGCGACCTGGTCGATGGACTGGTCGGCGAGAGCAAGAAGGCAGACGGCGGGGCGTTGACGGGTGCGACCCTCCGCCGGTTTCTCGCGGCGGATCTCGCGTTTCACACATTGGTAGCGGGGGCAGGGGGGAACCGCCGAATCCTGCGGGAGGTCCGGGAGATCGGGACGTTGCAGATGGTCTTCTGGCTTCGCGTGGGTCGGCAGGACATGGCGACCGCGCGAAGCATTCACGCGGGCCACGTGCGCATTCTGGGCGCCCTGGAGCACGGCGATGCGGAAGCGGCGCGACAGGAGATGGGGGAACACCTTCGCACGGGCACGCGCGATGCCGCTCAACAGGCCGGCGGCGCGAGAGAGGGGGGGGCGGAGGACGCGCTGCGAGGATTGCCGCACGGTGTTCTCACGGAGCTCAAGGGTGTGGACCTGCCGGCGGATTTGTCTCTTTCCGTGGAGAAAGACGTCGACGGCGTGTTCTGAGCCGGTGGTCGGCCTTCACGTTTGCCTGCGCGAGCCGATCCCGGCTGCGGCGCTGCGTCATTCACGGACCATCCACGCACGTCATCCGGCGATCGATATCGCCCGACCCGGCGGGGTACGTCGACGTTCCGATAACCTCGGACGGGTTCCCCGGACGGCGTTCTGACCTGCCTGCCAGAATGGGCCGATACACATTCGGGGACACGGCCGGATCGGTCCTGCGCATGGACAGCCGCTCGGGGTGACGGGGTGCCGCTGCAAGCGGAGGGTCTAGCGAGGCCTGAGCCGTTGCCGCGCTGATCGTTTGCCGAATCGTGCGGGCTGCGTCGTCCGAGGGTCTTCGGCGCCGGCTTGAGCGATCGTTCGTCGTCGCACGGGAGCGTACGTCGAGACAGGGTCAATGCCGCGTTCTGGTGCAGCGTTGCCGGCCGGGGTTGAGATCGCGCGCGTATGCCGGACATCCATCCGATCATTCTGACGCTTCCACGCTGGATCGAGCGGTTCGTCCCGGACTCCGTCGATGAGGAGGACCCGCGGGCGCGCCGTCGTGCCGGTGTCATTGTGGCAGGCTCGCTCGCCCTGTTCTTTGCGGGAATGCTGTATGGGATCCTGCATTCCGCACTGTTGGGCAACACGACCGCATCCGTGACGCTTCTGGCAGGGGTTGGGTGTGGCGGCGTGGCCCCCGTGCTGCTTCGCCGAACCGGGTCCGTGGTCCTGGCGGGGAACTGGCTGTTGACCTGGCTCGCCGTCGCCGTCACGGCGACGGCGATCGTGACCGGCCGCGAAGCGATCCACGTGCTGAGCTGGTGCGTCTGTGTGCCGATGCTGAGCGTCTGCATTCTCGGCCGACGCTGGGCCCTGGTCTGGACGGGCGTGGTCCTGGCGCTGTGCGTGGCGGGCGTCGCCGTGTCTTCGTACATGCCGTCTCCGGCAGATCACGCGCCGGAGTGGAACGTCCGCTTCCTGCGGATGTCGTCGCTGATGGGGCTGGTGCTGGTCATGCTCGCCATTCCGCTGCTCTACGAGCGGTGGAACGGCCAGGCCGAGCACGAGCTTCGTCGGCACCAGGAACGCCTGGACGAACTCGTGAGCGAACGAACCCAGGGATTGGTGGAGGCCAATCAGACGTTACGACAGGAGGTGACGGAACGCCGCCGCGTCCAGGAGGATCTGGCCGAGAGCGAACAGAGGTATCGCCTTCTCACGGAGAACCTGAAGGACGTGGTCATGACGATATCGACCACGGGCAACGTGCTGTATTGCAGCCCGGTCATCCGCGAGTTCGCCGGCTACGACCCGGAGCAGGTCATCGGCACGCACATCAGCGCGTACCTCGCACGCAAAGATGAGCTGCGGCACGCATTGCGCCTGATGCAGAACGTCGCGATCGAGCGCACGTCGGCCAGCCTCGAGGTGCTCTACCAATCCGCACGGGGAGACGCCTTCTACGTTGAGGTGACCGGCAAACCGCTCATCCGCGACGGGAATGTGACGGCCATCCAATGCGTGATGCGGGACATCGGTGCTCGCAGACGGGAGGAGGAGGAGAGACTGAGCCACCTGGAGCGTCAACGCGGCCAGCAGGGGATTCTCCTCACGCTGGCCACCCATCCGGCCATCGCGGAGGGCGATCTGGCCGCGGCGGCCCGGACCGTGACGCAACTGGCGGCAATGGCGCTGAAGGTGGACCGCGTCGGCGTCTGGCTGTTGGAGGAGGACGATCGTCAACTCCGGTGCCGGGATCTTCATGAACGCGCGGCCCACACGCACATCAGCGGTGCAACCCTGGCGCTCACGGACTTCCCCGCCTATTTCCGGGCCCTCGTCGCAGATCGTGCCATCGACGCCTCGGACGCTCGAACCGATCCACGCACGTCGGAACTGGCCGGTCCCTACATGGTTCCCCTGGGCATCGTGTCCCTGCTGGATTCCCCCATCCGCCTGGGCGGACGCGTGGTGGGCGTGGTGTCTCACGAGGTACGGGGCGAACCGCGCGTCTGGTCGCCGGACGACATCGCGTTTGCCGGTCAGGTGGCCGACCAGATGGCACAGGCGCTGGCCAATCGCCAGCGGCGCGACGCGGAACAGGCCCTTCACGAAAACGAACGCCGCATGGCAACCCTCCTGAGCAATCTGCCGGGCATGGCCTATCGCTGTCGCAATGACGGCGACTGGACCATGGAGTTCTGCAGCGAGGGCTGCCTCGCCCTGACCGGCCTTGCGGCGGCCGACCTGGTCGACAACCGCCGGCGGTCGTACAACAACCTGGTTCACCCGGACGATCGGGCGGCCGTGTGGGACGGGGTGCAGGCCGGGTTGCGCGAACGCCGGCCGTTTCGTCTGGTATACCGAATCAAGAGCGCCGACGGCGTGCTGAAGTGGGTCTGGGAACAGGGCCAGGGAGTCTGGGCGCCGGACGGCTCGCTGCTCTGGCTGGAAGGGTTCGTCGCGGACATCACCGAGCGCCGGCAGGCCGAACTCAAACTGGAGCAGAAGCATCAGCAGTTGCGGGAAGTGCTGGAGCGAGAGCGCGCCGGCGCCATGCAGCTTGAGACGGCCATGAACCAGCTCAAGGCCCAGCAGGAGGCCCTCCAGACGATCAACGAGGAACTGTCCGTCTCGCAGGAGGCCGCCGAGGCCGCCAGTCGGTCCAAGAGCGAGTTTCTGGCCAACATGTCGCACGAGATTCGGACGCCCATGACCGCGATTCTGGGCTACCTGGACCTGATCCGCGAGGGCTGCGAGCACACGTGTACGTACGGCCGCGAAGCACTGCTGGAACACATGAACACGGTGACCCGCAACGGCGAGCACCTGATGCAGATCATCAGTGATATCCTTGACCTTTCCAAGATCGAGGCCGGCAAGTTCGAGGTCGAGCGGGTGCGCTGTGCCCCGGCGCGGATTCTCACGGAGATTGAATCACTCATGCGGTTCCGCGCCACGGGCAAGGGGTTGGGCTTTGTCGTGGACTGGGATGGCCCGATCCCCGAATGGATCGAGACCGACCCGACACGCGTGCGGCAGATTCTGGTGAACCTGGTCGGGAACGCCGTGAAGTTCACGGAGGTGGGCGAAGTCCGGGTGGCCGGGCGTTTGCTGAATGAGCCGTCGGACGTTGCCGGCGTGCAGTCGCCTGCGATCGAATTCGCCGTCATGGACACCGGTATCGGGATTGCCGAAGACCAGAAGCAGCATCTGTTTGAGCCCTTCACCCAGGTCAACACCGCCGCCACCCGGCAGTTCGGCGGTACCGGCCTTGGGCTGAGCATCAGTCAGCGCCTCGCACGGATGTTGGGCGGCGAGATTGTCGTCGAGAGCACGCCGGGTCGCGGAAGCACGTTTCGCGTTCGCATATCCGCGGGATCGCTGAAAGGCGTGCGAATTCTCTCGGCGTCGCAGGCCCGCACGCAGCTGCGCGCCGTCAAAACGTCCCCGCCGGAGCCGGGGGCCGTGACGACCGTGACGTGCCGGATTCTGCTGGCGGAGGACGGCCCCGACAACCAGAAGCTGATCGGCCTGATTCTGCGAAAGGCCGGAGCGGAAGTGACCGTGGCCGAGAACGGCCGAGTGGCCGTGGACGAGGCGCTGGCCGCCGAACGGGACGGCCGACCGTTTGACCTGGTCTTCATGGACATGCAGATGCCGGAACTGGACGGCTACGAGGCGACCCGCGTGCTGCGTTCCCGAGGCTATCATCGCCCCATCGTGGCCCTGACCGCCCACGCCATGACCCATGACCGGGACCGCTGCCTGCACGCCGGCTGCAACGACTACGTGGCCAAGCCCGTAGCCCGCCAGGCCCTCATCGAGATGGTTCGGCGCTACGCCCGTCCCCAACCTGTGCCCAGCACGTGAACCTGCCTGTCCGCTTGACGCGATCCCCCTCCGCATGTTTCGCATGCCTCGACATCGCGCGCATTGATTGCGCGCAATCAGGAATACCTCGTCCATTCCGATGCGAAACACCTCCGGCCGGAAGACGTCGATCGGCTCGTCCATCGTTTACGATTTCCTGGGCCGTATAGCCGTGAAGCATCGGCCGACCATCGAAAAAAAAGCCGCCCGGCGGGGGGCGGCTCGTGGAGTTCTGTAGTTTTCGGCTCGGTCCGGAGTCCGGTTCCGCGGTCTCAGCGGACCAGCTCGCGACCGGCCTTCGTCAGGGCGGCCGCGCGGATGAACTGTCCCTTCTCGTTGTAGAGGCGGCCTGTCCAGATATAGCCGGCTTCCTTCAGAGCGTCGAGCCAGCCCTCCATGTGCTCGGCGGCCCCGTCAGGGGAAAAGCCGCTATGCTCCGCCACTTCGCTCGCAAGCTCGAATTCCGTCAGCGGGTTCTCTCGCAGTCGTCGCAGAATCACCAGTTCGTGCTGTCGCAGCTCATTCAACGTTTGCATGTACTCTACCCTCCGTTCTTTACGGAACAACGGCCTGTGGGCCGAGGGGCGCCTTCACCGTCCGCCGTATTGTAGACCGGACGCCCCGTCCATTTCCACCGCACCCACCGGAATCGACGGAATCCGGACCCGGACGCGAACGGTGGGACCGGGAATGCATGCTGCGGGGCACGCCGGTCGGCACGTAGGGAAGTTACCCAATCGCGAGAACCGAAGAGCTCGGGGCGATAACAGGGACGGAATTTCGTGGCAGCGACCGGTCGGTTGCGTTTCGACCGGCACCGTGTTCAGCGGATGTACCCCAGCGAACGGAGCTGCTCGATGACTTCGGGTGTCAGGGTCCGGGTTTCGCCCTGGGCAACCACGGACCGCAATGCCTCCTCCGCGTCAAGCCAGCGCATCAGTTCCTGGTCCAGCCGAGCGGCGACGTCCGACTTCTCCGCGAAAACGTCGTTCAACTCGCCGGGGTCCAGGGTCAGGTCGTACAGGCTGCGCCGGCCGCCTCGCCACAAGTGGAGCTTGTAATTTTCCTCGCGAACCGTGTGGTGGGAGCTCATGAAGCTGGCAAAGGCGGTGAGTTTCTCCGCCTCCTCCGGTGGGCCGTAGAGCATCGGCACCAGGCTGGTCCCCTGGAGGACGTCCGGGGGGTTGGCCCCTGCCAGGACCGCCAGCGTGGGGTACACGTCAATGCTGCGAACGACCGGCCTCACTCGCCTGCCCGCCGGCACGTCAACACCCGCGAAAATCAGCGGCACATGGATGGTCGCCTCATCGGGGATGCCGGCGTGCCCGATTCGGCCATGCTCAAAGAAACGTTCCCCATGATCCGCGATCACCACGATGAGTGTGCGATTCCGGCGGCCCGCCCGCTCCAGGATCTCCGGCAGGGCCCGCAGCGCATGATCCAACTGAGCCAGCTCCGCATCGTAGAGGTCGATGAACTGCTCCTGCGGTTCCGGTGCAACGGGGCGGTGGTCGTCCAGCCGTTTCTTTACGCGGCTGTGCAGCCACTGCCGATAGCCCGGGTACGATTCCCGCGGCACGGTTCGCGACGATCGGTTGAACTTCACGAAGTACTCGTAGTTCGGATCGTACGGCATGTGCGCGTCGCGGGTGAGCATGAAGAAGAAGACCGGCTGCTCTGCGGGCTGACCCGCCAGCCACCGGTCAAAGTCGCGCAGCATGGCCGGAGTGTCCATCTCATGCGATGTGACCGCGTCGTCGAACCCCTGACTGATGTTGTAAAACTCGCCGCCCTGCACGTTGTTCACGCGCGAGGCGGTGGCGTAGCCGGCCGCCTTCAGGCACTCCGCCAGGGTCACTATGCCGTCGGCCAGGACCCGCTGCGGCGTGAACTCGCCGGCGATGATGTCCCGGTCTCCGGACATGTCCGTCAGGCCGTGCACGTTTGGCGTCAGGCCGGTCAGCAGGCTGGTTACGGAGGGCTTGGTCCAGGAGGAGGCGCTGGTGGCATTCTCAAACAACACGCCGGATGCGGCCAGAGAATCCAGGAACGGCGTCGTGTCGCGATCGTATCCCCCGAAGCCTGTGTGGGCCATGCGGAACGTGCAGAGCGTGATCAGCACGATATCGGGCCGCTCGGGCCGCTCGGCGGCGGGTCGGGGGGCCGGCTCCGCACGTCGGCACCCGGCGGTCGCCACTGCCAGCAGGCACGTCCACATAAGGCTTCGTCGCAGCAGTAACGTCACCGGCTCGTCTCCGCGTCAGGTGCAACCGGACGGGCGCCGTCCGGCCGGGCAGGCAAAGGGAGCCGCGCCCGGCGTGGACGCGGCTCCCTGCGTGCGATTCTCTGACTCAGCCTCGCGCCGCCTCTACTGGGCGGACGGCGCCCGATACGTCACCGCCTGGCGGTTGGCCCCGAGCGTGCGTCCATCCACTCCGGTGGCGGGCAGGTTTCGAGCGTGGGACGGCGTCTCGACGGGCACCCCGCGGAAGGTCCGCTGGATCTTCTTGGCGCCGCTGTCGTAGTAGTCGTCATAGCCGCCGTAATCGTCGTAGTCGTAGCCGTAGTAGTAGTCCCACGGGTCGCCATCGAAATCGTAGTCCCAGTCACCGTAGGGATCGTCATAGGACCAGTCGTCGTCGTACCCGTAGTCGTACCAGTCGTAGTCGTCCGGGTCGTAGTAGTACGGGTTGTCCCCTTCTCGCGGCCCGCAGTCCGCGCAGTCCGTGCCGTACTCGCAGAGTCCGGTGACGGCCCCGTCGCCGCCGTCATCGCACTCGCCGTCGAACGCCCATGTGCAGTAATCGTAGCAGATCTGGTCGGCGGATCCGCCTTCTTCTCCCAGTTTGTCGATCTCCGCCTGACCTTCATAGATCTTGTCGGTTCCATTACGCAGTTGTGTGTCAAACTGGAGTGTGTAGGTTCCGGCAGCGAACTGCGTTCCGTCCGTCTTCATGAAGTACACGTACCCGTCGGCAAAGGCCTGGTTGAACGTCTGCTCGCCCTGTCCGCCCTGCGGATCGGTGACCGTAATGGTGCGGATGAACACGGGCTCGTCAAAGTGGTAGAAGAAGACGAGGTATACGACCGTGTCGCCGAAGGCGTTCGCGTCTGCAAACTGGAATGCCTCGTCCAGGTAGCCCTGCGGCTCGGTAATCGGCTCGTCGCCGCCGCCGCCGTCACCATCGTCACCATCGTCACCGTCATCGGGATCGACCGGCGGTTCGCGATCACCCGCCGGCTGCACGGAGTACGCCTCAAACACCGTACGTTCGAACGTCTCGTACGCCATCCACATGAATCCGCGGTCGCCCCACTGCGTGCTCCAGCTATTCATGATTCGGTAGGCACCCCGGCCGTCGTCATATCCCACGCACGCCATGGCGTGGGCCGCATGCACGCTGCCTTGCTGAAGCGGCACGCCGCTGCCCTGGAACACGGCGTCTCCCGTGTAATTCATGAAGTTGTCGTCCAGAGTTGCGCCAATGACGATGATGCGTCCCTGCGCAAGCTCACCCTTCACCGCGTTACGGTTGGCCGGATCCACCCGGTTGAAGCTTCCGATACGGAAGTTTGCCGCATCCCCGGCCGCCGGATCAAGGCACTGGTCGTCGTAATACGGCTGGACCTGCAGGCTCGCACAGCCGGTGGATACCAGCAGGTTCATGGCCGTCGCGATGTACGTGCCGCTTCCGCACTCAAGGTTGTCCGCGGCCAACAGCGTGTTGTACAGATAGCCCGGGCTGGCCTGCCGGTCGGAAGACGTGGGTGCCCATCCGTACGCCTTGGCCGCCGTGTAGGTCGCACCCGCATACCCGGCCGCCCAGGCCGTGCATGATCCCAACTGCCCCTGATCTCCCATCGGCGGCATGTCCGCCGCCAGATCCACCTGATTCGGCAATTGCACGTTGGCGTTTGCGGCAAACGGGTTGATGGCCTGCGGCCGGCGATTCACTTCCTCGGCCGGCGGCTGTACGGCTCCCAACGCGAAAGACGTGGGCTCCGGTTGACCGCCGCCGCCACCCCCGCCCCCGCCTCCTCCTCCAGTAGAGCACCCCATGTAACCCGCGACGCACAACGCGCCGACCAGCATGCCCGCAACCAGCCACGACCGAGACTTGCAACTCATTGTTGATTCCTCCTTTAGCTCGATATCGCCGAATGCGGGCACCGCCACAGCTTTCGCTCGCCCCGGCAGGCCCGATGCCCGATGGGGTGAAGCGGCACTGTACTTGGGCCGCAAATACACTTCGCTTCGGCGTCCTCCCTGATCTGAAGCGCAAAAACTCGTCGTCCGCTACTCGAAAACGACACTTTCAGCACGAGATGATCTGGAACAGTGATCAGTGGGTGTGCCTTGGACCGACTCCCCTGCGCCTTGGCCTGAGTCGGCCTGCCAGAACTCCCCAGCTTCACTCGGTGAAATAGTTATCGACCCGCCGTTTGCGAGTCAAGAAGTTTCTGCGAGAGTACGAGGCCAGTTGGGCAGAGGCCGCCCGTGCGCCCTCGCGAAAGAGACATGATTGCCAGTGGCACTTTAACTGCACGCCGTATGATGGGCGCCGGCAGGGGGGGGTCGGTCAGATGGGCCCGATTAGTTCTTGGTCAGAGTGTGGACATCGTCCGCCGTGATCTTGCGGGCGGGCTTGTCGAGTTTCACGCTAAGCCAGGACATGACGTCGGGCGTGTACGGGGGGGCGCCGGCGCGGATGAGCTTGAGCATGCGGGCGTCCCGGCGGGCGCGTTCCTTCGTCTTGCTCAGGGTGTTGACCTGGCGGGTCTCGATGGCGTCTGACTGGCGTTTGTCGAGCCGGGCACGTCGGCTATGGGCCATGATGGCATCTCCTTGCGAAATCGACAGACCGGGCATTATGGCCGATCGGCCGGGTGGATGCAACGGGTGTTTCCCGGTTGGGGTGTCAACTTGTCGCGCAGGTCCTAGAATGACCGGCCATGGAGCCGCAACCACCCGTTTTCCCGCCGCAACCCCCCAGCGATCGGGCAGCCTGGAACCTGGCCATCGAAACCTCCGGGCGTGTAGGGAGCGTGGCCCTGGGGCGAGGCCCGGACGTCTTGGAAGTCCGGACCTTCACTACGACCCTGCGGCACGCGGTGGAGTTGCTCCCGACCATCGACGAAACCTGCAGGACGCACGCAGTGCCTGGCCGCTCGATTACGCAGGTGTACGTGTCGGGCGGGCCGGGCAGCTTTACCGGGCTGCGAATCGGGATATCGTTCGCCCGGGGCATGGCCCTGGCCGCGGGCTCAGGCATGGTGCGCGTCCCCACGCTGGACGTCGTGGCCCAGAATGCACTGGACCTGCCTGACCCACCGCCCTCTGTGGTCGTCATGCTCGACGCAAAGCGGGGCAATGTATTCGCGGCCGCGTTTGCTCTCCACGATGGCCGGTACGTGGCCGCGACCTCCCCGGCGGAACGCCGTCCGGACGAGTTCTTCGCATCCCTGCCGCCGCGGTGCGCCGCCCTGGGAGAGGGTGTTGCGTATCACCGGGAGGCCGTGGCGCGGGCGAAGCTGCACGTCTTGCCGGAGGTACTGAACCGCGCTCGGGCGGAGACGGTGTATCGGCTCGGGCACGATCGGGCCGAGCGGGGCGACTTCACCGAACCGGCCGGCATGGTTCCCCTCTATGTTCGCCGGCCGGAGGCAGAGGAGGTCTGGGAGAAGCGTCGGGGCGCGGGCTGAGGTCGACCGGAGGAGGGCACTCTCAGCGTTTGGGCCGAAGATTTAGACGCCAGTCAAAATCCTCGTATTCAACGGTCCACGTCTCGGACCGGAGTGACCGCGCAATTCCCTCATCATCCGCGTAGCGTGAGATGAAATCAGGAACGGATCGGGCGTGGGGGCTGAACTCCGGGTTGGAGAAGTCATCCTTGTACCAGTCAAACACCCGGCAGAGCCGAACGGTTCGGGAGGCCGGATCGAAGCGGGAGCGGTTCGAGTCATTCACCTGTCTGCGCATCCGGGCGTAGAGTTGCTTGTTCAGTCGATCCGCCGTGAAGGCCTCGTTCATGAGGGGCGGGCCTCCGCGCGCCGCGCAGGTGAGAGCGAGATGGATGCGCGGGTCGCGCAGACCGGGCGTGGCGCGGATGATGTCGTGCTGAATCTGGTCCAGCGTGAGCTGCCGGCCCGCCACATCAAACGACATTCCCTGCCACAGGGTCTTTCCGTCCACCTGCACATCTGTAGCCTTGAAACGAGGCCACTCCTTGGGGTCCTCGGGCAGGTGCGCGAGGACGCCGCGAATGGTCAGGGCGTTGTAGGCGTTGATCCAGAATGCGAGGCGGTGCGCGTCATCGGACAGCTTGTCCGGGTCAGCCGTCTTGAGGGCCTCGAGATAGGCCGCAAACCGCTCATCCTCACGAATGCCGGCGTAGTCCACGAGCCCATCCTCGCTGACGTGCTGGGCGAGAACCTGATCCCAGAGCTCATGCGAGAAGGGCGCGGTCGGAGCGGTGGAGGCACAGAACGACAGAAAAACGCACACAAGCATTCTTGCAAGTCCTTTTTTCTCATGGTGTTATTACTGGTTGCCGACGCCTGATCGGCTCGCAGCGCCACCGGGGGCAAACTGCCGCACCCCAGTAATATCGGTACAGGCAGGGGGCTTTCCACAGGG
>JAFGJQ010000456.1 GCA_016929015.1 Phycisphaerae bacterium | reverse complement strand
CAGAGGCTCATGGCCACCAGTGCCGCCATCGCCCAGCCCGGCTCCCGCAGAAAGGCCGTGCTCGTGGGGATTCCGGTGCCCGCCGCCTTGTTGATCAGCCCCAAACCGTAATTCAGCAGGCCGACCTCGGGCATGAGAATCCACATCACAACCATCGAGAGCGCCACCTGCGAGCAGATGCCCGGAACGTAAAACAGCGTGCGAAACAGCCCCATCCCGCGAAGCGGCCGGGCCACCATCAGCGCCACCAGCAGCGCCGTGATCACACCCAGGGGAACGCTGGTCACGACGTAAAGCAGGGTGTTCTTGACGGCGCCAACGAAGAAGGGATCGCGAATCAGCCTGTCGTAGTTGCCCAGCGCCACGAAATCATGCTGCGGGTCCAGCAGGCTCCACCGGTACAGGCTCATGTACACGGCCAGAACGATCGGCAACAGCGAGAACACCGCCAGGTAGATCGCCGCCGGACCGATGAATGCGTAGCCTCGCCAGTTGTAACCCGCTCGTTCCTGCATCACTTTTCCAGTGCCGCGTCAATCAGCCGGGCGGTGTCCCGCAGCGCCTCCGCCACGTCCCGCCGCTGATAGTGAATCGTCTCCATCATCTCCCGCAGCAAATCTTCCACGAAGGCGTAGTCCTCCACGACGACGCCCCACGGCGGCCGGGCGATCTCCGTCGCACGCAGAAACGCCTGCTCCAGCGGATCGTCCGCGAATCGCTCCGCCGCCGCACGGTTTCCGGAAACCGCGATGCCCTGCGCCATCCGCCGGGCCTGCACGTCTTGCGACGTGAAATACTTGATGAAATCCCAGGCGACGTCCGGATGGGTCGCCTTCGTCGTGATCGCCAGCCCGACCGGGAAAATCACCGTCACGGGCGGAATCCCGTTCGTCGGGATCGTGGTTACTCCCACGTCAAACCGCCGGGCGCGGTAGTCAATCATCATCCAGTGACCCTTCAGGTCCATGGCCGCCTGCCCGTTCATGAAGGGATCCTGCCCGATTCGCTCCCGCTCCAGAATGGTCGGAGCGTAGTGGAACTTGAAGAAAAGGTCCGTCAGAAACCGCATGGCCTCAACCGACTTCGGCCCGTCCAGGTAGCCGGTGGCCCGGTCGCCCTCCGGGTTCAGCACGTCTCCGCCGTTCGTCCAGATCCAGGGTGTCCAGAACGGCACGAGATTCTCAAACGTGACGGCATAGACAAGCGGCAGATCGCGATCGGGCTGGTAATCGGCCGGAAACACGCTGACCGCCCGGCACGTATCCAGAAACTCGTTCCACGTCCAGCCCCAGCGCGGATACGGCGCTTTGCCCTCGTCGCGGAACACAACCGCAGACTCGGTGCCGTCGGCAGACGCCTTGCGCCGCACGGTGTATTCCTGCCCGGCGTGGGTGAAACCCCAGCGCCAGGCGACGGTCGATTTGCTCTTCGCATCAAACTCGGCCAGTTCAACGGCCAACCGCGCGTCGGGGCCCGGCTCGATGCCGTGCGAGGCAAGGGCGTCGCGCAACTCCGGGGAAACGGGCACCAAACGCCCGCGCAGCTCGCGGTAGGCATCGTCACCCTCGTAGTCGAGCGAGCCTGCCAGGGCGGCCGGAAGCGGAATTCGGAACAACTCCGCGTCGAACAGCTCCTTGTTGTACCACATGACCATGGGTGTGAAATCCCACGGAATGGCGTACACCGCTCCATCTCGCTTCGCAAACGAGAGAGCGCTGTCGAAGTAGTCGGACAGACGGAAATCCGGGTCTTTCTCGATGAACGGCATCAGGTCCCGAACGACCCCGTTCTTCGTGAATACCGCGGAGTACGCCGCATCCAGGTGCATGACGTCCGGCATGCTGCCCGCCAGGTGCATCATGATCATCTTCGGAGCGTACAATCCCTGGCCCGGGACCTGCTCAATCCGCAGGGCCACTTCGGGACGGGCCCGCATGTATTCATCCCAGAGCTGCCGCTCCAGGGACATGAAGTCCTCTTCCACGCGCGGGCTGCCCCAGTTGGCCACCCGCAACACCGACCGGTCGCCCTCGCTACGATCGGCGCAGCCTCCAAACGGGCAGGCAAGCAGGGCAAGACAGGCGATTGAGCGAAGGCGTGTGCTCATGGTGACGGAATGCTGTTCCTACAAGATCGGCGCCGCATTCCCTGGTCGCGGCGCCGGCACCGTGCGCGGGCCTCAGCGTATCCGCAGATCCGCCTCAAATCAACCGCTGCCACAGCGCGACCCGCGACTTCTCCCAGGCGGGCCGCGAAGGCCCCAACCAAACAAGCCCGGGGGCCTGCCGGCGCGCCGTCGCCTTGCCCGGGCCGGATCGGAGCACGGGCGCCCATGCGTGAGGGTTATAGGCACATCGTCAGTGGCAACGCTTGCATCCGGCCCCCATTCCGCGTACCTATACACAGGTGGCGTGGCGGGGCCCGACCCCAAAAGACAGTCTCTGCCAAAGGACGACGTTGATGATTGCCTCGTGCCTGGCCGTTCTTGCACTGACCGTTTCCGCCGGAGCACCGGAAATCTCGATCCGGACGCTGCTGGACGAAATGACCGACCTGCACCGCCTGACCCGCCTGCCGGACCCGTCGTATACGTGTCGCCAGTTCTCCAGCTATGACCGGGCGTCCAAATCGCCCGAGCAGGACTGGTTCGCCAACGCAGACGCCGGGCACTTCCTCCGGGAGGAGACCCGCCCGGACCACACCGAGTACGTCCTGATGGACGCCGAAGGGCCCGGGGCCGTCGTGCGCATATGGTCGGCCAACCCCAAGGGCACACTCCGCGTCTACCTGGATGAGGACCCGGAACCGGTCATCGAAGTCCCCATGACCGACTTCCTCAGCGGCAAAACGCCCTACAACCCCGAACCAATCGCCCACGTCCGCAGCGCCGGCTGGAACAGCTACCTCCCCATCCCGTACGCCAAGTGGTGCAAGATCACCAGTGATGAGAAGGACTTCTACTATCACGTGAACTACCGCACCTACCCGGCCGGTACAAACGTGAAGTCCTTCACGCCGGTGCAGGCAGACGAACTCAAGCCGCTCATCCGGGAGGTCGCGCAGAAGCTGACCGCGCCGAAAGCGCTCGCGCCGGACGCGACGGTCCGGACCAAACCGGTCAAGCTGGGGCCGGGCAAGACCGAACTCGTGGCCACCCTCTCCGGCCCCGCCGCCGTGGCGGTGCTGTCCGTCGAAGACCTTCGGGCACCGGACCCCGACGCCGCGCTCCGCGGTGTGCTCATGACAATGGAGTTCGACGGGCAGCCGACCGTCGTCGCCCCGCTGGGCGACTTCTTCGGCACGGCCCCGGGCCGATCGCCGTACGAATCCCTGCCGATGGGCGTCGCCGAGAACGGCCGGATGTGGTCTCACTGGCGAATGCCCTTCCGCAAGGAAGCCAGGGTCTCCCTCACCAATCATACTGACAAGCCCGTCTCCGCCACGATCGGCATGGCCGCGGAGCCGTACGCCTGGGACGATCGCTCCATGTACTTCCACGCGAAGTGGCGCATTGAGCACAACATTCCCACGCGCCCGTTCCGTGACTGGAATTACGTCGAAATCGACGGGCAAGGTGTGTTCGTCGGGGCGGCCCAGTACGTGGCCAACCGGGTCAAGACCTGGTGGGGCGAGGGCGACGAGAAAATCTACGTGGACGGCGAAACCTTCCCCAGCCACTTCGGCACGGGAACGGAAGACTACTTCGGATACGCCTGGTGCAGCCCCGCGAAGTTCACCCACGCATATCACAATCAACCCCGCTGTGACGGGCCGGGCAACTACGGCCACACGGCCGTCAACCGCTGGCACATTCTCGACAACATCCCGTTTTCCAAAGGCCTCCGGTTCGACATGGAAATCTGGCACTGGACCGAAGATTTCACAGTGACCGTGGCCGCCATGAGCTACTGGTACGCACGTCTGGAAGCCAGGGACCGGGTGGCCTCGCCGTCGCCCGCAGACCTGCGGGTGCCGGAAATGCCGCCCTACGTCCCGCCCAAGGTGGCCGGTGCGCTGGAAGGCGAGGACTTCCGCATCATCGCGTCAACCGGAAAAGTGCGCCCGCAGGAATGGGGCAACCTGAGCATGGAGAAGCACCTGTGGTGGACGGACAACAAGCCGGGTGACAAGCTGGTGCTCGGCTTCCCGGTGAAGGAGGCGGGGCGGTACAAGGTGATCGCCCGGTTCCTCACCGCCGCCGACTATGGAATTGCCCGGCTTTCCATAAACGAACAACCGGCCGGAGAACCGGCTGACCTGTACAACGACGGGGTCAGGCCCGGCGAAGAGCGAATCCTGGGCACGTTTGACCTCAAGGCTGGTGAAAACACTCTCACCGCGGAGATTGTGGGGAAGAACGAGAAGTCCGCGAATACCCTGTTCGGACTGGACTACCTGCTTCTGACCCGCGAGTAGCCGCGGAAGGCGGCCCGGACGGGCGCCGCCCGTACCGGTGCCGCGTGAACCGACACCCTTTCATGGAGGAATCGTCATGAACGCACGGCGAACGTGGTGGAACGTAGCAGGCATACTGGTGGTGGCCGTTCTCCTGGTCGGCGCCGGATGCAAGAAGGAGGAAGGAACCCCGTCGAAGCCGGCGGGCGGCGACACGGTGGGGGAAAAGGTCGACAAGGCCGTCGACGCCGCAAAGGATACCGCTGAAAAGGCCGGGGAGGCCGTTAAGGACACCGCGAAGAAGGCCGGGGAAGCGGTGGACGCCGCCGCGGAAAAGGCGGAGGACGCGGTGGAATCAGCGGCCGGAGCGGCATCCGATGTCGTCAAGGACGCCAAGGAGGAACTGACCGCGGAGGCAAAGACCGAGGCCGTCGCGATTCTGGCCCGGGCGGACGCCCTGGACGGGGCCGAGGACAAGGTGATCACCAAGTGTGCGGCGTGCGGCCTGGCCATGGACGGCAACGATGAGAATATCATCGTCGTCGAGGGCTACACGATGAAATTCTGCTCGCCCAAGTGCAAAGAGAAATTCGAGAAGGAACCCCTCAAGGCCGTCCTCGCCATGGAGTTCCCCGACGAAGGCGAGACCGAGTAGGTACCCAGGCCGAGGCGCTCGCGAAACGTCGGCACTGGCGCGCCGGCGTACGCCAATCACGGTGTGACAGTCCACGTGTGCCCCTCGCCGGCTGTCGACCGCCCGCGACCTGCGGGCGGTCGATTGACCCAAACGGACGCCGGCCCATCCGGCCGGTGCCGCCGTGGCCGGTACCTTCCCGGCACGTCGCCTACTGCTTCACCGTGTTCATCGACCCTGTGCCGGTTACGGCGATCTCTTCGCCGGCCTGGGTCGTGAGCACGCGATCGATGTCCACGTCCCCGCTCAGCGAAACGCCGGCGGAGCCCAGTTGCGCATGCCAGGTGAGGCTGTACTCCAGGTGGTCACCGTCGGCGTTCTCCGCTTCGATCGTGAACCGTACGCTGACGCGACCGTCCGAGTCTATGTCGCTGAGGCTCACCGATACCGGCCCCACCGTGGGGTATAACTCGGCCAGCGTATGGGTCTCACTCCCGTCCTCACTCGTGATCGTTCCGACCAGGGTCGGCGGATCGGCCTCAAAATCAATGCCCACGTCCGTGTTGTAGAGCGGCGCGTCGTCAGCCTGCGCCGCGGAGATTGCCTTGTCATTCTCGATGTTGATGAACACCAGGTGAAAACCGGGCAGCCGCCCCTGGAAGTCCGTCAGCAGGATGTTGCTGTACGGATTGCCGCCGAACCGCACCCGAGAGTCACCCTGCTCCGAGAACTGATACGACCGGGCCGTGGCGGCAAAAGACGCCTGAACCCGGCCAAGAAACAAGCCGGTCAGCAGGTACACGGCTGCCCCCGCCCCCGCAGCGGCCAGCGCCGCGCAGCCTGCCAGCCCCGTCGAGACGCTGAAAACCCCACCTCCGGAAAGCACCCACCGTGCCCACCGCCGAACTCGCCTTCTCCCGGCGATTGTCTCCGCATTCCTTTGCATGACCTGGGCCCTCACTGTTTCCTCAGATTTGCCGCGCCCGGACCGCACCCGGCCGCTCGTCTATTGGTATCCCGGCCGGAGTGTCCCGGCAAGCGACCCCCACCGGCTTTACGTGGAAACTACTCGCCATACCGCTCGGAGAGCTTGGAAAGCTCGATTTCGCGGATGGCCAGGTCGTCGTTCGGCGAATGGAACCGAAAGTCCGCACCCCCGTTCTGGCCATTCGCGCAGCGGGCCTCCGTCAGCCGAAGAGTGGCCGTCTTCCACGCCTTCGTGTCCGTACGCGTGACTGTTTGCGCACACGGCCGGTAGCGGTCGGCCAGAGACCCGGTGTCCGAAACACGGTCGTAGTGGACGACGATCGGCTCGCGCCCGGCATCCCAATAGGTGAACCTCATCGTGATCGTGCCCCGATGGTCGTAGTAATACGGGTCCGCGATGTCGATGTAGAGGTACCGATTGTCCCCAATGCTGCGCCGCGTTCGGATGCACGGCGTGCCCTCCAGTTCCGTTATGGTATACGGCCCATCCTCCACCCCGGCGCACACCCGCAACCCGCCCTCCATCAGCTTGCCCCCGGACTCGGCCCGGCAGGACAGCTTCAACCGGCTCGCGAACTCGCGGCCCTCCCGCTTCGATTTGTCCGCACCCAGCAGAGATTGGACGGCCTTCGCCCAGTCGTCCGCCTCGGGAGCCCGACCCGCCTTGAAGAGATCCGCGAACCGGCGCGTCAGGTCGATGTAGAAACGGCCGTCCTCCACGCTCTCACAGATGGGCGTGCCCTCGTGCATCTCATCCCACGTTTCGACGATGACCAGCCGGGGCTTTGCCCGCAGAGCCATCAGCCAAGACGCGGCATAGTACCCCCCGCCCAGTCGATCGCGGGTCGGCGTATTCCGGCCCGGCACGGGCGAATCGTCGTACCCCGGCCCCACCTGGGCCACGCCCTCGCCCAGAATCGGCCCGAACAGCGCCGCACCCCAGCCCGTGCGGGCATCCGCCGTGAACGACCACGCCGGCCCGGCCACCACAAACGGCCGGCGCCCGTCGAAATCCTCCGCAAACCGCTTGTACACGTAGTCGATCGTGCTCTGATCGTGCCCGGCCGCAAACGCAGATTCGTACAACTGCACCAGCGGCCGGCCTTCGATACACGCCCAGTGCCGCGGCGGCACCAGGCAGAAGAAGTCGCGGATCGTGCGATAGAAGATGTCCTTCCCCTCGTCCGTGCGCAGGTCCACGTTCTGCTCGCGAGCCTCCGTGAACGCGTGGTTGGCCAACAGCGTGGACGTGTCGTAGAACATTCCGATCCGCGGCGCCTTCCCTTCCTTCGCCAGCTCGTCCAGCGCCTCGACCAGCGGCGGAATCCCATGCACGGAGAACCGGACGTCCGGCTTCGCATACTGGTTCGGCGCGCCCCAGTACACCAGCAGGGCCACGTCGATCCCCGCCGCCGTCAAGTCCCGCATCTGCCGCCGGTGCCAGGCCGGCGATTCGTAGCTCACCTCACGCTCGTCGGGGAAATGTTGCCGCAGAAGGTCGTGCGTGTGCGCCGGATCAGCAAAGAAATGCTCATCCGGCCAGCGGTACCAGTAGAAGTAGTGCGTGGCCACGATGCGCTCGTCCGGCCCAAAACTTGGAGCGGTGGCGATCCGGTCCGGCACAGGCACGGGTGGAATGGTCATCTCCTTCTCTCCGGCATCCATGGGTGTCGCAAAGGCGAGCCCGAGCATCCACAAGGCGAGGGGACGAAAAAACATCATGATGCCTCCGACCAAACAGATGCTAGATCACACATCGTAGCCGGTTCCGATCCCCCTTCGTCGCTCCGTCGCTACTCCGGACGCCGAAAGCCGCCCTCACCACCGTTTCGCGCCCAGGAACGACTCGGCCCGCTGTTCGGAGTACAGCCGATCACCCTCCTTGAGGCTGTTGATCTGCACCTCCGGCGGCGCGGAGTGCACAAAGTGCGTCGAGTTCATGGCGATGCCCGTGTGATAGATCTTGCCGCTGCGGTTGATGAAAAACAGCACGTCGCCGGGCCGAATCTCGTCCGCAAACCAGCGAGTGGCCACGAGCCGCCCGTTCAGAAACTGCTGGGCCGCGTCGCGAGGCGGCACGACGCCGGCCTGCGCATGCACGTTGCGGACCAGGCCGCTGCAATCCAGGCCGAGCGAGGAGACGGCGCCGAACACGTACGGCGTGTGCAGAAACTCCAGAGCTCGCGTCACGCGCTGCTCCGCCTCCGAGGCACCATCAAGAATCCGCACGTCCGCGGCCGGCAGCTCGAACGTGCCCCCGCCCGGATGCATGAGCAAAACGCTGGACTCCGACTTGCGCGCCATCGACAGCGTCGAGCCGCGGGTGATCCGGTGCTCGCCGATCTCGACGTCCTTCAGCAGAACGGCCGGTGCCGCCGTTGCGTACTGTTTGAATTCCTCCTCCGAAATCGGCCGCACGCACGACGCCCGCACCCAGCCCCAATACCCATCCGCCGCGTGCAGCAGGTAGTACCCTCGCGCCGCATCATGATCCAGCAGGAACAGCAACTCGCCGTACAGAAGCTGCGTCTGCAACGGCCCGGACTCCGACGGCGCCTCGAAGGTCAGGGCCGTCGGGGCCACGCAGACCCCGAATCGCTTGCCGTCCAGCCGGCCGTCTTCCGGCAGCAGCTTCATCTCGTTGCGCACCTGGCGGACGCCCACGGCCCGCAGAGCATCGGCCAGCGTGTCACGCAGAATGGCCATGTTCGTCGCCCCGCCGACGATCACCGTCTCACCCTCCACCTTGATCTCCGGCGCGAGGTACACGGCCGTCTGGTCGCTCAGCGTGGCGCGGCAATACAGCCCGCAAAACCACGCCGCCTTCTCGACCGGCAGGTCACCCTCCGGCCAGAGGCGGCGAGCCGCGGCAGCCAGCGTCCGGCCCGCGGGCCGGTTCGAGTAGTTGGGAACCGAATCGGCCTCATCGACGTCCTCGTCCGGCTCCGGCGGCGTCAGGTCCAGCGCGTCTCTGTGCCCGTTCACGGTCTCGGCCAGGGCCTTGTACAGCTCCTGCGCACACTCACGATGGAACGCCCTGCGTCGAGCGGCCGGCATCGAATCCGCAGGCACGCCAAACCACGCCGCGACGCCGGGCACGCCCAAGCGGCCGCGCGGATGAACTGCCTGCCTCCCAGAGCCCGATGCCAACGCCGCCGCGAACGATTGGGAAACAGCATCGTCCGCGTTGGCCACCGCCCCCGGCACTTGCCCGTCCTCGAACCCAATTGTGATCGCGATGTCCGCCTGGTGCCGCGTGCAGATGTCCGCCATCGACTTTTCCGGCCCGGCGCCGGTCGCCGGCAACGCCCGATCGTCAGCTCGCGTCATCACGCACACACCGCCCGCCCGGCGGATCAGGTGATACAGATGTCCGCCGGTCTTCAGGGCCAGGTCATCCCGCACCCGATCGGCCGACGCCGCCGATCCGCCGCCCAGCGGGTCGATGACGACGACCAGTGTTTTCAACTCATCAGCCGGAGGTAACCACGCAGGTTGAAACGATTCAATCACTTTGTCCATTGATGGCTTGCTGCTCATGCGTGGTTCACTCCCCTGTGCGATCGACGCCGCCAGAACGACGAAAAGCAATTGCATATTGACGGATCCCGTTCACGGTTTTTTGCATTCCGCTGCATTAGGCGGGCCATTCTACCCGATTGCGTCAGACCCGTTTCACCCAGATCGGGCTGGACCACGCCATGTTGTTGTCACGCAGTGTAACCCGCAGGTAGTAAAACGACACGTCGCGCTGCGGCGACTGCTCGTCCACGAAAGCGTACCGGCTCTGCTGCCCTTCGCCGCCAAAACAGTGGATGACCTCGCCGTCGCGAACAAGCTCCAGCGT
>JAFGJQ010000455.1 GCA_016929015.1 Phycisphaerae bacterium | reverse complement strand
TCGAGCCAGACCGTCTGCCAGATACCCGTGACCGGCTCGAACCAGATGTCATACACGGTGAGGCTCTGCTTGCCCACGGCGATGCTGTCGGAATTGGTCGGGTCGTACACGCGGAGGATCAGTTCCTGCGGGCCCGGGGCGACGAGGCGATCGGTGATATCGTAGGAGAACTGGTCGTAGCCGCCCTTGTGGATGCCGAGGCTCTGGCCGTTGAGGAAGACCTCGGCCTCCCAGTCGACCGCGTCGAAGTGCAGGAGGATGCGCTTACCCGCCCAGGCAGTGGGCACTTCGAATGTGCGACGGTACCAGAGACGCTCATGGTGCTCCTTGACGCCCGAGATAGCCGATTCGACGCAAAAGGGCACGAGGATCTCGCCGGGGAGTTGCTGCCCGATGGGGGCCGGCTCACCCGCTGTGCCGCTGCGCCACTGCCAGATGCCGTTGAGGTTGAGCCATTCCTGGCGGACCATCTGCGGGCGGGGATATTCGGGCAGGGGGGCGGCCGGGTCGATCTCGTCCGCCCACGGGGTCATGATCACGGCCTGTTTCATGGTCCAGGCCGGGGCCTCCGGGGCCAGCAGAACCAGCAAACCGAACGTCGCCAGGAAAACCGAAGTGATTGAACGGCAGGCCATGACTTCACCTCTCGTATCATGCGGTTGTGGTTGGGCGGGCTTCAGCGATAGTTCGCGCAGCCGGGCGACGGGAGCGTGCATTCCAGCCAGGACTGACCCAGCAGCGCCAGATCAAGCAGATCGACTTTGCAGTCGCGGTTGAGGTCCGCGTCCAGGAAGCCCCAGCCGCCGCAGTCATTATCCGCGATACTGATCGTGACCGCGTCGGCCGTCAGACCCTCGTACAGCTCGTCGCCGCTCGTGCAGGAGGCTCCCAGCATGGTTGAGTGCCAGGCGTCCTCCGGCCGGTCGTCATTGACCGCGAGCACGTGAACGAACTTCGCCACACTCCAGTCGGACTCGTTGAAGTCCACGTGATCGACCGACAGGTACACCTGGTCCGTGGCGGCCAGATCGAACAGGTCCACACGGACCGGAGCCGTCGGCGGAAAGCTCAGCGAGATCCCCACGGGCGTGCTGGGACCCCCCTCGGATACCTGGACCGTGGACGGATTCGCCAGCACCCGCACCGTCGGCAGCAAAAAATCCTGCGGCGCCAGCGCGGCGTCGCTGATGCGGACCTCGTCGATGTAGCCGATGAACCAGTCGGTCTGGTTGCCGTTGTACATGCCCCGCCCGACGGTCCAGGGATGGTCGTTGCTGGCCTTGGCGATCGCGGTCGAGCCCGAGGTGGGCAGGTTCAGGCTCGCGACGTTCGCGCCGTCGACGTAGAGCCGCAGCTGGCTGCCGGTGCTCACAGCCGCGACGCGATACCACGTCCCCGCGGTGAGCAGGCCGTTGCTGCTGGTCAGGTCGTGCCAGCGGCCGTCGACGTCGGCGTAACGGATCGCCAACGCGGCGTTGGGGGTGATGACAAAGTACAGCGGGCCCAAAGCCCAGGCGCCCGGCACGACGCCGCTGCCGTCGCGGCCGACGAAGGTGCGGTGGGCGTTGTTAACGATGTCGGGACGGATGGCGGCTTCGATCGTCCACTGCCCCGGAGTGATGCTCTGCAGGTCGATGCCCGGCGGGTTGCTCACGGCCGAGCCGGTGAACAGACCGGGGTTGGCCCCGCCGTTCTGAATGCTCAGCGTGTTGGCCTCGCCGGTCGAACGGATCACGCTGACCGGTACGTTGGTGCGATACACAGCCGCACGGTTCTGGGTGGAGTCCCAGACGCTCAGGTGATTGCCGTTGCCCGAGACGTCGGCGACGCCGGCATAAAAGTCGCCCGCGGCGCCGACATGGGGAACATTGGTGTTGGCGGGCCCCGCCTCGAACCGCCAGTACGCCACCGTGCCCGCCGACGCACTCGCGCCGCACACCAGGACCACGACCAGGATCCGCAGATATGCCTGATCCATCTTTTCTCTCCTTTACCAGCAACCAGCCGCGACGCCGCACGAGGCCGCGGCCAAAAAGAAGGGAGGCTGCATCCTGACACAGCCTCCCTGCATTGGCGACAAAGCTACCATAGTAGCTTGATTATATCAGAATGCCCGGCCGTATACAACCGCCCGGCTGTAGGATTCTGTCTGACTTTTGGCGGGAAATCGCGAATCTGGCCTTCTGGCAACAGGGCCGCCACATGCGGCCTTTTCCCGTCCCCTGGCTTCATGGGAGGACTTGGGCCGATCCGGCAAACCTGCCTGGTGTATAAAATTGCGGCCGCATAACGCGTACTCTTTGAGCAAGCCGAATCCGGCCCCGACCGCGTCTTCACCCGCTACCGCCAGGGCGCCGTGAACATCCGCATCCAGTTCCAACGCATCATCCAACGCGCCGGCCTTACCCCCTGCCCCCTTCATGACCGCCATAGCCTTGGCGAAGGCGGGACCCCTGGTCAATTCTCCCGAGCCCCCCATTCCCAAATCCCAAATCTCCAATTCTCCCCTCCACGTCGTCCGCCCCCGGATCGGCAACCCCCAACCCCTCGCCGCCAAACACCACCTCGACGTCACCGACCAACACAGCCCCTGTCCCGAAAGGCCGGACTCTACCTGTCAATTGCCGAGCCAATGGTCCTGCATTACACCCAGATCAGGCACGCCGACGCTGTGGTCTCCATTGAGGTCGGCTCCCATACACACCCCGCACCCGGTTTGCAGCCACTGGCTGGCGAATCCCGCAAAATCCGCCAGGCCCTCTTTGCCGTCCAGCAATGCCCACACCATGATTTCCAGATTCGCCAGATCTACACGGGCGCCGTCACTGACCTGCACGGCAAACAGATTCGGTCCCGTATCGGCCGGCGAAGGCGTGCCGCCAAGCGTGCCATCGAGACCTACCTCCAGCCAGGAAGCCCCCTCCAACTTCCGGAACGTCAGTGTATCCGCGTCCGGATCGGACGCCTCTGCCGCCAAGGCGCCGCTGTACGGGCCCAGCTCCACGGCATCTGCCTTGACCACCGGGTTTTGCACGAACTTCGGAGCGGTGTTGCGCGTCGTGAATTGCACCTCGCTGAGCCCCACGACCTGGCCGCCGAAGTTCGGATTCTCCGCGGTGGCCGTGATCACGACATAACGCGCTTCCGCTTCGCCAAAATCGATCACATTTGTCGGCCAGACCCCATTCATTCCCGGCGCCCGCCGCATCGGCAGCGTCTGACCCGCCCCCGCCAGATTCACATACGTCAGCCCGTCCGCCGAATACTCCACGAATACATCCCGCATCCCCCGGTCGGTCAAGTCCGGCAGCCCGTACGCCACCTGGTTGTGATTCCAGACGATCATCTCGTTCAACCGGTAGGTGCGGTCAAATTCGAACTTGATCCATTCGGCCCCCGCCTCTGTGCCCGCATGCACGTTGCTCTCGCCCCCGAACGGCGGCCCCACGATCCCGTGCCACATCGTCGTGGAGGACGGGTCGTTGTCATGCAGATCGCCCGTCAGTCCTGACCCGTTGACCGCCTTCGCCGCATCCTGCATCGCTGAATAGACCGATGATGCCGTCGCCGTGATCTTCGATCCGGCCACCGTCGCCGGCGCCACCGGCCGCTTGGCATAGAACGCGATTTCTGCGATTCCCTGGTTGCTGCCGCCGCTGACCGCCTCTGCCTGCCAGCGCACCCCCCGGGCCGTCTGCGGAGCAAACTCATACCTGCCCGGAGTCGCCCCCGCCTCATTCGCAAAGTGCAGCTGCACGTCTCCGCCATTGCCGAATACGGAATCCTCGCTGAACGTCAGCGAAAATGCCTCGGTGCGGTCCACTGCTGCACGATCCTGGAAGACCACGGCGCTCATGGTCTGCAGCGACCCGAAATCAAATGTCACGAAACTCCCCGCTCCGTCCCCATCGGAAGCCCATTCCAGCGGCGTGCAGTCGATCGCCTGCGCTGCAGGATACCCCGCGTACGCCGACGAAACCTCTGCCGCCACCGGCGGATCCAGTTGCACGTAAACCGAACTCGCCGCAGCCTCCGCCCGCAACGTCACCGCCTTGACCGGCTCATCCGGATCGTTACTGGTGATCTCCGCCACCGCCTCGGCCGACCCCACGGTATCGCCTGGGAAAAAACGCACGTATACCCGGCCGGCCGTGCCCGGAGCGATCGGACCCGCCTGCGCCGCCACCGAAAAGCGATCCGTGTCCCCCGAGACTATCGCAGCCGAGGTTGTCAACTCTTCGCTTTGTCCGAGGTTCGTTATCTTGATCTCCCCAAAGGTGTCGCTTTGGCTTTCGACCTGTCCGAAATCGAGTTCCTCCGCGACGGAAACCTGTGGATCGGTGATGTGCTTCTGCAGCCGCAGGGTGACGATTTCGAACGGCGCCATCGTGAATGCGCCGGCAATCTCAGACTTGCGTTCCTCGAAGGGACTGCTCAGCCAGATGCTTGCGCCGTCGCCTCCGGCAGGCCAGTTCACGGCCACCTCCACGGCATTGTCCTGATCCCGATTCTGCAGCCGCGCCATGATCGCCGTTCCATCCCGGCTAGGCTCGATTGTGCTGACAACCACCCCCTCGCCCTGCACCTCCAGCATCGGCGTCGTCACCGGGTGGGCGGGATCCACCGGCGCCACCACCAGCGGCTGGTGCAATCCTCGCCCGAAATGCTCTGCCGCGACCCCGTCGTACCCACCCACGTGCGGCTGCAACGCGTACCGGAACCGCACCACACCCTCCTGGTCAGCCTTGTAGTTCGTTTCCCAGTGATTGTTCATGACCCAGGAGTGAAACGCCTGCCCCGGGTCCAGATACGTGCGGAATTGCCCGTTATCCCCGCCGTAGGCGACGAAACGCATCGGGTGAAACTGCACCATCGGCGCGTCCAGGCTTGACCAGCTCACCCCATAACCTTCGTTCGAAACATCCACCCATCGGCGCGTGCAGAAGAAGTTGCGGTTTGCCCCCTCGATCTGGTCCACCTCCGGCTGCATGACCCCCCATTGCAGATCGATCTTCATGAGGCCCTCCGGCACGTTGAACGGAAAGCCGAAGGAGACGCTCTCCGGATCCCGCACCTTGAGCTTGTCCACCGTGTTCGCAATGAACAATTGATCGATCCCGTCCACCACCCGCAACTCCCGCTCCAGGGTGCTGCACCCGGGCGCGTCCGTCCGGATCCGCGCCGTCGCGACCAGGGGGCCGCTATCCACGACCGTCACATGCACCGGCCCGTCTACCCGCTGGTTATTCAGCGTCACGTCACGGCCGAGAATGTACAAATAGTCGTTAAGCCCGTCTCCGATGCTCGTATCCACCAGGTTGCCCGCGATACCAGATCGCGTGAGTGAAATGATCGCCCCGCTGCGGGCATCCCACTGCGCGCTTATCAACCCGTTCCGGATGAAGTTGCCGCCCACCACGGCTGTGCCCGTCGCAGTGCCGCTGCCGGCATGCACCGTGTACCGCCGGGCGCCCAGCGCCGGTATGTCCTGCGCGATGAACGCCAGCTCCCCCGTGCTCAGCCGTTGCGACGGCGCCACCGCGCCGCTTGCGTCATGCACCTCGTCGCCCGCCGTCGAATCCTCCGCAGAGATCAGCACCAGTTCCGTCCGTGCCCAGTTGAGCGTGTTGAGCACCTCGACCGCGTTCGTCCCTTCCTGTCGAATGCCGCTCAACGCCTGACGCAGCAGCGTCTCCGTCCGGTTCGCGGCATCCACCGCGAACTGCTGCTCGTACTCGGCCTGCTGCACCGCGAACGCACTGTCGGGATCGCTGATGCTGTTCCAGGCCCCCCAGGTGTGCTCGTCGTACATGATCATCCGCTGCCAGGCCAGGTCGAACTCCTCGTGCGGAAATGCACCCGCATCCAGCATCGACCACAGCGTCTGTGCCTGCACGATTTCCTCGCATGCCCGCCGGTTCATCGCCGTATCCGCCGCCGTCGATGCCGCCCCGTCCTCCCAGTACGGCGTGAAATCCTTCTGCCGCGTCGGGATCTGGTCGCCGTAGCGCCGCTCGAACTCGGCCATCATCTCGCTGTTCCGCGCCGCGATCAGCTTCGGATAGGCGTATTTCTCATTCCACTGCCGCACACCCTCCGCCAAGGCCGGGTTTGGCGGCCCGTTGTCACCCCCGATGCAATAACGAAGGTTCACCATGTCGTACGGGTACCCCTTCGCCTCCAGGCTTTCCAGGTAGGACATGATCCGTGCCTCGTCGTCCATGATGAGGTGGCCCGGCTGTCGCCCATGAAAGAATCCATACCCCGTCCCGGCCATCCAGAATAACACCCGTTCCTGCCCGCTCGGCGACACCCAGTAAAACGGCCGGTCCCCCCATTCGTAGGTATGGCCCACCCGGTGTCCCCCGTTCGGTCCCAGCGTGATGTATTTCACGCCCCAGTGCGCCAGCGCCGGCGCCAGCCCCCAGCTGTATCCGGGCACATCCGTCTGCATGGCCGAAGTGATGTCGAGCCCGTGTTCCTGCTCGTACCGTTTCGCGGCCCCCATCAGCTCGAACAGCTCCTCCTCCGAGTAAATCCCCGTCATCGCCTGGGCGTACAGCGAATCCGTATGCACCAGCCCGTCCTGCGTCGCCGCCACGAATCGCGCCCTGTCCACGTCCGAGGCCCGCTTCAGAAACTCCTCCACCGCCCACATCCCCTCCGGGTGCCACTTGAAACGTTCCTGGTCGGAATACCCCGCGGTCTGGTCGATATAGTCCAAGGCGTTGTACAGATGATTCACCTGGCGATCCATTACCTCCGGTTGCGTGTGCGTATACCCGATGTCCAGGTGCGTCTGGTGCACCAGGTACACCTCCCACTGCCGCTCGGGCGGCACCGAGACCGTCCGCGTGATCTGCCGACCGTCCACGTCGATCGTGAACGTCACGTCGTTGGGATCGGTGCTATACGGCATCGGCGCCAGCACTTCCACGTAGCTGATGAAATCGCCCGCCGCATTCACCTCGCGCGTGTACGTTCCCTGCGGCGTCACGATCTCCACCGTGGCCGGTCCCGTCAACACGCTGTCCAGAAAATCCAGCCGGAAGTTCCGGCTGACACCCTCCGGCGAATGAAACCAGAAAGGCCTGACACCAACCGCAAAATCCGTCAGCGGCGGAATGCTTTCCTGTCCTTTGAGCACCACCGCGTCATAGAGCATCCAACTGCCGCTCGTCGTGATCGTCAGCACGTTCCCCGTCGGCTCCAGCAATGCCGGGTCGATCAGGGTTACATAGGTCTGGAAATTCCCCAGGCTCGGGTCCGTCAGCACCGCGTCGCCCGGCCCGACCGTAGTCTTGTATTCCCATTGCTGCCCTCCCAGCTCGACCGTGATCACTGGCGGCGTGCCGTGATGCGAGGCTACCAGATGGATCTCCAACTGGCAGACCTCGTAGCTCTCGGCCGGGGCGTAGTCGAACCGAACCGTAAACGGGTGCGCCCGGCTTCCCGCCCAAATGTCCACCGTCCCCGGCTGAATATAAGGCCACCCCGTTCCTGCCTCGTCGGTTCCAATGGTATAATCCACGTCGTTCGGGAACGTGCCCGAGTACCCGCTGTAGTTGCCTGCGATCGCAAACTCACCATAGTCGTGGTCCACCGTCCCGATCTGCCAGAGAACTTCCGCCCCATGCGTCAGCGAAGCCAACGCGCACACCCATGCCAGAATGGCCCGTCCGTGCATGGCAAACTCCTTCCTCGTGCTGCAGATAGCCGGAACCTCTACAATCCCTCCGCACCAGATCATCAGCCGCCGCCTAAGCTTGACCTGCGTCTCTCATCGCCGCGCCGGATCATCCTCTCCTCCACCAGTATAATCTGACGCCGCGATTGGTTCCTCACGCTACGGATCATTCCTCTGATACGATTAGCTCTCGCACTCACCGGTTAGATCCGTGCTGTTTCATCCGGCGATTCGATTATACCCGAACATGGGCCTATGGGCTACGTCGGAAGCCCGATGCGGTGCTGCTCGCCGGCCTGCAGGCGCAACGCGCGCCCGTGCGATTGGGGCACAGCGAGATCCGGACGCTCATGTCCCCAGCACATAGTCGCTGGCTCCGGGCTGATACTCTTTCTGCGAAGTCAGTGAACTCAGGGGGTCCGGGGCTCGAAGCGAAGCGTCACGATCTCCTGCCGAGCCAACTCGATGGAACCGTCCAGGGGGCGCAGCTTTTCCTCCGTCGGATTGCAGATCCAGCCATCGGCCGGACCGCGGAGCCAATTGAGGGTCGCACGCGCAGGCCGGTCGGTCGTGTTGAACAGCCGGACCACGTGGCCTCGGCCGTCCCGCGTGGGTCGCACTGTGGTCACCAGCACACCGTCGCCGTCGACAGATAGCAGACGCGACGGCGCCGCGACATCGCCGTCCGCTGTGAACGCCAGCAGCGGCTGATGAGCGCTCCTCGCCATCCGCTGCGCTGCGGCCGCGTCGAATCCTCCGGCGTGCGGCCAGACCACATAACGGAAGGTCATACGGCCTTGCTGGTCCGCGGCGTAGTTCGTCTCCCAGTGGTTGTTCATCACCCACGAGTGCATCGTCTGGTTCGGCTGCAACTCGGTGCGGTACAGCTTCGGGTTGTTCCAGCTGACGCCGAATTGCATTGGATCCCACTGCACCAGCGGCGCGTCAAGGGTCACCCACGTCACGCCATGATCGCCGTTGGAGATGTCCACCCACCGCTGCACGCAGAAAAAGTTGCGATTGGCGCCGGGAAGCTGCTCCTTTTCCGGCTGCCAGATGGCCCACGGCGTATCGATCTGCATGACCCCGCCGGGAACCTGGAACGGAAAGGCGAACGAGACGCTTTCAGGCCGACGTTCCTTTGTCTTGTCGACAGTATTGATCAATTCGACGCGGTCACAGCCGCTGACCAGGCGGATGCGGCGGACAAGCTTGTGGGCGCCGGGCGCCGCGGATTCGATCCGCAACGTACCCACGAGCGGACCGGCGTCCTCGACGCTCACCCGCACGCCGCCGTCGATGGCGTGACGGTCCTTCGTGGCGTCCCGCCCGAGGATGTACAGGTAGTCGTTGAGGGCGTAGCCTGTGTCGCGATCGACCAGGTCCTCGCTGAGATCCTCGTGACGCAGCGAGCTGACCGCGCCGGTCTGCGGATCCACCCTGACTGTGACCCGACCGTTCGTCAAACTGTCCTTGTCAATCTGCACCCGGCCTGTGGTGGTGGCTTCGCCGGCACGGACCGTGAACCTTCGGGCGCCAAAGGCCGGCGCCTCGGCTGCCCAGAACGCCAGCTCGCCCGATGCGAGCCGCTGCGATGGAACCACCTGACCTGCCTCGTCCACCACCCGATCCCCCGCCCGGGACTGCTGCGCTGAGAGAAAAACGACCTCGCTGCGGTCCCAGTACAGCGTGTTGTACACGTCGATCACGCCGGTCGTCTCCACGCCGGGCCCCGCCTCCGCGAGAAGCGAGCCGGTGATCTCCCGGCCGTCGAGGGCGTACCTCTGCTTGTAATCGGCCTGCTGCTTGACGAAGTCGTTGTCCGGGTCGCTGATGCTGTTCCACGCGCCCCAGGTGTGCTCGTCGTACATGATCAGCTTCGTCCAGGCCTCGTCAAAACGCTCGCGGGGGAAGGGACCCGCCTGACGCATCGACCACAGGGTCTGGGCCTGAACGAGTCGCTCCGCCGCCTCCCGGGCCACCGCGAGATCCGCCGCCGTCGATGCCGCCCCGTCTTCCCAATACGGCGTAAAGTCGCCCGCGTGCCGCGGAATCTCGTCGCCGTGCCGCTCCTCGAAGGTCTTCAGAAAGTTGCTGTTCGTGTCGATGACGAATCGCGGCGAGGCATAACGCCGGTTCCAGTGATCCACCGCCGCCGATAGCGTCGGGTCCGGCGGCCCGTTGTCTGACCCGATCGAGTACCGCAGCATCAGCGTTTCGTACGGATAGCCCGCCTCTTCAAGCTCCCGAAGATACGCGAAAACGTCATCCATGTACTTGAGCAACTGATTGTCCGCCAGGCCCCCGTACTGCCCCACCCCGCTCCGCTGAAACAGACTGTACCCACGTCCCGCCATCCAGAAGAGCACCTTGTCCTTGCCATTCGGCGCCACCCAGTAAAAGGGCATGTCCGCCCAGTGAAACGTGTGCCCGACCCGGTGACCATAATTCGGCCCCACCGAAATGTACTTCACCCCGCACGCCGCCAGAACGCTGCTGAGCCCCCACGTATACCCCGGCACGTCGCTCTG
>JAFGJQ010000454.1 GCA_016929015.1 Phycisphaerae bacterium | reverse complement strand
GGTTTGGGTCGTGGGAAGGGGTCAGGGGGTTTGTAACGTTCGCTGCTGGGGGTGGGGGAAGCAGGCAAACGCAGAAACGGGGAAACGCAAAAACGCAAAAACAAAGAGGAATCCCGACGGGTCGGGGCGGCGCGGGCGGGGCAGGCTCGGGGGAGGATGGACTCGATGGACTTGATGGACGGAATGGACGAGATGGACTTGTCGGAGACGGGGCGTCGTCAACTTGGTTGGCGTTGGGCGCGTCGCTTGAGGGCGGGAACTCAGGAAGGCGAAAAGCAGACAACAAGAGGCAGAGATGAGCGGACGGGCGGCGCTGTTGCGGGTCGGCCAGCGGAGAACACGCCTGGCCTGCGATGGGGCGCAGGTTCCAGAGCGTCGACTTCAGTACAGGCAAAGAGTGCATTGTACCGCACAGCACGTGCAGTGCCGGCCTTCTCGCGTTGACCCCGCGGCCGGCGGTTTATGAAACGACGGAGGATCGGCAGTTGGGCAAAGCCGACACAGACGCTGTCCTCGTTATTGCGGCCACCGGGGCCGTCGGGTTGGGCGCCCTCTGTGCGGCAGGAGTCGTGCCGGCCGCCGCCCTGGCAGCGGCTGTCGATAGCCTGGGTGGCAATGTGCTCGCCAGCGTCATTGCCAACGTCCTCACCACCCTCGGCGGCGCGGCGACCTCGCACCTGCGTTCCTCCACCAGCCTGGGCAAGAACAATGACCTCGTTCTGCTCGCGGCTGACGCGGCCCATCACTGTGCGCAGTCGGTAGCGGAGCGTCGCCCGTTGTGGAATATCCTGCGCTGGCCCCAACGCTGGGCGCTGGAGCGCGCCGCACGGAGGCTGCAGGGTCAGTGGTCTCTTGTGGACGCGTCGAGCCTGGGCGAGAAGTGCCGGTCTGAACACGTCGTCACATGGTTCCGCCAATCCATGACCGATGCGTCAGGGATTGCCGCGCCGCTGGATCTACTTCAGTGGAAGAACCTGCTGCACACCGCGTCCGCAGGCAAACTGGCGAACGATCTGCGCGACGAGTTGGCGGCTGAACTCCACCAGAGCTTCACGCACTGGGTGCGCGAGCGTTTCAAGGCCGACGCCACAGGCGGCACGCCGGCCAAGGGGCGCGCCTACGCCGCGCTTCAGATGGCGTTGCTGGGTGGGCTGTATGAGCTGACGACCCAAATCGCCGACTCGAGCGAGCGTACCAAGGTCGGCATCGATGAGCTCAACAAGGCCGCCGCCGACATCCGCGAGCGCGTCGAAGCCATCGCCTTGGCCCACCAGGACCTGGGCGGATTGGCCAAGCAGATTCGGCAGTCCGAGGCTCGCCTGCTCGAGGTCATCGCTGCCAAGGACGCTCCACGCACGATCCTCCCCGCGGCCGACCCCGAAGGTCAGCGTTTCGTCTTCCGCACCGAGCGTCTGACGCTGGTGGGGCGTGAGAAGGAGCTGGCTGAGCTGCGCGCCTGGCTCGATGACGACAGGCCGTTTTCGTGGGATTTGTGGACCGGCCCCGCGGGCGCGGGAAAGAGCCGGCTGGCCCTGCACCTGTGCCGCGAGCGGGCCGCTCGCGGTTGGCGAGCAGGGTTCTACGACAGGCAAAGCGACGGCACCGTTCGTTGGGACACCTGGGACCCTGCCCGCGACACCTTGATCGTATTCGACTACGTCCACGAACGAGCGGACAAGATCGGCGCTGCACTGCGCGAACTGGCGGGCCGGCGTTGGCCCGATGGGCGGCGGGTGCGCGCCCTGTTGCTGGAGCGAGAGTTCGCCCGGCCGCAGGATCGTAAGGAGAAGGAGACATTCACAACAACCCTGCCGCCGCCCGCCTGGTTTGAGGCGATCATCCACCAAGGCAACCAGGATCCTGCCCCGTTCCGCAACGCCCACGCCCGCCAAGACGTGGAACGCCCCGAGTATCCCATCGCCGGGGTGGACGACGCCGCGCTGGCCGCCATCGTGCGGGAAGAGGCAAAGGTCGCGGGAACCGACGGGGTCCCTTGCATATCGGATGACGAGGTTGCGAAACGAATCAATGTCATCAAGCAGATCGACCCGCGTGCCCGCCCGCTCTTCGCCGCAATGGCCGCCGAGGCGATTCGCGAGGGGGCGGAGGTGAGCGGGGGCACTATTGCGACATGGAACATCGACGAGCTCGTTCGCCACATCAACGAGAAGGAACGGAGGGACCGCTGGACCAAAGGACTGCAGAACAACGGCGTCACAGACGCTGCCACCATTGCCCGCTGGGAGCGTTTCGCATGCCTGGCCACCATGTGCGGGGGGTTGAAAGGCAACGCGCGGCAAACGGCACTCAATACCGGTTGCTCGTGGCTGCCACGCCTCGAAGATTGGAGCGGCGGGAAGACGTACCGTCTGCTCATCTCCGGCGGGTCGAGCGACGAAGCCGCCCCCCTCGAGCCGGACGTGCTGGGCGAGGCATTCGTGCTCGACTGGCTCCACCGTGACGGTGACTTCGCCGCCCAACTCATCAACCTGGCATGGGGGCCAAGCCCGTACCCAGGCAGCGGCGACTCCACGCCAGACTCCGGCCCTGGCTTTCCTGGGTTCCTCTCTCGCACCGCGAGCAACTTTCCGGACGATGCAAAGCTGGAGGTTCTGTTGGCTCCCGTCGCCGCCGCTGACCCGAGAGCGCTGGCCAACGCCCACTACGCGCGTGCCGTGCGAGCCTTCCAGACAAACGAGTTGTCGAAGGTGGTGGAGCGAGGCCGTCAGTTGCTGCTTGACTCCAAACAGCCCCCACTCGTGCAGGCGCTCGGCGCCTTTCTGTGGACCCAAGCCCCACTTTGTGCCGCGGGCAACGACGAGTTTTTCACCGCGGCAAGCATCCTCCGCAGGGAACACTCGGAGGACGCCGCCGTACGCGAGCAGTTGGCCAAGGGGCTGACCAACGCCATCGCCCACGCCGGGGTCGACCACGCCCGGGCCGACCGTCTCCTGGACGAGCTGCTCGCGGTTGCAGATGCCTGCCGGGACGACCCGGCGGTGCAGCAGATCGCCTTCCGTGGATGCGGCGCCGCGTTCATTAGCGGAGTGCAACACGGCGTGTTGCCGACAGGCACCGTCGAGACGGCGGCGGGCCTGTTGGGACGCTGCCCGGCAAACGACGAGGTGCGCCAAGTCGCCAAAATGCTTGTGGATGCCGTGCATCGCGTGCTGGAATACCTCCCCCCGGGTGATGATCGCGACGCGTTGAATGCGGCGTTGGCGAAGCTGCGGTCGGCGTACCAGGATCGATTCCCTGACTGAGGGCGAAGCGGGGCATCGCTGGTCTTGAATGCGAGCGGGGGTGCTGCGGTCCAGGAGTGCCACAACGTGGTGTATGAGTGGGGCTTGGTTTGGGACGGCTGCCGCGATGCAGGGAGCTGCCTGGGGGCATTCGGGAGCGTCACGCTCTGCGAATGCAAGTGCCAAGTTTCTGGCAGTGGCATTCCTGGGATCCGGACGGCCTGGGGATGGGAGGCGCGGTCGGCTTCAGCCGGCTTTTTCCTGCGAATGCGACCCGCGGAGCGTGCCCGAGAAGCCGGCTGAAGCCGGCCAAAGAGGGAGCCCACCGGAACAACTCTGAGGGCGGGCGATTGGCTCCTCTGCCCCTGCCGGGGCAGGTGGCTTTTTTTGGGGGGATCGGTGATCCACGGGCTCCGCTGCGCAGGGCTGCGCCCTGCTCCACTCTGCCCGCGGCCACAATCCGCCGCCTCCGGTTGGGGGCGGAATGAGCGGGGCCAAACGGGACATCTGATAGTGACATCTGAGCGAAGGGCGGGGTGGCTTGCGGTGGATGGGGGGAGCAGAATCGGTCTGACGGGGGTGATTGACGGGGCGTCTGTGAGTGTGGCCGGAAGCACTGCTCAAGGAGTAGTGGCACAGATTCATCCGGTCCCTACAGGACCGGCGGGTTGGGGTGGGACGGAACGGACCCGCCGTTGAAACGGGCGGGCTGATCTCGAGCGGGCCTACGGCCCTTGGGGGCGGAGCGGGTCCCATCTGTCCGTGGTCCCCCCCCGCTTGCCATTCGCAATCCGCAATTCCTTTCGCCCTTTGCCATTGGACATTTGCCATTGGACATTCGTTCGCAATTCGCAATTCGTTCGGCGAGTTCCCGGCGTGTTCTTGTTGCGAAGCACTGCTCGAGAAGCACCGCCACACACGCCTGTTGAGCGGCCGTTCCATCCGGTCATTCTCGTGGCGCGGATGCCAATGCCGAACGCCCCAGATCCCGGCCGCGCAACGCGAACCACAACGTGCCGGCAAGGCCGCAGGCGAAGGCGACGCCGAGGTTCACGGCCGGGCCCAGTTGCCAGAGGAATGCGCCGCCGAACGCGGCCAATGACACCATGCTGTCACGGGCGAGATAGTACGTGCCGAACGTGGCCGCCTGGCGACCCTCCGGGGCCAGGTCCAGGATCAACGCCTTGCGCGTCGGCTCGCCGAACTCCTTGAGGCCCCGCAACACAAACGCCACCGCCAGCCATCCGAACGAATGACAGAAGTACAGCACGACCGGGAACAGCGTGAAGAAGCCGAACGTCACCACCACCCACGGCTTCTTCGTCGTACGATCCGCCAGCCACGCCACGGGGATATAGATCAGCACGGCCGTGGCCATCTCGATGGCCGTGAGCGCGCCGAACTGCGTTCCACTCACCGGGTTCGCCACTGTCTTCATGCACCAGATGACCACGAAAGCGTACGGAATCTGCTCGCAGAACCGGACCAGAATGTCCGCCACCAGCAGTTGGCGCAGGGCGGCCGGCATCTGCCGGAGCATTCGGAAGGGATGGGCCGCCGGCTCTCTGACGCCCGGGGTTGCCGCCGCCCGGTCCTTCGGGATCAACACCTGCTGAAGCACGAGAGCCAGTCCGGCCATGGCCAGCGCCGACACGAACGCGAGCCGCACGCCGGTGCGTTCGCCCCAGGCGTCGATGAAAAGCCCGCCCACGATCGGTCCGGCCGCCATCGGGAACCGCCGCACGAGCGAGTGCATGGTGACGCCCATCGTCCGCTTGGTTTTGGGCAGCACCTGCGCCACCAGGGACATGGTCGCGGGCAGAGAGATGGCCGTCCACGAAAGAAACAGCACTGACCCCGCAATCACCGCCTGCCACACCGGAACGAGGATGACCACGACAAACCCGGCCATGGCCATCAGGTTGAAGACGAGCAGCGCCCGCTTGACCCCCAGCCGGTCCGACAGGTAGCCGCCGGGAAATGAGTAAAGCGCCGACAGCAGGTTATCCAGGCCGTTCAGGAGCCCCACCGAGATGGCCGAACCCCCCAGGGCGATCAGGTAGACCGGCAGGAATCGCTCGGCCAGCCGCTCGCCCATGCCGACGAGGATGACCATCCCCAGCAGGCCGACCATACCGGGCTGGAGGCCCAGGAAATCCCGAATTCGGCGGGTCGAGACCATGGAAAGACGATGGTACCGTCCCTGCGTTGACACGCTATCCCCTCGGTAGTACAAGCGCGAAGTCGCCAGGTGTGCCCGCCCGCAGGCGGGCTGAGATCAGAGCCTTTGAACCTGATCAGGACCGGGCGGCTCCGGTCGTGCTTGGTCGTCTGCCAGGCAGGCCGGTCCGCTTGTAGCGACCTGCGTAGGGAGGCGACCCGAACGCCGCAACTTACGGCGCGCCCGTCGAGCCTATTCTTCGCAGTCGGCCCAAACTCCCGATCGTACACCGGTGGAGAGTCCGCCATGACCCAACTGGAAAGCGCCCGCCAACGCACCATCACGCCCGCCATGCAGCGGGTCGCGGAGCGGGAAAACGTTACGTCCACCTTCATCCGCGACCAGGTCGGCCGCGGCAGGGTGGTCATACCCGCCAACGTGAATCACCTGCCGCCCAACGGGCGACTGGACCCCATCGGAATCGGCCGGCCCATCCGGACGAAGGTCAACGCGAACCTCGGCGCCTCGCCGGTCGCCTCATCGAAAGAGGGCGAACTGGAGAAGCTGGAGTGGGCCGTCCGCTACGGGGCGGACGCTGTCATGGACCTGTCCACCGGGGGCGATCTAAACGAGATCCGGCAACACCTGCTGGCGAACGCCACGGTGCCCCTCGGCACCGTCCCGATCTACGAGATGATCGTGAACCGGCCCGTGGAGGCACTGACCCCGGCCATCATTCTGGAGACCATCGAACGCCACGCGCGGCAGGGTGTCGACTTCATGACGCTCCACGCGGGCCTGCTGAAAGAGCACCTCCCGCTGGTGGCCAAGCGGACCGCCGGCATCGTCTCGCGCGGGGGCTCGTTGCTGGCGAGATGGATGACGTACCACAACCGGGAAAACCCGATCTACGAGCTGTTCGACGACATTAGCGCGATTCTTCGGCAGTATGACGTGACCTACTCCCTGGGCGACGGCCTGCGCCCCGGATGCCTGGCCGACGCCACCGACCAGGCGCAAATGGCGGAGCTGCGCACGCTTGGCGAACTGGTCCAGCGGGCCCGCGAGGCCGGCGTTCAGGTGATGGTGGAAGGCCCCGGCCACATCCCGTATCACGAAATCGAGCTTAACATGCTCGTGCAGCAGGAGTTGTGTGACGGGGCCCCGTTCTACGTGTTGGGGCCGGTGGTCGCTGACATCTTCCCGGGGTACGACCATATCACGTCGGCGATCGGTGCGACGGCCGCCGCGTTTCATGGGGCCGCCTTCCTCTGCTACGTGACCCCGCGCGAACACCTGGGCCTGCCGACCCGTGACGACGTCCGGATGGGGTGTGTCGCCCATCGAATCGCCGCCCATGCGGCAGACATCGCCCGCGGACTGCCGGCCATTCGTGAGCACGATGACGCCATGGCCCGGGCCCGAGCCGCACTCGATTGGCCGAGGCAGTTCGAGCTGGCTTTTGATGGCGAAACCGCCCGGGGCCTGCGGGACGGCGCCCTACCCGAGGAGGCCGACTATTGCGGCATGTGCGGACGCGACTGGTGCGCCATGCGCATCACTCGCGACCTTGAACGGGAGCGGAACGAAGCGGCCGCGAACCAATCCGTGCCACCCAGGGAATAGCTGATCACAAGATCCACCGTGGGCTTCGCCAACCGCTGTCGAATACAGAGGTTGGACCTTGCAGTGGGTCGCCTTGCGCGGCATAATGAATAAGTAGAATCACTTATTCTTCGAGCGGTGGAGGGAACCGCTTGGCGGGTGCTCCGCGATCGGATCGTGAGGTGGGTTGCATGCCGGCGACGATGGCCGACTTCCGATGGACGCCGAAGCGAGGGCACCCGGGGTTCACCCTCATCGAACTGCTGGTCGTCGTCTCCATCATTGCGCTGCTGATCAGCATCTTGCTGCCCAGTCTGAAGCGGGCCCGCGACCAGGCCAAGGCGGCTGTCTGTGGCGCGAACTTCCACCAGATCGGCATCGCCCTGACACAGTACGTCCACGACCATGCCCACTATCCCGGCCACCACACGGATGGGACGAACGTCGCCGTCTGGCCGCCGCGACTGCGTTTTTACATGAAGGACAATGTGGGTTCATTCTGGTGCCCGGCCTCGCACCCGGTCAACAAGTGGGTGGTGAGATACCATTCCAACCCCAGTTACAACCTCGGCGGGCGGTATTACCGCAAGCGTGAAATCCCCATCACGTCGAGCAGCTTCTTCAGTTACGGCTACAACGACTGGGGCACACAGGAGTTCAGCAATCCGCACCAGGGGCTGGGGGCGGTGGCCGGCCATCCGATCTATGGCGAACTGCCCGAGAGGCGTGTGAAGACGCCCTCGGACGTCATCGTCATGGCGGATGGCAACGCAGACGGCGTGTGGGATACGGCTATTGACCCGGACACCAGCGAGTATCGCGAATACCCGAGCAAGCGGCATTACGGCGGCTCAGAGATTCTTTTCTGCGATGGGCATGTATCGTGGTTTTCGCAGAAGGTCCTGTTGGACCGTTCGCCTGAAACGCGGCGCCGGTGGAACAACGACCACCAGCCGCATTGATTCGTGAGAGCGGACACATTCGCCGATGAAATCAAGGCAGATCATTCTGGCGGTTGTTGGGATCGGCATTCTTGGGGTGGCCGGCTGGTTGGCCGTTCGAGGTTGGCGCAGCGGTCCCGACACCAAGGACTTCCCCGACGGCATCGCGTGGCTCTGCACCGACGCCGGTTGCGGCGAGGCTTTTGTCGTGACGCTGGATGGCATGTCCGACTATTTTCTGGCGCACCCCGATCACCAGGCGATGCCTTGCCCCCGGTGCGGCGGACTGAACACCGTTCGTGCCGTCCGCTGCCCGGACTGCGGCCGGTATTACCCGCGCGCGCTGCTCCGGACGTCGGGCACCGGTTGCCCTTACTGCGCGGAAGCGCGGTCGGCCTCAGAACCTCTGCAATAAGTTCCTTCGCAGCGTAAAAACGGCACCCGCGGAGCGCCGGCGAACCGGCGCCCCGCGGATGCGGACGCACGGGAAGGGCCGACCGCTCGCCGGTCCTTCCCCTGGCAATGCCTGAGGTTACTCGACGAGCATGGTCTGCTCGGTCTGTGACACGTCCGGCGGCGACTCGTGCACCGTCTCGCTCTGCTTCACGGTGCGCACGTCATCTCCGCAGCCGGACACGTTCGTCACGACCATCATACAGGCCGCCATCAGTGCCGCTGCCATCCAGCGTTTCATATTCAATGCTCCTCTCTTTCGGGGCGCCGACCGCCTATTGCCGCTTGACGATCACCATCTGGTCATGAACGACCCGCCACACTTCCATGCCCGGAATACTCACGGTCACCCGGCACATGCCGTCGCCGAACTCGGTCTTGTCCACCATGGAGCCGGCCAGCACGGTGTTGACCTGGGCGCTGATCTCGTCGTACTCGGTTACGAAGTCCTTCACCAGCGTGTCCGACGAAATCCGCATGCCATGCACCTGCTCGACCAGCCGGCGCTTGGCGTCCAGCTCCGCGGCGCGGGCCGCTTTCAGCTTGCCCAGGGCGCTGTCAAACTCCGGATCAGTCCCTTCGCCCACCGCTGTGATCTTGCTGGTGGTCCAGTCCGGATACGAAATGGCCTGCTCCTTTTCCACCACCTTGATGTACTGGGGCGGTGCGACGCCCATGCCGGTTGCCTCAAAGGTGTCGCCCTTGATCAGGTTCTTGACATTCACAATGTCCGTGCCGGTCACCCGATCGCCCTGGTAGTGCCGCGTGTGAATCTCCTTGATCGTGGTGATCACCTGCTCCACCGGAATCGAGTAGGTCACCTCCACGATGGGCTCATCGCTGTGGTAGTACTCGGGCCGGGACTGGCTGGCGCCCTTCAGGTAGCCCGCCGCCTGCGTGCTGACCACGTCCCACTCCGTCACGAAATCCCGAACCTGCGTGTCCGAAGTGATCCGCAGGCCCTTGATCCGCTCCAGCAGCTTGCGCATGGCGTCCAGCTCGGCCGCCCGCTTGGCCATCAGGCGACCCTGCGCTCCGATCTCCTTCCACAACGGCGGCAAAGGCGGCGTGGGCAGCGTGTCCATGTCGACCGCCTCCAGCCCCTGCGCGAGCTCGTCGGACAGCGGCGGAACGTCCGGCCGCGGCGCTCCCGTGCCCGTCACCTTGATCACGTCCTTCTTGATCTCCTGCTTGATCTGCTCGAAGTCCGTGCCCTTGATCCGGTCACCGTGGTAGTGACGCGTATGCAGTTCCTTCAGGTGCGTGATCAGTGTCGCCACGGTGATCTCCGCGTCGATCTCGCACGACAGGTCGTCGTACCAGCGCGGCGTGCCGAACCGGGTGCCGCGAATGAACGTATCCAACTCAGCCCGGATCACGTCACTCTCCGTCACGAAGTCCCGCACCAGCGTGTCCGACCTGACATGCAGCCCCTGGATGGTCTCGGCCAGCTTGCGATAGGCGTCCGCCTCCGCCGCCCGCTTGGCCAGCAACTTGTTCTGCGCGTCCGAAACCGCCTGGGCCTGCGCCGTCAGCGGCAACGCCAGACCCACGGCGATGCCCAGCAGCAACGCACTCCTCAACATGCGTACCATGCGAAACTCCTCCTGTGCATTTGGTTTGTGTTTACCTGCATCGAGGGCAACGGCAGGTTTCGGGGGAGATACGCCCCGCCGGCTTCCTCGGCCGTTACCCGTATGACACCGCAGCCCCGCCGCGGTTAGCCCTGCTTGCGAATCCGAGCCATGTTGGCGTCCAGCCGCTTCTTGGCCGCAATGTACTGGGGTTCATCCGCCAACACGACCGCCTTCTTGTAGTAGCCCAGGGCGTCTTCGTAGTGCCCCATGGCCTCACAGGCCACGCCGGCCGCGAAGAGTGCCTTGTGGTCCGCCGCATCCTCGGCGATCGCCGCCTTGAAGCTCGACAGCGCCTCGGCATACTCGTCCGCTCGCATCAGGGCCACGCCGTGGGCGCACGCCTTGTTGCCGCTGGACTCCACCTCGATCTCCATCGTCACCTGGCACGGCATGAGCTTCGAGAGGAACTCTCGGGCCACCCGCTCGATCAGCGTGCCCGCGATTCGGTCCGTCGGGGTCAGGCCCGCTTCGCCCTCGCCGCTGCCGAAGAAGAAGCTCGGGTCCGTCTCCTCCGTCGAGGTCAGCTTGTCCCCGTGCAGGGCCCACGTCTCACCCGTCTTGATGTCCACCAACTGGAACGTGGCCTGGGCCTCCACGTTCTTCTTCACCTTGTCCACTTCCCGCGTGTCCATGCTGCCGCCGCCGCCACCGCCGTAACGCCAGGCGTGGGCAAACGCCCCCATCCCGGACATCGACGTCTTCTTGCCGTGAGCCACTTCTTCCTTGATGTTCACCTTGCTCGTGATAACGGCCTGGATGCCCATCAGCTTCGGCGGGGCGCCGCTGGCGACGGCCTGTGTCAGACCGGCCGCGTTCAGGTCCGCCTCCTGCATGACCTTCTTGGTCTCTTCCCGAGCCGCCACCCGCAACTGGACTCCATACTTCTCCTTGGACTGCTCAATCAGAGACTGCAGCAGGTCGGCCGTCATGTCCGACCATTTCTCATCCGTGGCCGGCCCCAGTTCGGCCGGGGCAATGTCCACCGATTCCAATCCCGCGGGCAGCCCCTTGGAGGCGTTCAGCGTGTACTGAAGGGTCACTACGGCTCGTTCCTTGCCGCCGCAGCCGACCATCGTCGCCATGAGCACGGCCAATACCGCCACACCCGTCCACGTTCCAAACGTCTTGCGCATGTAACTCATCCTCCTAAAGCGTGACTGAAACGTTCGCCCTGGGGTCGGGCACCATGCTGACCGTGACCACGTTCGGTATTCAGAATAGGCTCGGCCCGCGCCATCGCCGATGCGATTGCCCC
>JAFGJQ010000453.1 GCA_016929015.1 Phycisphaerae bacterium | reverse complement strand
GGCAGGTTCGGCCGGCTGCGTGGCGGGTGTCGGCGTGCCTTCGTCAGGGTTATCGGTCGTTGGATGAATCGGCAGCCACGCGGGACTGGGCTGCGCCAGCGCCGGCCCCCGGGCCAGGCACAGGCCGACGAGAGCGACGCACGGAACCAACCGGGAAACCCGTGAGCACCGTGCAGGGGAATCGATCCGGGCCCATCGTGTTGTCGTCATAAGGTGAAACCGCCTTCCGGGGGTCCGGGCTTCATGGCTTGTCGCGGACATCTGCATCCTTCTACCCAACCAGATACACCATGGGTTTCGGTCGGCCCAGGAGAATCCCGAGTGAGATTTGGAATGGTTCGACCAAATCCGACACGTGCGGGGTGCCGGCATCGCGTGCCGGGCGCTGCATTTGCAGATCCTCGTCCCCGGGCTGCACCGTGCTGAAGCCGTGCTCCGCTACAAGTGCTGACCACCGCAATCCAATCATACGTTTTTTCGGTCAGGAAAGGGTGTTTTTTCTTGTCAAAGAGGGTGCGGGTGTCTGGATCGCGCGGCGATGGGGTGTGGTCGGCCTTGGCGGGCGACGGCGAAGTCAGCGCTCCTGCCAGTGCTGCAAAGCGGCAAGTGACTGCTCCAGCACGGGCAGCCCGCCTGCGGGGAGGAACCGTTTGGGGGTGACTTCGAGGATCACGGTGCCCTCGAACCCCGCGTCGGCCAGGTCCGCCAGTTGGCGTCGCCAGGGGACGTTGCCGTGAATAAGCGGCTCATGGTCCTCTTCATTCACGTCGTGGCAATGCACGTGTGCGACCCGGTTGAGGAAGGCGGGCGGCGGGTCGAGCGGCCACCCGAACCGCCGTGCATTCATGAAGGCGTGCCCTACGTCCCAGCAGATGCCGATGTCGGCGTTGCAGGCCACGTGGAGCAACTCGTCGTACCGTGCCCCGATCCGCTGCATGGTGCCGCGTGCGTCGTGGATCTGCAGCTCCGCGACGACACGGACGGTTGGTGCATTGCGAGCGCACCAGTCGGCGGCCCAGCGGAAGAACTCGATGGAACTGTCTATGAGGTCATCGCGTCGGGCGTCGGCGGCGCCGGCGGCGGAGTGAATGTTGACGATGGTGCGGGCCGCCTGCTGTGCCGCCGCGTCGGCGGCCCATTGGAGGAAGCGCTCGTGCATCCGGCGGCAGGGGTTGTCCGGGTGATCGTGAAAGAGCGCGGGGTTGAACTCCGTGCCCTCCGTGTACGGATGCAGGGACAGCCGCAGTCCGGCCTCCACGCAGCGTCGGATGTGCGCGGCAACGCGTGCGGCATCCGTGTCCGGCTCCACCGGAGACTCCACGGCCTGAACGCCCCGGGCACGCAGGAACGCACAGATGTCGGCATCACCGAACAGACGGCGATAGTCCGGATGCGTGTCAAACCCGATGTCCAGCTTGATTCCTGCACGCATGGGGGATCCTCCGGTCGTTCCCGGGGGCTTTGCACCCTCTACGTATCCGTGCCAATCTTTACCTGACGGGGGCACGGCCTGACGTTTCTGCTAGTATACGGGGACGGCGAGTCCGGGACGACCGACTACGGCGCGGTGGGCGTGGGGCCCATCCGGCGGCGGACCTTCGTGCTCTGACGGGGTACAATCCAGACGTGAGCGACGATCTTTCACGCATCCTGCGGGAGTGGCCGTGGGACCCGGAAAACAACGTCCGGCTGGTCACGTGCGATGACGGCCGCAAGCGGGTCCAGATCCGTGTCTACGTCCACGGCTACCATGGGATTCTGCAGTTCGATTGTGACGGCCGGCCGGACGGCACGCAACCGTACGGTTGCCCGTTTGCGCTGGATCACTTCGAATCACTGGCGTCGGCGGACCCGGCGTTTCGCCTGGATGCGGCGCAGGCCCGGGAGTTGTTCGAGGAGGGCACCATGGTGTACCAGCGGTACGTGGTGCTCCACCAGCTCGGTGATTATGCACGCGTGGTGGCGGACACGGAGCGGAACATGCGGTTGTTTCGCTTCGTACATTCTGTGGCGGCCCGAGAGGAGGACCGCAACCATCTCGAACGGTGGTGGCCGTACATTCTGCGGATGCACGGGGCGGCGCAGGCGATGCTGAAGCTGGCGGCGAGTGACGCGGACGGCGCGATGGCGTGCCTGGACACGGCGATTGCGGCGGTGGAGGCCCTGGAGCCCGTGAACGACGAGACGTTTCAGTATGAGCGCAGCCGTTCGCTCACGGTGTTGACGGAGTTGCGGCGGCAGATCGAATCCCGTCGCCCGATGGGAGAGCTGGAGGTCCTGGAAGGCATGTTGCAGCGAGCCGTCCAGACCGAGAAGTACGAGTTGGCAGCCCGCCTGCGGGATCAGATTCACGAGTTGAAGCGGGGCGGCGGTCGGGGTCCGGAGGCCGGTGCCTGACGCGAGCGCGGCGTTCCGTCGGCCGGTGGCCCGGATTGACCGTGCGTGCGTGCGGGGCTACTCTAGCCCGTTGTTGGCCCGGTAGGCAACGATCAGAGAGGCGGTCCATGCATACACGCTGGAGTCGAGTCGGTTGGTGGGGGTTCCTGGTGGCGGTGGCAGTCGTGGCGGCGGGATGCCGGGAGCGCACGCCGGCGGACCGGTACCCGACGAACCTCGGTACGGATGAGCAGCCGCTGCTTCCTACGCCCGTCGGGGCGTACAGAACGAAGACGCCGGACGGCAGCGCGCAGATCGTGGTGTACGAGCCGGGGGCACCGGTTGAGGCGTCGCAGGATGAAGGCGCCGAGGAGGCGCCCGTGGACCAGCCCGCGACCCCGGCGGAGGCGGAGGCGGGGGGAATGGAGCCGCCGCAGATTACGGATGCGGCAGGCACGCCGCCGTCGGCAGAGGATGAAGCGGTCATCCGGGAGCTGTGCCAGGCGATTGCGGATGCGGGGCCGGGGCAGTTGGATCGGTTCGTGGTGTCGGACCAGCAGGCCCGTGTGCAGGCCATCATGGGACCGATGCAAGACCTCGCCGACGTGCTGCAGGAGATCAGCGACGGGTCTGAGACGGCCCCGCAATCGGCGGGCGTCGCGAAGCTGACTCGCGAGCAGATCGTCGGTGCCCTCGCCGGGTCGGCGGATGAGATTACCGACATTCGCATGTTGGACGCGGACCGGGCGACGGCCAAGCGCGGCGGGCGGGACGTCTTTTTCGAGCGGGCGGGAGATCGGTGGCTCGTGCGAATCCCGGATCTGCCGGAAGAGGACAAGACGACGGACTTCGTCAACGCGCTGCGGGACATGGTCGACGCCTTCGAGGGTGTCGCCGACGGCCTCGAAAGTGGTGAGCTGACAGACGCGGCGGCGGTGGAGCGGATGACCGCCGCGGCGCAGCAATTCGCCTCACAAGTGATGGGCGCGAACCCGTAGGTCTGTTCCGGTTCGCGGGTCCGCGAGCGGACGCCGCGGGACATTTCGGATTGTGCGTGGAATGACTGCTGACCCGTTGCCGGCGCACAGCTTGGCGGAAGCGTACATGTACTTGATGGCGACGCCCTGCCCGAAGTGTGGGAAGGGCCCGCTGCACGGGGACGACGCGCGGCCCACGCCGGAGACGAACCGGGTCCTCCTGACCGTTCCCACCCAATGCGGCGCGTGCAGCCATTGGCAGGACTACATCTTCGCCGTGGAAGGGGACCTGCTGAGCGTGCAGGCCCAGCAGACGGCCGGCATCGGGGTACGCGTGAACGCTTCGCATCATGCTTCGCGAATCATTGACGTGGCCCAATGGATCCTGCTGTTCCGGATGATCAGCGAGGCCGCCGCACGCGTGGAGGACAAGCAGGACATGCGGCTGCTGGGCTACGAGGCGGCCCAATGCCTGGAAGAAGCGCTCAAGTTCTACGCGGCGGACAACGATCTTCCGCCGGACAGGGCGTTCTTCCACGAATCCTCCCGGCAGCGGCGGCGCGATTACCCCCAGGAGTTTTCGCGCGAGCGGCTGATCGAGCTGAGGGCCAAGCTGCCCACGCTGGAAGTCATGGAAGCCAGCCGGTTCGTCTCCCGCAAGGAGAAGAAACGATGGTGGGCGCCATGGCGGTGATCGGTTGCCGCGCAATTGCACGCAGCGCCGGGACGGCACTGCTCTTCGCGGTGTTCGCCTGCTGCCCGGCCCACGCCGAGGAGATTGATCCGGCCCTTCTGCAACTGACGCGCGAAGTGACCGCCGTCGGGCAGCAATTGGACCGACTCGCCGACCCCAACGACATTCTGGACTCTCTGCACTTCGGCTGGTCGGACGATCCGTACGGCCGGGCCACGCTGGCGTGTGCAATCAAGACCGTGCGGATCCTGGAGCGGGAGATAGCGCTTCGCCGCGCGGGCAGTGTCGCCCTGCGTGATGCGCAGGTCCGCGAGGTGCTGGACTGGCTCCGGGCGGCGCCGGCCCGCGTGCAAAACGCTCCGCATCGCAGCGGGTTTCTCCCACATCGTCAGGCCGTAAGGCTGGACGCGGCTTTGTCCGACCCGGCGCCGGCGTTGTTCGGGTTCGTGGATCGGTCCACGATGACGCAACTGGATGACTGGTACGCGGATGCCGATCTGCTGGCCGCCTCCGGGTTCAAAGTAGTCGCGCGGGCGGATCGGCCGTATCTGTCGGCAGAGGCGTGGCGGTCGCTGGTCGATCACGCGGCGGCGCTGCGGTTGGCTGTGGTTCGCGTGGACGACGCGAACGAGTCGGAGACCGAGAGTCCGGCCCCGACCGATGTTTCCTGCCTGCGGCCGTGCGTGCTCCGCGATTGGATGGCCGGGCCGGGCCGGACTGCCGAAATCGTGCTGATGGACCCGCCACATGGGGAGACGTGGGGCGAATCGCTTGCCCGGCGCTCACTGTATCGTGGTGTTACAGGCGGGTGCGGTCCGTGGGTCAACGGATGGGCCGTGCCGGAGGCGCGGTCCAACGCGTCGGCCGCGGCGGACCAGGTTCGGGCGGCGATGTGGGTGCACGCTTTGGACGGGCAGCGACTGGGGCTTCTGGAAGGCTGGCGTGATCTGCGCGACGGGTCAATCAGTCCGCACGCGAGCCTGGCGGCGGCACCGGCCGTCGTGGAGGCCGTCGCCCATACGGCGCTGGATCTCCTGTACTTTGACCCGATCGTCCGTACGTTCGCCGCGGAGTGCCCGGTTGCGCTGCTCGTGGGCGAGGATGTGCTGGACGCGGCCGATCCGAATCGCTGGTCGCCGGCATTTGGGCGGTTGGCGCAAGAGCTTTTCGACGCGAACGTGCGGTTTGACCTGCTGCCGCGCACGACGCCGCCGGAGCGGACGGCACGGTATGCGCTGGCCTGCGAAGTGAAGCTCCCGGCGGATGGGGAGCCTCGCCTGGAGGCGATTCTTCGTTTCGGCCGGGCGCAGGCGGGGCCGCTGCCGGAGCGTGAGTCGGTGGTCGGGTGCCTGGAACGGCTTGCCGGCGGGTTGCCGGATCAGCCGCCGGTGCGCGTGACGGGTTCGGGTGAGGGTGTCTTCTGCCGATCCGCGCGATCGGCGGACGGCCGGGTTTGGGTGGGGGTTGTGAACGTGACGCCTCGGGCGCAGCGGGTCAGCCTTCTGGCATCGGGCGGCGTGCGGATGCAGGAGGGCGTGGACTACATTGACGGGTCAACGGTGAAAGACGTGTCGAACGGTGTTGACCTGGGGGCGTGGCAGGTGCGGCTGCTGGCGTTGAAGCAATAGTACGAAGCTCAGACACCGGGGCGGATTGACCGGATCGGCGGGGTGACCTAGACTGCTGCCTGGAACAGACAACCTCCCGGCTTGTGAGCTTTGATTTGCCAGCAGTGACGCTAGCGGAACTCTCCGGTTTTCTTCGGGACAAGGGCCTTTCGAACCGTGTCGAAGGCGACCACGCGACGAGCGTCCGCGCCGTCAACACGCTGGACGAAGCCGGTCCCGGCGAACTGACGTTTCTGACCAATCCGAAATACCGCGACATGGCATCGGGGACGCGGGCGTCGGCCATGATTGTCGGCCCGGAGATGGCGGGTCTCGGCACTGTGCCCATGCTGGTCTGCGATGACGCTTATGCCGCCCTGACGTTGTCGATCGTGCGCATCCACGGCTATCGCGTGCATCCGCGTTGGGGGGTCAGTCCGAAGGCGTTCGTGGCGGACAGCGCCCGCATCGGCGCGAACGCCAACATCGGGCCGGGTGCGACGATCGGCGCGGACGTTGTGATCGGCGATAACGCGACGATCTATCCGGGCTGTTACGTGGCGGACCGCGCGGTCCTCGGCCGCGACGTGGTGCTTTTTCCGAACGTGGTCATCTATGACGGGTGCCGGCTGGGCGATCGAGTCACCATTCACGCCGGTTCGGTCATCGGCGAAGACGGCCTTGGGTACGCCCCGCTGAACGGCAAGTGGGCGAAGATTCCCCAGGTGGGCATCGTC
>JAFGJQ010000452.1 GCA_016929015.1 Phycisphaerae bacterium | reverse complement strand
CCCGAGGCCGGCCCGCCGGTCAGGGCAGGCAAAGTGTTTCGCGGACACTCGGACCGACGTATAATCCCGCCGCCCGTGGGGCAACCACGGGCGGGAGGCACTCTCATGATGACTTCTCTGGTCGGATGGGCACCCAAGCTGATGTTCGTGGGGCTGGCGAACCTGGACATCGGAGGTTGGCTGGTCGGCCCCGAAGTGCGCATGGCGATCGCCAGTTTCCTCGCCTCATTCTGGACGGCCATCACGTCCCTCTTCCTGTCGGGTTACTTCACCGGCACGTAAGCCCGTGGGCGCGGTGGGGACGTTCATCTCGGGATAGAACGGCTTCGGGTCGGAAATGTAGCGGCAGTTTCGGATCGGGTTGGTCTGCTGAAAGACCTTTGGCTCCGGTGCGCCGGCGGGGACGAGCATGATCTTCCCGTTACGGGGTGACCGGCGTTCCGTTTCGGCCTCCTGCGTGGTTGCGGCTGACGTCGCGAAGAAACTCTGATCCAGGTTGAAATCGAAGTAGTACAGATACGGGATCACCCACCGGAGGTACGAATCCCGTTTCAGGTCGGAGGACGTGCGGAGGGTCAGCCCGGGGTCGTTCCGGGCAAAGGCGGCCTGGAACTCGACCGCGTTGAGCGGCAGGCCGTCGCACTCAGGGATGACGTCCCACTGCGGGTCCGCAAAGACCCATTTCTTCTGCGGCTCCACCCACACCTCGGCCACCAGATGCCCGGCCCCGGACGCGGCAGTCTCCACGTCCGCTCGCTTCAGGCTGAGAACGCGCGACGGCATGCCGAGCGCCCGCGCGCAGGCGGCGGCCACCTTGGCGTATTCCACGCAGCGAAACCGCCTGCCCGCCGCGGCTTCGTCGAGAATCGTCAGCGGGTCCGGCTGCGAGGGCACGTTGTCCCCGTGGTGCTCCCAGCGGTCGTGCGTCCATTTCACGATGCGGCGCAGCCGGTCGTAGTCGTCGGATGCGCCCGCCACCACGTCATCGAGCCTGTATCGCGTCCGCAACTCGACGAGCCTGGGATGGTCCGGATCGTCCATCAGGATCTCGATCCGTGGACTGTCCTTGTCGGTGCTCCAGGTGAGCGTTTTTCGCATCTCCTGGAGGCGGCGTTTGGTGCGTTCGGTGTTCCGCCGGTTCACTTCCTCTTGGGAAACGCGCTTCGACTCAAAACGAACCCTTGCGTGCTTGTCCGCCTCGAGCCACTCGGCCGTGCACTCCAGCAGGCCGGTCCTGCCGGCGGCGGAGATGACCCGGGTGTCCGCCCGGCGTGACGGCGTGAGAAACGTGGACGACCAATCGTCGCCGCCGCAACCGTACCAGACTTCGATCTTCGTTCCCTCGAACCAGAACAGCATCTCCGTGACACCCGCATCGTTCTCCTCGAAGACCAACCGCCCCGATTGGCCGGGTCCAAGCGTGATTTCGATTCCGGAATCCGGCCGGCATAGACGGCGGACAGCCGCGTCGTTCTGGAGCTGCTCGACGCGTTCCAGCCGCGTTGGCCGAGTTGCCGGGACTGGTTCCAGAGCATTGAAGCACACCGCGAATCCGACCAATGCAGTGAAGAAAGCATGAGCCACAGGCAGTCTCCTTGTTCAGCAGCCGCGAGATCCTGCGCCAGCGAGGGACGGAACACGAGTATGAGTCCTCCGGCAGCGTGTGTACATCTTCGTGCAACGCTGTCCTGCATAACAGGCCGTTTCCGGCCGGTCGTTACATTTGCGTTACCCCCGGGAGGGGTGTGTCGGGGACAAGAACGGACGACGATTGCGAACGCCGGATGAGGAGGCGACGGTCCGTCGACCGCCGATCGTCCTTTTCCCAACCGGAAAACGGGGCGTTATCGGGTTTGAGATCGCGCCGCGGGCGCCCTACAGTGGAGTAAGGCAAACGAGCCCTGTGGGGAAGCAGAAGCGATGCGGCCAATCAAGACCGTCATTCACGTCCATACGGAGTACTCGTCCGACTGCGACGTGTCGCTGGAGGCGCTGGCGTGGTCCGCGCTGAATGAGCGGATCGGATGCGTGGCCGTCACGGATCATGACACGATCGACGGTGCCGTCCGTTTTCGCGAGATGACGGACGCGGAAGTGATTATCGGCGAAGAGATTTCCACGCGGGAGGGGCATCTGATCGGGCTGTTTCTGCAGGAGTGCATTCCGCCGGGGATGGGGGTCCGGGAAACGGCGCTGGCCATTCGGGAGCAGGGTGGCCTGGTGCTGGTACCGCATCCGTTTGTCCGGGCGTTTTCCTGTGGGCTTCGGGACCATCTGGACCTCATTGCGGACGTGATCGACGCGGTCGAGGTCAACAATGCCCAGAACCTGCGCCGCAGCCCGGACCGCCGGGCGCGGCGTTATGCGCAGGACAGGGGGCTGATTTCGTACGTCGGGGCGGACACGCACCTGGTCGGGACGCTGGCCCCATGCTTCCAGATGATGCGGCCGTTCACGGGTCCGGCCGACTTCCTGGATTCGCTGGCTGCGGCCGAGCTCTGGCCCGGCCGGCACTCACTGCGGTACTTTGTGATGATGGCACACAAGGTTGCCTGGATGCTGGCCGGCCTGCCCCGGGGCGCCAACGTTCCGGCGCCGGTGCACGCGTAGCCCGTGCCCCTCGTTGTTCCCGCGGTACCCTCCTGCTAGAGTCCGGCGTTATGATCGGTATTGCCCGTTTCTTTCAGCCAGGCGGCATCGACGAGGCCCTGGCGGCGTACGCCCGTCGGCGGAAGACCCGCGGCTGGTGGGTCAGCGAGAAGGCCCGGCTCTACGGCCTGGCGGCCTCCGCGTTTCCGCCCGGCGGCGGCGATGAGCAGGCCATGCACGAGATCCATGCCACGCTGCGCGGGTATTGGCAGATTTTCCGCAACGGAGAAGGCTGGTCGGCAGCGCGGATCCATCGCGTGCTTGAGTCGCCGCCCTGCCGGGCCTGTGGCCGGGAAGCGCTCGATCTTCCCGCCCTCGCCGCCGGTCGCGACGTGGGGGTGGTGTGGGGCTGCCTCAAGGCCATGAGCGGCGTGAAACGGCTTCCCGCCGGAAACGTGTCGGCCATGGCGGTATCGAAGTTCCTGCACTTCTTCAACCCGCGGTTGTTCCCCATCTATGACCGGGCAGTGGTGCGGAACCGTGCGTTTCCGCGTTTTCGCGCGGAGATTCGGGCGGCCTGCGAGCGGTGGGAGGCTGTGCTGGCGCCGCTGCGCTCGCAGCGGGAGTTTGCACGGGGATTGAACGATTACGTTCATTATCTGATCTGGGCCGCCGAGACGGTTCGCGGCGCGGACGTGGCGGCAAGCATGGAGACGTTTGGCGCGGCGTTCCGCAGGATGGTAGCCGACGAGAAACGTGATGCGGCACCGCCGCCGAGCGTGGAGACGTACTACGCCACCGCGTTCGAAATGGCGATGGTAGGCGCGTTAGATCTGCGGCGTGATTGAGTGGAATCACGTTTCCTCGATGGCCGGCACGTCGCGCCAGGCGCCGTCCCGTTCGATGCGGAGCGTGGCAAATTCGAACGCACGCAGCGACCGGCGGATGTGTTTGGGCGGAGCCGCCAGTTGAACGACAGCCTCCACCGGGCGGCCGACGGTTTCGTGCAGGCGAACAACCAGCGCCGTTCCGTCGTCGGAACGCTTGCAGGCCGTCAGGCGCACGGTCTCGGGCGTGACGGAGAGAATCTCGTGTCGCGACGTCTCAGCCGCAACCTTGATCGGCAAATGGGCGAGGGCCACCGGCGGCGCGTCGAGCCAGTCCGTCAGCCCGGGGAGCCGGCCGAGAACGGTGTCCGGGTCACCGGTCGTGAGGAGCAGGCGCACGTCGTGGACACCCTGATCCATGAAGCGCCAGGCGCGGGATTCGTCCAGGGGGAAGTTGCGTTCGTGGCAATACGCGGCTGAACGCAACACGGACAGGCGGATTTCGCCGTTCAAGACGTCGAAGCCGTGCTGGCCGTTGTTGACGATGCCGACGGCCGCAGGCTTGCCGGCCACCTCTCCTTCGAGCATGAGCCAGCGGCCATGCACGTGCTCCTGGCCGTCGGCCGGGCGCTGAATCATGCCGCCGGCGATTTCGGCGCGAACCCTGTCCGCGTGCAGCCGCGTGGGGAACGCGACTTTCAGCAGGCTGCGCTCCTCGTTCCAATGCACGCGGAGGCGCAGCTCCGCAGCGGGCCAGTCGCGATAGGCGACGGTGTGCACAACGATACGGCTCCGGCCACAAGTCAGGACGGACTCGTGAATGGTTCGAATCGGACCGGATTCGACGACACGCGCGGGACCCACAGACTGAAACTGACCGACGACATCCCGGTATTGCCGGACCTGATAGCCCCAGGCATCGCCGGGATCGGCGACGACGAGCAGCCGAGGCAACAGGTCGCTCAGAATGCCCTTGTCATCGAACTGCGGCATGGACGCCGGCGCCGGCGGCGCGGGCGGCGGGCCGGGCTTCACCTCGACGTAATAGTGCGCGCCGCCGATGGCCGGCAGATCGTCGATGAAACAAACCTTCCGCCGCCAGCCGTTGAAGGGCAGAAGCGCTTCGGCCTGCTCCTCCTGGCAGGCCACTTCACGCCCGTCGAGGGAGAACAGGCGAACGTGCCAGGCGCCCGTCCATAGCGGCCGGTGATCCACCATGCACTCGAACTCCACAGGAACGCGAGAGGCCGCCGGGTTGGCATTCTGGACCACCACGGGCAGGGTCGGGTTCGGGTTTTCCCCCGCTGCAATCGCCACGGCCGAGCCCAGCCGGACGCGGCGCAGGATCTCCGATCCATGCCCATAGAGATCCAGGGCATCCTGCTCGGCCGAGGCGGTGCAACTGCCGGGCAGGATGTCGTGAAAATCGTTGAACAGGTGGGCCCGCCAGGCTTCGTCGAGGGCGTCCGCGGGATAGGCGGCGTTCCGCGTCCACCAGGCGGCGGCGCAGAGGGCTTCCGCCTGCACGAGCTGCGCGGCCCCGCGGCGTGCGCGGCGCTTGATGCGGGACAAGGACGTGTAGCAGCCGGTGTTGACGCGCTGAAGGTCGCCCTCCACGATGGGGGCGACGGCCGCATCCTCTCGCAGGGCCTCGTACAGACGCTCGGTCGTGCTGTGCTCGATGTCCACACGTCCTTCACTCGCGATGAAGCTGTCGATCCGGGCGAGGTCCTCACGGGTGGCGCCGCCGCCGTGATCGCCCAGACCCCAGAACACGGGCACGTCGCGATTCAGGCGCAGGGCCATCTCCACGCCCTCGCCGAGGCGCTGCTCAATGTTGTCACGTTCGGTGTGGTAGTAGCCGATGACGATCCGCAGTGCCGCCACCTCGGAGCCGTCCACGCCGCGCCAGCGGTACAGGTCGGCCGGGAGGTCCAGGTCCTCCGGCCCGGGGCGCAGGTGAATGTACATCTTGTATCTGCACTGCCGCAGCACCTGGGGCAGGCCGCCGCCGTGGCCGAACGAGTCGAAGTTGCAGGCCACGCGCGGCCGAACATTGAAATGCTCCGCGAAGAATCGCCGCCCTTGCGCGACGTGCCGAATCAGTGATTCCAGGCCCGGCAGGTTCACGTCGGGCTGGAGGAACCAGCCGCCGGCGATGCACCAGCGGCCGGCGGCGACCACACGCTGGATTTCGCCAAACAGTGTCGGATCGTACTGCTGTACCCAGCGGTACAGGACCGCCTCATTGTGGTTGAAGACGAACGTCGGATGCTCGTGCAGCAGTTGCACGGCGACTCCGAACGTGGACAGCGCCGTGGCACACCCTTCTTCCCATTGCCATTGCCAGACGGGATCGAGATGGGCGTTACAGATGAGGTGAACGGTTGGCTTGCTCATGGGGGACTCCGCAGACGCACTCGTCGCAGGCGGACCCTACGACGTCACAATCTCGTACAAGTCGTGAGAGGCGGCGCTCCCGCGCAGCTCCACGGTCTCCCACGGGACGGCCTGCACGCCGCCAGGAAGCCGATCGTAGACGGCACGGCTGACCAACAGCTCGCCGCGGCGCGCCACCTGCTGGATTCGGGCCGCAACGTTTACCGTATCACCCACCACGGTATAGTTCGACCGTCGGCTGGACCCGATGTGTCCGGCCGCAGCGGGGCCCGTGTGAATACCAATGCCACAGGCCAGCGGCGGCTCGCCGCGAGCCGCGCGACGCTCGTTCAGTCGCTTCACACGCTGCTTGATCGCCACGCCCGTTCGCACGGCCCGGGCCACGTGGTCCGGCTGCTCAAGCGGAACGGAATAAACCGCCATCACCTCGTCACCCACGAATTTGTCGATGAACCCGTCGTGCTCAAAGATGGCGTCGGACACGTCAGTGAAGTACTCGTTGAGCATCCGGGCGGTTTCCAGCGGCGAAAGGGTCGCGCTGGTTGCGGTGTAGCCCCGGATGTCGCAGAAGAGAACGGTCACCTCCCGCACGTGCGTATCGAGGATGCTGCCGGGGTCCGCCTTCAGCGCGTCCAGCACGCTTTGGGAAACGCTCTGGCCGAACAGCGTCTCAATGCGCCGGGCCCGCTCGGCCAGGCGGCGCGCGTTGGCGCTCATCACCACCCACTGCACGGCCAGGCCCGCCGCCATGGTCAAGGCCATGACCAGCAAGGGACCGGCCAGGGGGAGCACCACCGCACGCCGAAAGGCCGTCACCGACAGCAGGATCCAGCCGCCCAGGAAGACAAGTACGCCCACCGTAATGTAGGCGGCGAGAACGGCCGTCCCGTGCTGCAGCTCCCACCATCGCCGGGGGTTCCAGGCGAACCAGCCGGCCACCAGACCGAGACCGCCCACCAGGGCCGCGCGAGACCACGGACCGGCCGGCACGGACCGAAGGTGCCGCTCGTCGAGAATCTGGGCGATCACCGAGGCGTGGTAATACACGCCTGGCGTCAAGGTGCCGCCGAGTGGCAGTGTGAATGTGTCGGCGATGGAGCGAGACTCGCCCACCAGCACGACGGCGTCTTTCACCCAGGCCGGATCAAACGACCCGTTCACGACGTCGGCCAGGGGCAGACGGACCCAGCCGCTGTCGCGGGTCGCGTGGAAGTCCACCCATTCGCCGGCGCGAAGGCGGTGCGGGCCGACGCAGGCACCGTCCGCATCCAGCCGGACCGTCTCGCCCGCCTGATCCTCCGGAACGGCGTACCACGCGACGACCAGCGGGAAATGCGGCACCTGGACCAGCGTGCCGTCGGGCTCGGGCACGGTGAGATGGAGTGTCGGGGGCAAACGCCGCAGAACGCCGTCGGCATCCTCGCTGACGTTGATCACGCCTTCGTCGGCCCCCGCTTCGCGAAATCGAGCGGCCGGCCGCTTGACGCCGCCGTCCGTATGGGCAACGGCGAGAACGACGGGGGTGGTTGAATCCGCGATGGCCTGCGCCACGAGGGCATCCGTGGCCGGATCGCCTTCCCCTTCGAGAACGATGTCCAAGCCGATCACGGCCGCGCCGGCTCGGGAGAGGTTTTCGATTGCGGCGGGCAGAAACCGGCGCAGTTGGAACACTCGGTCGCCGGCCGACAGCGATCCGCGGCTGGCCCGATCCACTTCCACCGTCACGATGTCCTGCCGGGGCTCGCACGTCCCGCGCAGGCGGAACCGCCAATCCAGGCTTTCGTTTTCGAGCCGATCGAGAACGCCGGACCGTTCCAGCGCAGCGCCCCCCGCCGCCAGCACAACCGGCAGAAGCCAGCCGATCAGGCGACTCTGCCGCGCGGAGAGCACCGGACGATCCTGGAGGGAATATGCCGGATGGTCTGGTTCGGACCGGTTCACGGAATCGCCCGGGCGATCTGCGTTTCGTCTTCCGCGGTTGGTCCGCGACCTTCGATGCCCGCGGCGGCTGAATCCACCACGACGACCACGCGACCGCTGCGCAACAGGCTCGCACCTTCCGGCGTCTGCCGCAAGGCCTCGGCGTCTTCGGTCGTCAGCACGATCTGCGTGCCAGAGGCGGCGCCGGCGTCTGCCGCTTTCACCACGATTCGCTTGCGCTGGCGTTTGGTGGAAGCGTCCGGTGTGCCCGGCTGGGTGGCGGGCGCGGAGGTCGGCCGGCTGGCGGTGGTCGCCGCCGGCGGATCAACCGGCTGGTGGGAGGCCAGCCGCGGCTGGAGGGCCGGCCCCTCGAACAAGGCGGACAGCTCCTGGAGAGTCAATCGCGATTCGACGTAACGGACGACCGGGCCGCGATCACGGCCATCGCGGGCAATTCGGGAAACGTCGTAGACGACGCGTCCTTGTTCATCGGTCACGACCGGGAAAAGGCAGGGGGCGGTTTTCAAACCGCGGGCATCGATGATCAGCACGGCTTCGGAGACGTCCACTTCCTCCGCGATGAGGGAGAGACGGTTCGCACGCCGAGCCGCCGCGCTCCGCTGCTTCTCGTAGAACACGGTGGCGACCCCTTTGGCGCCCCAGAACGGCACACGAAGGACTACCCGGGCACGCGGCGGCGTTTCGTTGGGAAACCATTCGGACTCTTTCACCTGGTGTCCGCGGATCACGCCCTGGATCTTCACCCGGGCATCGCCCGCGCCGCCGACCAGCGCCTTGCCATCGAGCGGCACGCCCAACGCAATGGCCAGTGCGTTTCGCGACGCATCCACCGTTGCCGCCCGCTGGGCCATAAGCTGGCCCTGTTCGTCGCGGCTCTCGGCGATTCCCTTGCCCTCGGCCAGGATGAAGCCCTCGGCCCAGTCGATGAAGCCGCCGGCCACCGGTCGGACGTGCGCGGTCAGTCCGGGAGGCAGGCCGGTCCCCTGCGCCATCGCGGACAACGGGCACGCGGCCGCAATCGCGAAGGCCAACACGGCAGTTTCTCGGTTCATGGCAATTCCCCCGGAACAGATGTTGTTGCCCGCGGACCGAACAGGGACGCGGGAGGCCCCATAAGCCAAGACACGCTTTTACTCGCGGAGATAGGGGACGGGCAAGAGAAATCCGGACGTCCGCGGAGCAGAGTGCGGATAATCTCGTTTCCGCGGGACGCGGCGCGCGTGGCGTACCGGACGGTTACCTCGGACGCACCAAACCGCTCGTGAATCCCCGAGCCCGCTGGACTCCTGGAAAACCCCGCCTACGATTCGGGTAACTGGAGCGGGAAGGATACGCCGAGACCCAACACCTCCAGCCATTCGCCAAACGAACCAAGTGTGCCGTCAGGAACCTCCGGCCGCGTGCAAGCCGTGCGTCGACCCGGGGCCTGGCTCAAGCGAGGAGAGAGAGATGATGTATCGCATCGTGACCGTGTTTGTGTGTGGGCTGGTGTTGAGCGTGGGCACGTCCGGCGCGGCGACGATCCCGGTTTTCGGACCGGCGTTCGGTGAGGCCGGCCATGAGACCATCATCGAGTCGCTGTACTCGGGCTCGTTCACCGCGGTGGGAGCGGATTTCATCGGCAACGGCGACGCGGCGGGCATCCAGGTGCTGCGGCAGGACGACTTCCTTTTCCCCATGGGCGTGCTGAGCGTGACGGACGGCAGTCGCGGCACCGCGGCCGATGCGATCTGGGCGGGCGGCGTGATCTCGGCCACGGCCGAGGCGCGGTACGCGGCCCACTCGCAGCGGTTCGGGTTTGACCGGGGCAACGGGTTCGAGCTGCTCTTTGACGTTCAGGGGTCCGGCACGAACGTCACCGGTTCCGCGTCGGTCGACCTGACCGGCGACTTGTGGCGCTGGGTTCGACGCGACGGCAACAATACGAACACCTGGTCCTCTGATTGGACGTTGAACCACGACGGCCTGGACCACCTGGTAACCTATCGCGTGACGGGCCTGGACACGAACGAGGCCGTGTGGCTGCTGTTCTGGGAAGATCTCCCCGTTTGCTCATCGGATCGCGACTACAACGACCTGGTGGTCGAGGTGCGGGCCCTGCCCGAACCGGCCACCTTGGCCTGGACGACTCTCGGCGGCCTGGTGGTGCTGGTCGGCTACCGCCGGCGCATTGGCTTCTGAGAAGAAGGAGGACTCGCAGGATCGGTGCCGAGTCATTTGCCTGTGAGACTGATCTGACAGTCTCCGCGTCGGGGCCGTCTCGGTCCCGCGGTTGCGGGAATGCCCTTCCGCGAGTCGGATCAACGCAAGGATGGCAGACGCCTGGACCGGGAGTTTGCCCTGCGAGGCCCCATCCGATCGCGAAAAGGGAAGCGCGTGCGGCGGGCCACGCACACCTTGCCAGAATCAACGCTTCGGAATGCGCCGGCTCTGTTCCAAAGGTGGAGGGTATGAGATCGCCCGAATTGCACTCACTCGGTCGTCACCACGTCTCCACTGAACGTTACGTTGTCCAGCCCCCAACCCACGTTGGGGCCGGTCGCGCCGGATGCCAACCAGCGGAACTCGACCGGTTCCTGGCCGACCGTGATGCCGGTCAGCTCGATGGCATGGGAAGCAAAGTCAGGAAACAGAGGCACGCTGCCGGTGGCCAGATCCGCGGCAAAGCCGTCCGCACTCGATCGCAACTGCCACGTCGTGGGGCCGGTTTCGTGAAGTGAGGCTTGCTCGAACTCCAGTGAGGTCAGCGTGATCTCGCAGCCGTCTTCCGCTTGAATGGTACATGACAGGAACGTTCCTTCGTCCGTCCAGCCGCCCTCTGTGAGCCAATTAAACCCCTGGCCCGCCGTGGTTGTCGGGGAGCCATCGCTGCTGGTGAAGTCCGAGGCGGTCACGTGAGATGCGACGTTTGACGGAACGAGCGACCCGACAAGCAGCATGCCAACCGGCTCAAAGTCCCACTGGGCCACTATCCCACTTTCCGTCGTGGAGTTGTCGTTTTCCTGGCCGTCGCCATCGCTGATCTGGCTGTCATCCTGGTCGTCCGTTTCGTCCAACTGCCCGCCGCCACCGCCACCGCCGCCTCCGCCTGCGGGTTCAATGGAGCAGCCGGCGGCTAGAGCGATCCCAAGCGTGAACATCATGAATCCAAGTTGAACGGCTCTCATGATTCAGTTCTCCCGTGGGAAAGAGGTGAACGCGACTCTTGGCTGAAATTCTACGACAGAAGCAGAACAAGCGAAAGGGGGGCAAAGAAAACCAGGGAATGAAACGGGGCGGGACTCTCCGTTGAAGCGGATCTTGTATGGAAATGATCCGGAACGATTCTGCCGAATCGCCAGACCGAAGAATCGCGGTCGACGAGTGAGAGGGATGCCCGATGCCATATGGGGCCCATCCAGGAACCCGGCTCGATCGATGGTTGTGGTCCGCGAGGCGGACCCTGCGGGCGCGGCAGTCACGGGCCGACGCGGCGGCCGGCGATGAAGACGTGCTCGATCTGGTGCGGGCGCAGGGTGTAGAGCAACGCGGAGATGCGCTGGTCGGGCGGCAGTTCCGCAAGCCAGGGCTCCGGGCGAACGACCAGAAGGTCCGCCTCCAGCCCGGGCTCGACGGAGCCGATCCGGTCGTCCATGCGGAGGGCCGTCGCCGCGCCGCGAGTAAGCAGCCACCAGGCTTCGGCCGGCGTGGGCACGTCGTACGCCCGACGCGGCATCGCGTGGACCTTCATCCCCTTGGCCATCTGCAGGCAGTCCACCGCCACCTGCGGCATGAACGGGTTCGGCCCGCCGGCCACACCGCTGCCCAACGCCATGCGGATGCCGGCCGAGCGGTGGGCGACGTAATCCATCAGACCGCTTTCCAGGAAAAGGTTGGCTGTCGGGCAGTGGACCACGGCCGCACCCGACTCCGCGACCTGCTTGCGCTGCGCGCGGGACAGAAACACCCCGTGCCCCAGCAGCGTGCGGCCGGTCAACAGGCCCATGTCCGCCAGCACGTCCACGTCATCAAGCCGGTCCGGGAAGGTCTCCCGGACGGCCAGCACCTCGTCGGGTGATTCCGCCACGTGCGTCTGCACGTGACAGCCGAGCATCTGCGCCAGTGCGGCGGCGCCGCGCATCATGGGCTCACTGCAGCAGACGGGCATGCGGGGCGAAAACGCATAGCTCAGCCGGCCGTTCTCGGCGCCGTGCCACTTGGCGCCCAGCTCGCGTGACTGGTCCAGCGCGGCAGTCGTCTGCTGGCATAACGCCGCCGGGCAGTTCGCGTCGTTGAGGATCATGCCGAACACGGCCCGCAGCCCGCGGCGGGCGAAGACGGAGAACACGCGATCCACCGATTTCGGGAACGGGCTGCCGAAGGCCGCCACCGTGGTGGTCCCGAGCGCAATGACGCCGGAGACGAAGGCTTCGGCCATCTGCTCGGCAAAGTCCGCATTCTCGAACCGCGCCTCGGCGGGGTAGACGACCTTCTCGTGCCAGTCAAAAAGGGTCAGGCCGTCGATCCCGCGGCGGTCCCATTGCGGCACGTGGCAATGGGCGTCGATGAATCCGGGCAGAATCCAGCAGAATGAATCGCCCACCACGTCGGTGGTCGACGAGCCGACCGGGGCGACTTCGTGAATACGGCCACAATCGTCGATCCGCACCCACGCATTCTCGCGGATCATGCACTCCGTGGCGGAACGCGGCTGAAGTACTGTCCCGTGAAGGGTTTGCATGACGGGTCCTCCGGCGTCGGGATGCTTCGGCCCTCGCAGCAGACGGCCCGGACGCTGCGTTGCCGGCGGCGGCTTACCGGACGCCGCTGGTGCGCGGACACTCTATCCGGCACGCGCAGGACGATCAAGCGGCTTGACGGCGCGCCACCCGTCCGCTACTTTTTCGGCGGCTCTCGCAGTCCATCCGTTGTCATGCAGCGAGTGGGAGAAATACCTTGGGTTATCATTCGATTGTCTGCGTTAAACAGGTGCCGGACACGGCCAACGTCACGGCCGAAGCCATGAAGGAAAACGGCACCGTGAACCGGGCCGCCCTGCCGGCCATCTTCAACCCGGAAGACCTCCACGCGCTGGAGGCCGCCCTCGACGTCCGGGACCGCTTCGGCGGGATGGTGACCGTGCTGACCATGGGCCCGCTCAACGCGTGCGAAGTGTTGCGGGAGTGTCTCTTTCGAGGCGCCGACCGGGCGGTCCTGATTACGGATCGGCGGGCGGCGGGCAGCGATACGCTGGCCACCGGATACATCCTCAGCCAGGCGGTCCGCAAGCTGGCGGACTATGACCTGGTGTTCTGCGGACGGCAGGCCAT
>JAFGJQ010000036.1 GCA_016929015.1 Phycisphaerae bacterium | reverse complement strand
CGCCGCCGGGCTGCTTCCATTCTTCGCGCGTCGCAAGTTGCGGCAATGTCCACCTTTCCACACCGGGGCAATTCTTTCGATACTTAGGAAAAATGCCTTCGACGTAAGTCGAGTCGCACTCGACTTGCGTCAATGGGCTTTTTCCGAAGTCCCGCCACGCGCGATCACGCCATTTGACTTTTTCTCTTGCCGGACACTTCATTCCTGCGCGGAGCTCGCACGCAAGGCGTGTGTTGGCAGTTCCGCCAAGCAGGTATCCAACCGTCTCCCGTCCGGCGAAGGAGAGCAAGCCATGCCGAAGCGAACGCGTTCCCGCGGCCACCGCCCACGCAAACGCAGGCGTACCGGTCGACAGGCCCGCGCGGGCCGACGGACCCTTCGCTCCGAGAAGATCGGCGCCCTGCCTATCCTCAACCACTTCATCAGGCGGCTCCGTCTGGAGGAATGGCTCGACGAGCACCTGCCGCCGGAGGACAAACGCGTGAAGGTCCCCGCGGCCAAGGCATTGCTGGTACTGCTGCGAAACCTGCTCATCTCGCGCGAGCCCTTGTACGGCATCGGCGAGTGGGCCGCCGGCTACGCGCCCGACCTGCTCGGGCTGACCCTCGACGAGTTGGAGGCGCTCAGCGACGACGGCGTCGGCCGGGCGTTGGGCTGCCTGTTTCGCAGCGAACAAGGGGCCTTCGTACTGACCGTGATCCGGCACACGATCCGCGAGTTCGAGGTCACGCTCCACCAACTGCACAACGACTCCACCTCGATCACCTTCCACGGCAACTACTCGGACGCTGCCGAAGAAGACACCCGCGGCGGGCGGCGCACTCTGGCCATCACCTGGGGCCACAACAAGGACCACCGGCCCGACCTGAAGCAGTTGGTCTACATCCTCACGCTCACCGACGACGGCGGCGTGCCCGTCCACTTCCGTGCCGCCAGCGGCAACACCACCGACGACCAGACGCACGTGGAAACCTGGAAGCTCCTCTGCGAACTGGCCGGACGCAGCGACTTCCTCTACGTGGCCGACTCCAAGTGACCCCGTTGATAAGGCACGTGTTGCACTTTGAGCAGACGATTGCAGGGCACTCAGAAGGTGCTCTCTGAAAGAAATATGCGCGGTAAAGGCGCACACGGCAACCCGAATAGGAAGCATTGATCGAGAATCGATGCCCCCAGGTCTGGATGTGCGGGTTTTCGACGAGGCGAACGGTTCTCCCGGCAAAACGCCGCCGGAAAGACGAAAGGCCGGGGGCCGTGGCGACCCGATCCATGGGCGTTGATCGACCGGAAGGGACGCGCCGGCTGCATCGGACGTGTTCTCGCACAACGCAACCGATGGTGCCGTCGGAGCGGAGACTGGCGTTGTGCAATGGCGACACGCTCCGCGGATGGTCAGCGGGTCGCTTCGGCGGCAGAACCGTTTGATCCCTTGCGGCCCCAGCCGCGGGTGCGGACGACGTAACCTACGCTATAACGGTTGAAAGGCAATCCTTTCGTGTTGCGAAAACCCTCCTGGTTGAGGATTTCGGCGATGGCCTCGTAATCGTGATCGCCCAGGAGTTCGCGGATCCGCCCTTCGACCGCCTTGGGAGTTCTCGGCGCCCAGCCACCCATTTCCGGACGATCGATCAGCAGCGAACTATGGGCGCCGGTGTGCCACTCGACCTCAATACGGATCTTTCCCGTCTCAGTCACGCCGTCCAGATGCACACGCTTGACCAGAAAGCGAAGCAGTGTCTTTCGCTCTTCCATCGAGGTGGTCTGGGCATGCCATACTTTCGCCAAGTCGGCGGAGAGCTCTTGGACCAAACGGCGGTCGCGGGCGCTTAGCGGCGTATCCTGTCGGCGCAAGAATGCCTGATATTCCCGCTGACGCTTGTTCATCTCTCGCATGGCCTGCTCCCACGTCGCCTCCAACTGGCCGGCCACCAGCCGGTTTTCCGGGTCGGCCGCTTCGTAGCGTCGGCGGGCTAACGCGACCTCGTACTCCGCTTGCCGAAGGTCGACTTCCCATTGTGCGGCGGCCTCCCGGTGGTCCGTTTCCAGCTCTTCCAACGCCTGCAAAGCGATCGGGGCCTTCGCCGGACTCACCGCGTCCAAGAACAACTCCGTAATCGCCTCATCGACGCCACGGGCGCTGAAGTACTGGCAGCCTTTCCCGCCGTACTGCTGATAAGCGTGGAAGCAACCATACGCCGGAGCCCGCTTTTCTTTCGTCGAATAGTGCCGCACCGACATGCGGGCACCGCAACGCCCGCAAAACACAATCCCTTGCAACAAGGCCAACCCTTTGCGTGGCGCCCCCTGCCGATCGCCGCGGTACCAGTTGTCATGAAGTTGCTGCTGGTTGGCCAGGAACTGCTCCCAGGAAATGTACGCCGGATACGCGTCCTGAATGCAGACCGGCCACTGTTCCACCGGGCGCAAGTGCACACTCGCCCTACCGTTCGTAGGCGAGCGATCAAACGGGTCGGATTCCCATTGCCCGAAGACGTATGCCCCGGCATACGTCGGGTTGTGCAAGATGCGAATCAGGGCGTTGTGATCCGGGGCTTTCCAAATCACCTCGCCGTGACGCGCTCCTCCCCATACCTTGGTGGGCATCTTCAACTTCTCTTCGGCCAGTCGAACGAGCACTTGCCGGGCCACCCGCAGCCGGCCGAAAAGCTCGAACACGTACTCCAGGCGAGCTTGCACCTGACGGTCGGGGGCTTTGATCACCTGGCCGTCCTCCCGACGCACGTATCCCACCGGAAGCGGACGGGTCAATTCCCCGCGACGGGCCTTGTTCCAACGCCCTTCGTGCAAACGCTGCCTGAGTGTAAACAGCTCGGCTTCGGAAATCGTCCCTTTCACGCCGAGCAAAAGCCTGTCGTTCGGATCGCGCGGATCGTAGATCGCCGTTTCATCGGCCAATAACGTGTTCGTCACCACGCAGATCTCCACCAGCCGATGCCAGTCGGCATTGGATCGTGCCAGCCGGGAGGCTTCCAACGCAAGAATGATCCCCACTTGTCCGGCACCCACTTCGGCCATCAACTTCTTGAAGCCGTGGCGGTGTGTGGCGCAGGTCGCCGTGCGTCCTTGATCGTCGTCGACGGTCTTGATCGACCGGGCAGGCCACCCCAACGACTTGGCACGCTCAACCAGGGCGTACTGTCGGCGGCGGCTCTCCTGGTTGTGGCGAACCTGATGAGCACCGGATTGACGAATGTATGCAATCGCGTCGCGGCCAAGATGCTCGCGGGTGATTTTGCTGTGAGCGGTCACAATGTACGTCCTGATTCGCAAGGGGTAGAAAGGACTCGCTGCGCGGCCTTGAGCAACATGCGGGCGAAATGGCCCCCAAACTGAACCTGCTCTTGTCGGGAAAGAGCGAACCACAATTGACCGAGAGCTACTTCGCCTTCCTCCGTTTGCGGCGCGGTTTGGCCCGTGCGCGCGTACTCAACTCGCGACAGTACCGGGCCAGCTCCAGCAAACGGGAAGGATCCACCAGCGGCGATCCCTGCTTCGCCGGGATGTCCTCTCGCGGCACATCGGTCCAGCAGGCCGGCACCGCCGCCCTGATACCCGACGGCAATTGCACCACAATCCATGCCTCGTCCTTCCGCCAGAAGAAGTCGCGTACCGTCCCCACCTGGCCTCCGAGCGATCGGCGGCGCCTGGTGATCTTCACCGGGCGGCCCATATACGAAAAATCCGAAAGTAAAGCAAGTGCTTTTTGCTGCATGTTACAAGGGAACGATGAGCGAAGCGGAGTTGCATGTTCTGCGAGGCCGGCTCGACGCCGGCCGCAGAAACAAGGCGCGGCGTGGCGAATACTTCTGCCAGGCGCCGATCGGCTATGTCCGAACCAATGAAGGCGTTGCGTTGGAGCCGGACGAGCAGGCACGTCATGTTGTGCAGTTGATATTCGACAAGTTCAAAGAGCTTGGCAGCGCGAATGCCGTTCTCAGATTCCTCCAGAGCGAGGCGATCAAGATCGGAGTGCGGCAGGCGTCAGGAGCCAATCGGGGCTTGCTCGACTGGCGCGCGCCAAATCGAAGCACGATCACAAGGATCTTACACCGCCCAATCTACGCCGGCGCCTATGTGTTTGGGCTCAATCGGACGGATCCAAGCCGGCGAGTTCCAGGCAAGCCGTCGTCAGGGCGTCGTGCCGCCACCCCAGACGAATGGCAAGTGTTGCTGCGTGACAAGTTGCCGGCCTACATCACATGGGAACAGTGGGAGAGGAACCAGCAACGGCTCAAAGACAACAGTACTTCCTTTGGCGTCGGACCGTGTCGCGGGGCGTCGTTGATCGCCGGGCGAGTTACGTGCGGAAAATGCGGATCGCGGATGCCTGTGAGCTACAAGCACAACAAGCGCAGGCGGCCGTACTTCACCTGTTCCGCTGCTCGAATGAACTTCGGAGAGCCGTTGTGCCAATCCTTCGAGGCGAGCTCGCTGGAATCGCTGATCGAGCAGTTGGTGTTGACCGCTCTAGAGCCCGCCGCCGTGGAATT
>JAFGJQ010000451.1 GCA_016929015.1 Phycisphaerae bacterium | reverse complement strand
ATGGCCTGGACCCCGAGGTGGGCATCTGCCCCGAATACTTCGTCAATGAAAAAACCGGGTTCGCCCAAGAAACCTGCAACATGCCCGGCGAAGGCCCCACCTGGGCCGGCGGCCTCGTGGTGCTGAACGAGCCGGGCCAGGGCGAGCGGATGTACGCCGGCTACGCGAAGATCAAGCCCGCGTCCCTGGAAACATGGCAGCGGGGGATCGTCTTCTTCAACGACGAGCAGAAGCAGTTCGAGAAGGTCTGCGAGTTTCCCCCGGATCGCCCGCTGTATCCGCAGGGCCACACGCTGCTGCACAAAGGCCGCGACGTGGAGCACGTCCACTTCACCACGCCCTACCCGTACATCCGGGTACGCGCCCGGCCGGAGGCTTACCGCGACGTCTCGCAGTACGAGGGCTTCACGTATCTGGTCGAAGGCTGTCCGGCCAACGAAGTCCGGCTGGACCGTGCCCCGGACGGCACGCTTCGCCTCGGCTGGAAGCGAAACACCCGCCCCGTCACGCCGGCTGAAGAAGCGAAGCTGCTGAAGGAAGGCAAGCTGGCCGCGCGGGAGGCCGTGCTGCCGCTGCGCGATCGCGACACCGGCAAGCCGGTGCAAGCCCATTCGGGCACGGTGTACTGGAACGAGTACCGCCGGCGTTGGGTGCTGATCGCCCTGGAAATGGGCGGCACGTCGCTGCTGGGCGATGTCTGGTACGCCGAGGCGGACACCCCACTAGGCCCCTGGGTGTACGCGGCAAAAGTCGTTTCTCATGCGAAATACAGCTTCTACAACCCCAAGCAGCACCCGATGCTCGACCAGGACGGCGGCCGGGTGATCTTCTTCGAAGGCACGTACAGCACGCTGTTCTCCGGCGTGGAGGTCCCCACGCCCCGCTACGACTACAACCAGATCCTCTACAAGCTGAGTCTGGACGATCCGCGACTGGCCCTGCCGGTCCCGGTGTACGAGGCAGGTGGTGCCGAGAACGGATCGAGTTCGGTGCAACGCCTGTCGCAGAGTCTGGCCGTCGGGTCGGAGGCACTGAAGGCAAGCAATGGCCGGATCGCGTTCTGGGCGATGGATCGTCCGGCGCCGGGTTGCGTGCCTGTGCTGCAGGTCGAGGGCACGCCGGGGCACCCTGCGCTGCGTGCCCGTGCTGATAGCAGCGGGGGGGCCGTCTTTCACGCCCTGCCGGCCGATGCGGCAGATCCGCCGGCGACTACGGCGCTTCTATACGAGTTCCGCGCGCAGGACGGGCGGCGGCGGTATTTCACGGACCGGGGGTGGTTGATGGAGGGTTTCGAACGATCGGAAACACCGATCTGCCGCGTGTGGGTGCATCCCATCGACGCGCGGTTCCCGCATTACTGACGGACACTCGCGCCGCGTTTGGCCGCCCGGGGCCGGACCGGTAGAATCTCCTGCGAACGCGGCAGCCCGGCGGGCGGTCGTCGGTCCGCGGCGAGAAGCTCAGGAGGAGCAATCCCTTATGACGCAACACGCACCGGCGGGCGGAGTCGGCTCGGGCGAGATCGACCCGGCCTCCGCGTCACGACTCGTGGAATCCTGCCGAGCCCTGCGCGGCGAGTTGGCCAAGGTGATCGTCGGGCAGGACGACGTGATCACCCAGTTGCTGATCGCGCTGCTGTGCCGGGGTCACGGCATTCTGGAAGGCGTGCCGGGCCTGGCGAAAACACTGCTCATCAGCACGCTGGCCAAAACGCTGTCGTTGAGTTTCTCGCGCATCCAGTTCACGCCGGACCTGATGCCCTCGGACATCACCGGCACGGAAGTCATCGAAGAGGACAAGGCGACCGGCACGCGCCAGTTGCGGTTCGTGCCCGGCCCGGTCTTCGCAAATATGATTCTGGCGGACGAGGTGAACCGCACGCCGCCCAAAACGCAGTCCGCCCTGCTGGAGGCGATGCAGGAGGGCCAGGTCACCGCGGCGGGCTACTCGCACAAGCTGCCGCAGCCGTTCTTCGTGCTGGCCACGCAGAACCCCATCGAGCAGGAAGGCACGTACCCGCTGCCGGAGGCGCAGCTCGACCGGTTCATGTTCAAGATTCTGGTCGACTATCCCAGCGAGGCGGAGGAACTGGCCATCATCCACCTGACGGGCGGGCCGACCGATGCGGCCGTACAGCGGGTTATGTCCGCCCAGGACGTTACGACCCTCCAGGACGTTGTTCGGCAGGTGCCGTGCGCCGATCATGTGGCTCGCTATGCGTTGCGCCTGACTCGATCCAGCCGTCCGGACCGGGAGGACGCGCCGGACTTTGTGCGGGACTACGTGTCGTGGGGCGCCGGGCCGCGAGCCTCGCAGCACCTGGTGTCTGCCGGCCGGGCCCGGGCCCTGCTGGAAGGGCGGTTCTACGTATCGATTGACGACGTCCAGGCGGTTGCGCACCCCGTTTTGCGCCACCGGATCATCACGAATTTCAACGCGGAGGCGGACGGCATTCGTCCGGACGGCATTGTGGACCGACTCATCGCAACACTGCCCAGCGAGCCGTCGGACGCACTGAACGCCCAGTCCGCCGCCCGCGTGTTTGCCGAAACGCCCGCGCAGGAGCCGCGCCGCGGCTGAACGGATTCACCATGGCGGAAACCGGCCAGCATGCAATGCCGCAGGAAGCCGCGGGAGAAGCGCCCCGCCGGCCGACGCCGCCCCGCGATTACCGCAAGTACCTCGATCCGCAGGTTCTGGCCCGGATCAGCGGACTGCAACTGCGGGCCCGACTGGCCGTTGCCGGTTTGTATGCCGGCATGCACCGCAGCCCGTATCGCGGCGTCTCCGTCGAGTTCGCCGATCACCGGCCCTATACGCAAAGCGACGACATCCGGCACATCGACTGGCGGCTCTTTGGCCGCACAGACCGGTATTTCGTGAAGGAGTACGAGCAGGACACGAATCTCAACTGCATTCTCGCCGTGGATTGCAGCGAATCCATGGCCTACCGCAGTGACGCAGCGCCGTTGAGCAAGCACGAATACGCGACCGCGGTGGCCGCCAGCCTGGCTTACCTCGCCCTGACCCAGCGGGACTCGGTCGGGCTGGCGTTGTTCGACCGGCGGATCACCCGGTTTCGCAAGCCGTCGAACCATCCGTCGCTCTGGCGACCGCTCATCGACGACCTTCAGGTGAGCATCGGCCCCGCCCGCACGTCACTGCGGGCCGTGCTGGACGATCTGGCCGAGCGCGTCAGCCGCGGCGTGGTGGTGCTGATCAGCGACCTGTTCGACGATCCGCAGGAGACGCTGCGCGGGCTGCAGCACCTGCGGTATCGCGGCAACGATGTCATCGTGTTCAACGTGTGGGACCCGGCGGAACTCACGTTTCCATTCCGCGGGCCGACGCGGTTCGAAGGTCTGGAAGAGCAGGGCCGACTGCTGGTGGAGCCGCGGGCGCTGCGCCGGCGATACCAGGCCCAGACGGAGGCGTTTCGCGCCACGCTCGACCGCGGCTGCCGGGCCATGCAGGCGGACTACGTGGTGTGTGACACCTCCGCGCCGCTAGGGCCGGCGTTGAGCGCATACCTAGCCACGCGCGGCGTGCGGGCGCGGGCGTGCTCGTCGCGGACGCGGGGGGGAGGCCAACGGTGAGTGCGTTGGCCGCCATCTCGTTCGCGCTGCCGAGCCTGGCCGTGGCGGGCGTAGCCGGCGGCGCCGTGCCCATTGTCATCCACCTGCTGCACCGCCGGCGGTTTCGTCGCACGCCGTGGGCGGCCATGAGCTTTTTGCTGGCGGCCAATCGTCGCAGTCGCCGGCGGATGCAACTGGAGCAGTGGCTGCTGCTCGCCCTGCGGACGCTGGCCATCATGCTGTTGGGCCTGGCGGCGTCGGGTCCGTTTTTGACGCGTTCGGCCTTTTCCGGAGTGCCCGGCCGTGGCACGCTCCGCATCCTGCTGCTGGACAATTCGTGCTCGATGCAGGCCGTTACGCAAGACGTGCCGGACGATGAGACGACACGGTTCGATCAGGTCCGTGCCGCCGCGCGGCAGCTTCTCGACTCGTTTCCGGACACGGATTCGGTGTCGCTGATCACGCTTGCCTCGCCTGCCGGCCGAGCCGTGTCGGCGCCCACGCGTGACAGACGCCACGTGCAGAGTCGCGTGGACGCGGTGACGGCCGGCGAGCGCGGCACGGACCTGAACGGCGGACTTCGGCTCGCCGCGGAGACGATCCGCGGCAGCGAATGGGGAACCGCGGGCGCGGCTCGCACCGGCTCCGTGGTCGTCTACGTGATTTCCGACCTGACGCGTGCCGCGCTGGGCGAAGATGTTCTGGCGGATGCGCCCGCCGATGCGACTCGATCCAGTGCATCCGCCGCTCGCGACGTGGCCGGCATGGCCAGGCTGGTGCTCGTGGGCGTGGGAACGCCCGACGGTGAGAAGGCTCTGGACAACGCGGCGATCACTCGGTTTGCCGCGACGTCCCCGCTGCCGGCCGTCGACGTGCCGGTTCGATTCCGCGTGGACGTGACGAACTTCGGGCACCGGACGGTGGAGGGGCTGGCCGTCCAGGTGCATCAGGAGGATCGCTTCCTCCGCCGCATGGAGTTGCCGACCCTCGCGCCGGGCAAGGGGGAAACGGCGTGGTTCTCCGCCGTCTTCGACACCGCCGGCTCGCTTGGGCTGGAAGCACGCTTGGTGTTCGCGGGCGAATCGGCCGACGCGCTCGCCGCGGACAACGTGCGGTATGCATCCATCGAAACGCGCGAACACGTTCCGGTGCTGCTTGTGGACGGGCGGCCCGGCGCAGCCGGCCTGTCCGGCGCGGCAGGATATCTCGCCATGGCGCTGGCCCCACGTTCCGCGGCGGGCGACCGGTACGCGCTGGCGCCGAAGGTGGTGGCCCCGTACGACCTTACGGGCGAAGTGCTGTCTGCGTACGACGTGATTGCCCTGTGTGACGTTCCGCAACTGGCGCCGGCTGCATGGAACGGTTTGCGTGACTTCGTCGCTGCGGGCGGCGGATTGCTGGTCACGCTTGGCGAGGACGTGCAGATTCCGCACTACAACGAGGCCGCCTATGCGGGCGGAGAAGGCGTGCTGGCCGCGGAGTTGGGCGAGCCGTTTCCGCCCGCGGGCGACGAACGCGGCACGCGGCTGAAACACGAAGCGAGCCCACACCCGGTGACGTCCGACTTCGCCGACGCTGCGGATAGCGGGCTGTTCCAAAGCCGCATCAGCCGCTACGTCCGGACGAATCCCGATTCGGATCGCACGGACGTGCCGCTGCGGTATGAGAACGGCGATCCGGCGATTTTGATCCGGACGATTGGCCGTGGACGGTCGTGCCTGTTCACGACATCCGCCGACATGATGTGGACGAACCTGCCGGCCAAGGGCGATTACGTTTCCCTCATGACGAATCTCGTGTCCCATCTTGCGCCCGCGCGGACCGGACACCGGTCCGTACTGGTGGGCGAGCCGTTGGCCGAACCGCTCAGCCCCGCCGGACTGAGCCGGCCGGAGCGGCCGGCGGTTCTGCTGCCGGACGGGCAGACACAGACCGCCGCCTTGTCGACGGAAGTCGACGGCGTCGCGGCCACGTATGCCGGAACGGACAAGGCGGGCCTGTACGTGATGCAGGTCGAGTCGGCCGCCCATACGTTCGCCGTAAACGTTGACATTGACGAAGCGGACCTGACGCCGCTCTCGAAGACCGCGCTGGCCGAACGACTGGCCTGTCGCTTTGACTACGTGTCCGCCGCGGAGATACGCGATTCCGCAGACCTGACGGCCGCCACCACGGACCTGTCCGTGCCCGCGTTGGCACTCGTTTTGACGCTTCTGCTCTGTGAGTCGTGGCTGGCCGCACGGTTCGGCGCTGCGGCGGGTTGAAGGCAAGGAGTGATGCCGTCTGTGATGCACTGGCTTCTGGAGCTTGATCCGCTTCGCCCGGCCGGCGAAGGTCGCTGGTCGTGGGACTGGCAACCGCCGATCGGGGGCTGGCTCATCGTGCTGGTGCTGGCGGCGGTGCTGCTGATCGTATACCGGCTCTACCGTCGCGAAGACACGACGCCACGACGGCGGGTCGTCCTCGGCCTGCTGCGGGCAAGCGCGTGCGGACTGGTCGTGCTCCTGCTGGCCGGTCCCGTGCTGGTGCTTCAGCGAAACCAGGTGGAACGGTCGCGGGTCGCACTGGTGCTGGACACGTCGCGCAGCATGGAAGCCACCGACGTGTATTCCGATGCACACGCGGCCGAGGCGCTGTCCGTCGCCACGCAGATGCCAGCCGAAAGGCTCGGTGAGGCGCCCCGGCTGGACTGGGCCCGAGCCATTCTGTCGGCCGCGGAGTCCGCCGTTTTGCGGACGCTGCTGAAACGACACGCAGTCGATCTGTATGCGGCGTCCGGTTCGGCGCGGGCGATCGCCTCCGCCGAAGACGCCGGCCAACTCGGTGAACTCGAAACCGCTCTGCAATCTCTCGCCGCCGACGGCCCCATGACCGACGTCCCCGCCGCCGCGCGGGACGTGCTCCGCGCGTACACGGCCCTGCCGGTCGGCCGGCCCGCGGCGATCGTGCTGCTTTCCGATGGCCGCGCGACGGCGCCCGGCGGATCGTCCGACGCCGCGGACGCGGTGTCCGTGGCGTCCGTGCCGGTCCTGGCCGTCCCGATCGGCTCCGTCGATCCCCGGCGCGACCTGGTCCTGGGCCCCGCCGCCGCAGACCCCAACATCTTCGTCAACGACGTGCTCGCGGTGCGAGCCACCCTGGAGGCGCGGGGCATCCGCGAACCACTGACCGCTACCGTGCGGCTGGTCGACGAGTCCGGCACGGCTGCCGTCGCCACGGAAACGGTTCAGATCAGCCCCGACGACCCCCCACGCGAGATCGAGCTTCGCACGCGCCCGCGGCAGGCCGGCGCTCAGCCGTTTCGGGTGGAGGTGGAGCCGCTGGACGGCGAACGCCGGCTGGACAACAACGCGGAGACGCTGACCGTCAACGTGCTCCGCGAGCCGCTTCGGGTTCTGTACGTGGACGGGTACCCGCGTTTCGAGTACCGCTACCTCTCCAACGCCCTGATTCGCGAGCCGACCGTGCGCGTGAGTTGCCTGCTGCTCAGCGCGGACAGCGACTTCGCCCAGGAAGGCGACGACCCCATTCGCCGATTCCCCGAAACCGCCGAAGAGCTGAACGCGTATGACGTGGTCCTGTTCGGCGACGTCGATCCGACTGACAACTGGCTTGGAACGGCCCGGGCCGAGTTGCTGGTCGATTTCGTGGGCGAGCGAGGCGGCGGGTTCGGACTGATCGCGGGCGAACGCTTCGTACCCGCGCGGTTCCGCGGCACACCGCTGGAGAAGCTCGTGCCGGTGCGCATCGACCCGGGAACCGCCGCCGGCATGCCGGCCAGCCTCTCCGAGTCGTTCACGCCTCGCTTCACGCCGCACGGGCGGCAGAGCCGGCTCTTCCGGTTCGATGCCGATCGGGCGACAAACGACCGGCTGCTCGAAACCCTGCCCGGCCCGTACTGGTTCGCACGCACACGCGGGCCGCGACCGGGGGCGGAGGTGCTGATCGAGCACCCCGCAGTGCAGGCCGAGGCCGACCCCACGCCGCTGCTGGTGACCGGACGATACGGCGCCGGGAAGGTCCTCTTCCAGGGCATCGACGAAACCTGGCGCTGGCGCCGCCGCACCGGCGAATGGCTCCACGACGCATACTGGGTCCAGCTTGTGCGCGAGCTCATGCCGTCACGCGACCTGACGCAGGACCGCCGCCTCACCCTGACGGCCGATCCGCCCGCCGGGTCCGCCGCTCGGCCACTGGAACTGCGCGTGCGCGTGACAGACGCCCGACTCCTGGAGTCGCTGGGGACCCAGCTCGACCTGGTGGTGCGCGATGCGGAAGATCGACCGGCGGCCCGGCTTGCCGCCCAACGCCTTGGCGCGGATTCCCCACTGTACGAGTGTACGTGGACGCCGTCGCGGCCGGGACGTTTCACGGTGCAGGTGGAGGGAGTTCCGCCGCCGGCCGGGCAGAAACCGGCATCGGTGCCGGTCCGCATCGAGGACGATTCCATCGAAACCCGGCGGCTCGAAGCCGATCCGGATGCGCTCGCTCGACTCGCCGAGCGAACCGGAGGCCGGCTGGTGCCGCCCGATCGGCTGATTGAGGCCATCCGCGCCATTGAGCAGCGTGATCTGCGAACCCCGGACGACGTTCGAGTTCCGCTCTGGCGGACGAAGCTGGCCTGGATTGTCCTGGCCGCTCTTCTGACCGCAGAATGGGTTCTGCGAAAGGCGTGGGGAATGATTTGAGGCGGGACCGGCCGCCGGACCGCCGTTGCAGGCATGACAAACGATCGAATCATCACGGAACTGACACGGCTTCGCGCACGAGCGCGACGCCTGCTCGCCCTTTGCGGCGCGTGTTCCGTGCTGACGGGCGGGCTGGCGGCCGGACTGGCCGTCATGGTCGCCGACTGGCTGTTCTGGCTGCCGCCCGGCGTTCGGCTGACGGCGGCGCTCGGTCTGGTCATCGGTTTGGCGGTTGCGGCGTTCCGCTGGGTCCTTCATCCCCTGCGGCGGCCCATCCCGCTGGACGACATTGCGCAGCGCGTGGAACGGCGCTTCGGCCTGCCCTCCGACGCGCTCCGCAGCGCCGCGAGTTTTGCGCAAGGAAGCGGCAGCGGGGCGGCCACGCTCACCTGGCATGTTCTGGCCCAGGCAGAAGACGTCCTGCGCGGACTGTGCCTCGGGGAGGTCATCACCCGGCGTCCGCTTCTTCTGCGGGCCGCCCGTCTGGCCGGCGTGGTGAGCGTGATCGGCGTGCTCTGGATCGGGCGACCCGAGTGGGTTCGCACCGGCGTGGCCCGACTGGCCGATCCGCTCGGCCCGGCCCAGTGGGCGCGTGCCGTGGAAATCGAGATGCGGACCGGCGACGCCACCGTGGCCGTCGGCGATTCGCTGCCGGTGCGGATGCGAGTGGTTCGGGGCGACCGGCCGTCGCTACGGCCGTTGCTGCACATCCGCGATGCGGGCGGTTCGCGCGCCACCTTCTCCATGCAGGCAGCCGAGGTCGGGGAGTACGTGTGTTCCATCCCGGCCGTGGCCGCGGACCTCTCGTATTGGGCCGAGGCGGGCGACGCCACGACCGCCGATCGCCCGGTGCACGTGCGCGCGGTGCGGCGTCCGGCGGTGGTGCAGGCCCGGGCCCTGGTCCTGCCGCCGGCCTACGTGCCCGCCGAGTGGGAGCGGGAATATGACCTGACCGTCGCGCCCGCCAAGGCGGTGCCCGGCAGCGAGGTCACGGTGTGCTTCCAGTTCAGCAAGCCGGTGAGGCGGAACGATGCCGGGGAACCCGAAGCCGCCCTGGTGTTTCCGAACGGCGATCGCCTTGCGCTTCTGCCCTCGCCGAACGATGAGGATGCGTTCTGCGCCATTTTCGAATCGGCCGACGATTTCGCGTTCCGAGTGCACGTGGAGGATGCCGAAGGCTTCGAGAACCGCGACGGGCGGGAGTATCGCATCCGCGCGGCGCCGGACCAGCCGCCCGCGGTCGTCGTCGAACGGCCCCAGTCCCTGATGGAAGTGACACCGGACGGCACTGTTCCCGTCGTCGTTCGAGCGGAGGATGACTTCGGGCT
>JAFGJQ010000450.1 GCA_016929015.1 Phycisphaerae bacterium | reverse complement strand
GGGCAACCGGGCGTTCGACGGCGGCGGCCTGGCCTCGTGCGGAACCATTACCAACTGCATCGTCTGGAATAACCGGCCGACGGGAGGTTCATATCAACAGGTGCGCCTGCCCGGGGCCGTCAGTTACTGCGACGTCCAGGACGGCTCGGCCTGGCCGGGCAGCATCACCGCGGCACCGCAGTTTGTGAACGACGGCCTGTGGAACGGCACGACGTGGGAAGAAGGAGACTACCACCTGCAGGCCGTCTCGCCGTGCGTCGATACGGGCGACCCCGCCTTCACGTCGGAGGGGATGGACATTGAGGGCAATCCACGCATCGTGAATGGCCGGGTGGACATGGGTGCCTACGAGCGCGACCCATCCGGCGGGTCGCTGCCGGATTTCGATGGCGACGGGATTCCCGATCGGACAGACCCGGACATGGACAACGACGGCGTCGCGAATGAGGCGGACGTGTGCGACTTCACGCCGGCCGGTGCGGCCGTTCAGGGCAACGGGACCCTCCGGGCCGACGCGGACGGCGATTGCGACGTGGATCTGCTGGACTACGTTATCCTGGCCCAGGAGTTTACGGGCCCCGGTTGATCCGGTCTTCCTCCGCTGGCCCGGCAAGTGCTCGACCGGTCGCGTTTGCCGGGCAGCGCGGTAGAATCCGCCCCTGCGAGTGCACAGGTTCCCCGGACGATTTCGCGAAGGGTCTGTCATGGATGCGGGGCGGGCGCGACAAATCGAGGCGGAGTTCCTCGCCGGGGTCGAGGCCAACCTGAAACAAACGCGCGGCAGCGGCCTCACCACCAGTCCGCGGGTGGTTCGACAGGATGACGTGTCCGTTCGCCGTGAGCAGCGCCGGACGCCCTCCGGGGGACGGCTGTTCGTACACAACTTCGAGCGCCGCTGGTGGGTGCTGCGACGGCGCAGCGGCGTGACCGTTGCATCCGTTCTCGTGCCGCAGAGTGCCGTTGCAGAAGCGGCGGATCGCGAAATGCCGCCCGTCGAACTGGGCGATCTGGCAGACCACGTGCGCGAACTCATCGTCGATCCGGAAGTGCCGCACGTCATCGGCGTGTGCAGCCCGAGCGGGTTCACCGACGACGTGTACCGGGCCGGGCTGGAAATCCCCAACGTCACGCTCGTGCTGGTCTCACCCGATGCGGAGGGTCGCTGGCGCGTCGAGTCGTCCAGCGGCCGGATCGACGAGTCCACGCGAACCCTGTTTGACCCCGGCGACACGAGCCGGGAGGCCGACTGCATTCGAAAGGAAATCATCGGCCGGCTGCAGGCTGCGCATCCGGCCACGGTCAGCGCCGCGTCTGTGGCGGCCCAGAGAAGACTGCCCGTCGAGTTCGTGACGGGCATCTTTGAGGACGCCGCTCGCTCGGATCCGCGACTGCGCCTGGAGCGGTCCGGCAGCGACGTCCGGCTGCACGGCGGCGCGCCGGCGGCGCACCGGGCGGCGGACACGATCGGTATCCTCGCGCGCGTCCGTGCCCTCTTTGAGGAGGACGCCGCGAACGCCGTACGCCTGGCCGATCTGACCGAGCAGCGGGCCGCCCTCACGCACCAGCGCGACCGGGTTTTTGAAGACATGGGCCGCCTCGAGCATCGCGAGACGGAACTGCTGGCCGAGGGCCGGGCCGCGACGGCTGATTCTGTCCGGCGTCGACTGGCCGGCGAGCTCGCCCAGGTGCGTCGGGAACACGGGCTGCAATCCGCACTGGCCGGCGTCATCGGGTCGCAGGTCGACGTCCTCAGCACGCACATTCACCACCTGACGCTGCTCCAGCAGGGACGGCAGGTGCAGCTCCCGGACGCGGACGAGCTGACCCGCCATGCGGCCGATGCGGAGCAGATGCTCGAAGGCCTCTGGGCAGAGGCGGAGCAGGCAACCGAATTGGCCGTCGGTTCAGACATGCCGGCCACCGACGAAGAGGCGGCGATTCTCCGGGAGTTCGAAGGCAAGCCGGCCGCCGAGGAAGCCCCCAAGCTGCCCGCCCGCGACCGACCGCAAACCCAGCCCCCACGTGCATCACACCGAGAAGCGGAGTTGGAGGAGTGAGGTCGGTTCAGTCGCAGACACGAACCTGGGGGAGGGGCACCGACGGAAGCCTGGGCTCGACGAAGCGGGGGGAATTGAGTGACGCCTATTCCATTTCGGGCTCAATGCTTCTGATGCCCACCACGATCACTATGGCCGCCATCAGGAGAAACGCGATCAGTTCCGGCACGTTCATGGCTGACCTCCCTTCCGTGTGACCATCCGGTTTACCCGGGTGGTGGGAAGGGTTATCGCACGTAGCGTGCCAGAGGCATCTCGCCCGTTCTGGGACAGATCTGGCATTGTGTTGGGGATTATTGCCCAGTGGGCAATCGCCCGGCTGCCAGCCCTTCCGCACCATCGCAGGCCGGGAAGACGTCTCCACCTGTTCAAGCGGCCGGCTGCTGAAGAGGTCCGACGTTACGAGCTCAGAGCACCAGCCGGCGATGGCAAATCCACGCGCCGACACAGGCGGAGACAAGCCCAAGGACCGGAGCGACGCCGTATGCGGCAAACGGCCGATCGTGGATTCTGAGGAACACGGTAGCCAGGACCGCCGCCGTTCCCAGCACGGCGAGCACGGCTTGAACCGGGCTCGACAGCAGCGATGACCAGAAGCAGGCCAGACCGAACATGAGCAGGCAGATTGTGGCGGCCACCCGCGCGACCTGGAGCAGGTCGTTAGGAATGAATGCCAGTCGCCCATAGAACGAGGACGTCAGCGCAACGCACCCCAGACAGACCAGGCCGCTCAGCAGAAGGAACGCGAGCGAACAGAGGATGGCGACGGCAAAACGGCTGGCCACGGCCTTGCCTCGCGGGATGGGGAGATAGGCGGCGAATTGCGACGTGCGGTCCGCACGCTCGCCGGTGATCAGGCTGCAGGCGATGGCGGGCAACATGAGAAGCACGGTCACCCATACCGCAATGAAGCTCGATACGGTCAGGGACTCCAGCAGCCTTCGCCAGCTTTCCCGTTGAAAGGGATTGAGCAGCCCCATCGCCAGAAAGACCAGCAGGGGAAGCAGATAGATCACCCCGAGGATCACGCCTACGGCCAGCAGTAGGTTCCGGTTCTGTCGCAGATCTTTCCACATCAGGTTTCGCATGTTGCCGCCCTCCGGCCGCGAATGTAGTCCTTGAAGATCTCTTCCAGGTTCAGATCGATCACGTCGACGTGCGTGATTCCGCCTGCCGCCGTCAGCTTTCGAACCGTCTCCGGTGTGAAGTCGCGAACGGTGATCAGCCACTCGCGACCGGACACGCGATGGCAGATCACGCCGTCGGGCAGCCGGTCGGGCGTCCGGCCGTTGGGCAACACCGCCCGTAGCCGCTTGGTGGTGTTGAGCAGCGTGTCGCTCGGGCCGTCGTAGAGCAGCACGCCCTCATCGATGATGCCGATGCGGTCGGCCATCCGCTGCACGTCGGGCATCGCGTGGCTGGAGAAGACGAGCGTGCGCTCGCGGTCACACAACGTCCGCAGCACGCCGTCCAGCAGGTCGTCGCGAACCAGCGGGTCCAGGCCGGCCATCGGCTCGTCCAGGATCAGCAGCTCAGGCTCGTGGGCCATGGCCAGCAGCAAGGCCAGCTTGACCACGTTGCCCTTGGACAGCTCCTTCACCTTCTTGCCCGGATCGAGGGCAAACAGCTTCAGCAACTCCGCGCACCGATCGTCATTCCACGTCGGATAGAGCGGCCGGCAGAAACGGATCGCGTCGCTCACGCGCATCCAGCGGTAGATGAACTGCTGCTCGGGCACGTAGCCGACGCGACGCTTGACCGTTGTGTCGTCAACCGCGGGGTCCACGCCCAGAACGCGGACGTTGCCCGCCTCGCGCCGCAGCAGACCCATCAGCAGTTTGAGCGTCGTGGTTTTGCCGGCGCCGTTTGGCCCGAGAAACCCGAAGGCCGATCCGCGGGCGATGTTCAGAGACAGGTCGTGGATCACCTCCTGCCGGCCGAACCGCTTGGCCAGGCCCTCCACGACGACCGCCGGTGAATCCGCGCTCGAATCCGTCATGACGAAGCCCTCTTGTCTGATGAAGAACGATCGTGCCCCTGCGGCGGCGACGGTCTTTCGCGAAGCGTTCGGTTGAACAGGCTGCGCAGGGTCTGCTCCGCCAGGCGGGCGGACCGGCCGAGGTCGATCCCCTGGCTGAAGCGCTCGCGGACCGCCTCCTCCGACTTCGAGCGGGCGGTCGTTCGACCGTTCGAGGCCACGAAGACCCCAAGCCCCTTGCGCATGTAAACCAGGCCCTGCCGCTCCAGCTCCTGGTACGCCCGCTGCACTGTGTTCGGGTTGACCAGCAGCTCCAGGGCCAGGGCCCGGATGGACGGCAGGGGCTCATCCGGCTGATACACGCCCGTGGCGATCCGGCCATGAATGTGCTCGATGATCTGCTCGTAGATCGGAACGTGGCTGTGCGGATCGACGGGCATGGCCGGCGGCCTCCTCTCTACCGCATGACTGCACTAGCTACCTAATACAGCATACAGCGCGACCGGCGCCGAGTCAAGCGGATCCCGAACCTTTCTGAGTCTCTGCCTGACTTCGGTCCGTAAGTTCGGCATGCGTTAGGAATTACCCTCTTTTCGAGAAGGAGACGGTCGGGACACAGAAATGTGTCAACACACAAATGTGTCAAACACAGGAATGTGTCAGGTTGATTTTGCGCGTCTTGGTGCCCTCTTGCCTTCCTGGCGGCGGATGCCTTCTGCTCCCCAGCCCCGAATAGCATCCTGCCCGGGATCATCCAGCCGCACGAAACCGGCGTGCGATGCACTGTCCGCCAGTCGCGTGCGTCAGCCGCCGCAGGGAATCAGACGCTGGAGCACCGCGTAGTCGGCCAGGTCCACGTCGGCGTCCGTGTGGAGATCGGCGCCGGTGCAGGCGGGTGGCATCGCCGCGTCTGGTCCCGTGATGCAGGCGGCGAGAATCGCCACGTCGTCCGCGTCTGCGTCGCCGTCGCCGTCCAGGTCGCCGACGCAGCCCGACAGAAAGACCGACGCGGACCCGGAGTCATCGCCGTTGTCATCGTCGTAAAACGCACCGCCCATGGCTAAATGGCTGCCGATCGACACGGATGCGCCGAACTGATCAGACGCCGCACCGTCCGACGCGAGCAGCTTCTGCTCATACACCCATCCCGGTCCGGTTTTGCCGAATACGTACGCCGAGCCCGAACTCGTACCGCCGTCATCGTCTCCCGGCGACCCGATGATCGCTGCATCGCCCGAAATCGCGACCGCCGAGCCGAAGTAGTCATATTCGGCGGCGTCCGGGGCGACCAGCTTCGCCTCCTGCGACCAGGTCGACCCGCTAAAGCGGAACACGTACGCCGAACCGGAACCGGGCCCCGCGTCGTCATCGGCGGTCACCCCGACCACAATGGCGTCTTCGTCGACGGCCACGGATTCGCCGAAGTAGTCCCACGCGGCGCCGTCGCTGGCGAGCAGCTTGGTCTCCTGCGCCCAGCTCAATCCGTCAAAGCGAAACACGTACGCCGAGCCGACGTTATAATCCCCGTCGTCGTCCTCCGGCGTTCCTGCGACGACCACGTTGCCGCTGACCGCCACGGATCTGCCGAAGAACTCATACCGCGTGCCGTCGGAAGCGAAGAGCTTGGCCTCCTCCAGCCAAATCGAGCCGTCGTGGCGAAATACGTATGCCGCCCCGCTTTCGGCCGCGGCGCCGTTGGCCTGGTGAGCCCCAACCACCACCACGTTGCCGCTGACGGACACCGAGCGGCCGAACATGGCATGCTCCCACGGGTCCGACGCATACAGCTTGACCTCCTGGACCCAGCCGCCGGCCGTATGGCGAAACACGTACGCCGATCCGGCCAACATGCCCAGCGTGTCGTCGCTGTAGGCACCGATCACGGCCACGTCGCCGCGGAGCGCGACCGCGTGGCCGAAATGATCGCCGCCGGAGCCGTCTGCTGCGAGCAGCTTGGCTTCCCGGACCCAGGCACTGCCGTCATAGCGAAAAACGTACGCCGACCCTGAACTCTCGCCAAGGTCGCCATCCCACGGCGCGCCGACCACGGCCACGCAGCCATCCACCGCCAGCGCGTGGCCGAACCAGTCGTGGGTCGCACCGTCGATCGGCAGCAGCTTCCCGGTTTGTGTCCATTGCCCCGCCGCCGGCCCCGCCAGACCCCAGAACAGGCCCAAGCACGCAACAATGGTTGCCCATCGGCGCATCGGAAACCCCTCCATCGCACGAACGTGCCGGCCGCCCCGGCTGGGTCGTTCGCCTGCGTACCAGTATACGGAGTTGCCCTATGGGAACCCAAGTCGACTGGGCTGCCTCCCGTGGGCCGTGGCAGCATATCGTGACCCGGCTGGGTGAACTGACCGTGAATCAGGAGCATCGCCGGCGGCGTAGGGCCGTCTTCCTCACCCGGCACGCGGATGACGCCGAGTATTTGCTGGTCCTCGAGGCCGAAGGCCATTTGACGGCGTCGGCTTCCACGGCCGCATCGGCTCCTGTGCAAAAGGCAGTGAGGATGTCTGCGGGCATACCCCCCTGGCATCCGCGCTGCGCCCGTTTCAGTCGCCCAACCGCACAACGTGGGCCGGACCGAAGATCACCCACTGGTCTCAATACAACAGAGCGGCATACGCGACGGCATTGTCCGAGGGGTCATGCTCCCACTCGCGGCGTACCAGCTCCAGGCCGTACGCACACGACTCGAAGTGATCGCTGAGTTGCCGCAACAGGGCCGGGGGCGGAACGGAGTCGTCGTGGATGAGCTCGGAGGCGAGGGCATAGGACCGCTTGCCCTGTTGCACGTAATTCAGGAGGTAGTCACGGGCATGGGCCACGGCCCGGGCGCGCAGGGCTTCCGGATACACGCCGCTCCAGAAGAGCGTGTAGTCCCCGATGTGTCGATAGACCAAGCCCCTGCGTTGTGCCGCCGACAGGTCTGCACTCTCCGCCGCAACGACCATCGCCAACATGTCCGCCACCTGGTTCAGCGGCCGACCCTCTGCGTCACGAACCGCATGCAGCCGATCGACATGGATAAAATCCGTGAGCAATTCCGCGAGGTACTCGACGATCTCAGGATTGCAGATGCCGAGTTCCGACGCGAACACGTTTTCCACGAGCCCGTGGAAAAACCGCCGGAGAGGGTGATTCGGACGAATCGGTCGCATGATCGCACGCTTCCCTGGTCACGGCGAACGCGGCACCACGCCGCCCGGTACGCCGGGTGTCGGCGAGGGGCTTTCCCTTTTTGTATCGTCCTGAGAAATCGTAGAAATCAGATATCCCGCCGGCAACTTCGTCCCTGCCTGCCACACCTCCTACCGGGTTCACCGTCGTGTTTTCGGACCCTCGCACGCCGCTCGGCCATGTCGTTTTCTCCCGCGCAGGTGAGTGTTTAGGCGGGAGGGAGTCCCCGTTGAAGGGGGGCGTCAACGGTGGGGAGGAAGCTGCGGATCGGGAGCCGTCGTTCGCCGTCCCGGCCCGGACACAAACACAGCAGGGCCGGAGCCGATGGCCCCGACCCTGCTGGTTGTCGGCATGCTGACTTGCAGTACCGTTCTCACCCGGAAAGCCGAGTGAGACTCAACCATGGGGGCAGACTACTGATTGCCGGCGCCCAGGTTGTTGACGTTGGCGCCTTCCGGCTCGCCACGAGTCGGTGCCGCCGTGAAGCGGTCGTCATACAGCGCGCCGGTGCCGAAATCGTCCTGGAACAGGTCGAACACTGCATCGTTGTCCCAGACGAACTCCGTCACGGCATTCAGGGCGACGCCCCACATCACCTGGCAGAAGTTCGGCAAGCCGCAGCAGCAGCTCGGCATACAGCCTCCGAACGTCAGACCTGCCGTGGCTACCAACGCCAAGACCTTTGTCGTTTTGCCCATCATTGGACCTCCTTGAAAAAAAGTTCGCGAACTTGCGTGCCCGGCTCCCCGGGCGTGTCGCTCTCAACTATTCACGTGAACCGTGAAAACGCCACTATATCTTCGTCTGCCGCTCAGGCAGATCGCCATCTGACGGCCTTTGCTGTCAACCCGACTTCCGTTCCCCTGGCGGCCGCACCTTCCGCACCATGGTTCCCGGTCGTGCCTGCCTAACTCCCGAACTCGTCCAGAGCCGGTCCCAGATCCTCTCGCACCGGTGTCGGCTCATGCGAATCGATCTCAAACCCGATTGGAGCTAAGTCCGGCACCGCGCCATCGCCCAGGAACAAGTCGAACGCGTTGTCCATCGCCACGTCCGTAATAACCGTCTGCCAGACGCCGCTCCCCAGGCATCCCCCAAACGCCAGCGTCAGGCTCCCCATGGCAAGGGCAGCCAGCATTTTCGGGGCCTTCTTGGTCATCGTCTCGTCCTCCTGACAGTTTCGCGGGCAGGCATGCAAGACTTCGTGAATCTTCTTACCAGACCTACCCGAACTCGTGGCCTTCCCGTTTGGGTCGCGGCGTAATCATCGCCGCCGCGGCATCATCTCGTGCTCGCGAATTGAATCCGTTTTTCCACCACGTCAGATCGTGTTGGATGGCTCTACCGTCATACCCCGCCGATTCCGCGCTGCCTGGTCTCTCACCGCGCCACCAGGCAAACTCGCCAGGGCTTCCGCTCTATATGCATCCCTGTCCAGCCCTCGTACGCCGACAGGGGAAAGGACTGTTCCACCTTCCAACCCACAAGTCCATCGCGGACCGAACGAGGCCCGCACCGGGGCGAGCTGGCACGCCCCGCCCGTGTTGGGCGGAGATTATGCCGAAGCCCCCTGTCTGCCGCAAGGAGAATTTTGGTGATTCGCCAAAATTCTGCCCCTGGGGTCCGCACCCTCCACCGAGAGCACGCGACAGACCATAGACCCCATTATCGGTACGGGGCACCATACCCCATTAAGTGATTTTCGTCCAGACCCCCTGGAATTACAGTCGTAGTGTACTGGCAGCGTCTCGACTGTAATACCCACGGTCAAACCATATGCTGGGGGCCGGGGCCCGGTCGCCGAACGGCTCCCGCTATGCCGCGTCGCGAGGGCTCCCGCAAAAAAGCCACCAACCGCTGCCCGGGGGGCGTCTTCAGGCTCTGGGCAATGCGTTCGATCGCTTGGCGGAAGGGCAGCCCCGTCCGGTACAGCGTCCGGATCGCCTTCTTCAATTCGTCTTGCTCCGCAGTGCTGAAACCCGCTCGCCGGATGCCGACCGCGTTCAGTCCGACGACGCGCCCAAACACGTCGGTCATGGTGAACGGTGGCACGTCCATCACGGCTTTGGCGTTTCCCCCGACGATGGCCAGTTCACCAATTCGCACGAATTGATGCACTCCGGCACCGCCGGAAAGGAACACTCCGCTTCCCACCCGGACGTGCCCGCCGAGCAAGGCGCCGTTCGCCATCTTTACGTCGTCTCCCACGCGACAGTTGTGCGCCACGTGCGAGTTCGCCATGAGAAAACACCGCTTGCCAATGACCGTTTCCGTATCGGCGCCGGTTCCGCGATGGATACTCACGCCTTCGCGGATGATCGTGCCTTCGCCAATGCGGCAGTAGCTGACGCCGCCGTCGTGGGCCAGGTCCTGCGGCAGATGTCCGACTACGGCATGAGGATGAATCTGGCAGTCTGCCGCGATCTCCGTCCAGCCCGTCAGATAGGCGTGCCCGTAAACACGTACGTGCGCGCCGATCTGAACGGGGCCGTCGATGATGACGTACGGTCCGATATCCGCGGACTCGTCGATGCGGGCGTCCGGGTGAACGATGGCCGTGGGGTGAATGGGCATGTCCGCCTCCCGTCGCAACCGGCCAATGCCGCGTTCTGCAGCTTGTGTTTCGGTGCGGGCGGGCATTCTACCGAGCCGTCGGCAATCGCTGCAAACGGTTCGCCGGAGCGGGAGGCGGCAGAAAAGGAACGCCCCGGCCGACAACCGACCGGGGCGGATGCAGTTTGCGGACGGCAGCCCGGAGCGGCTAGGCCGGCAGCAGTTGCCGCTGGATCACCTTGGCGATTCGCGCGTAGACGGAACTGGGAATCACGTCCGTTCGCAGGATGAGGGCCAATTCCTGAACGTCCGCCTCGATGTTTTCCAGAATGCCGGCCAGGGTGTGCAGGTCCACGCCGATAAAGGCCGCGGCCTCTCCGCAGGTCAGGGCTACTTCCTCTTCCTCTGGAATCTCACAGAGCAGTTTGGCCACGCGGTCCGCCGAATTCAGGATGCGGGCGACTCGGTGGGCCGGCTCCGTGGCCTGGATGCCAAAGGACTGTTGAAGGTTGACGGCCGTGCAGATGGTTTCGGGCAGGCCCCAACTCGAGAGAACCATGGCGGAGACCTCGGCGTGGGTGACGCCGACGCACTCTCGCTCCTCGTCCTCGCCGATGTATCGCCCTTTGGGCCGGTATTCGCCGGAGATCGGTTCGTACTGTTCATTCAGTGCGTTCGCAAGGATCGCAACGCCGATGTCGGCCAGCAGGCCCGCCACGAATGCCTCTTCACGCAGGTCCGGGGCCACGGCATCGGCCAGTCGGGTGGCAAGGACCGATCCGACGAGCGACCGTCGCCAGAAGTAGGTCTTGTCCAGGCGGCCGGCCGGATAGTCGCTCATTCGGTCCACGAGACAGCGGCCCAGGACGAGCGAACGGGTTCGCTTGGGCCCCAGAAGGGTCAGGGCCTGCCGCAGCGAGGTCACCTCGCGAGGCAGCCCGAAAAGGGCCGAGTTGGCCAGGCGAAGGATTTCGCTGACCGTGCCCGCATCCGCCGAAAGAACCTTGACGACCTCTTCATAGCGGAAGTTCGGATCCTGGATGACCTCGAGAAAACGCGTTACCACCTGCGGGATCGAAGGGACTGCCGCGGCTTTCCGGATGGATTCGATCACGTGTGCGTTCATGTCAGTTTCGGGCTCCCTGGGTCGTATCCTGCCGATCGGCCCACTGCCCCCCCTGGATTGGGGCCGCCGATGCCTTGGTCATCGGAGAGTTTTGGGAAGGGCGTTAGGTCGTTCGAGGGCAGGGAGACGGGAGGTCGGCTCTCAGACGAATACCTCCACCGGAGGTGTAATTCGGATGATATCCGGACCCGGGTCTGGAACGGCAGCGGGGGGGGCGGCCGGCCACAAAACAGAGCAGAGCGCGCGCGAAAAGCGACGGGCGCAGCCTCGCCGCTCTTCATCGAAATGCAGACAGAGTTGGTGGATCCGACCGCGTCAGTCCTCGGGATAGAGCTTCTTGCCCGTTGCCTTGTCGACAACGGTGATCGCGTCGGTCGGGCAGTTCTGGGCGGCCTCGAGGATCGCGTCGCGGCTGTCGGAGCCGCCTTGCTTGACCACGGCCTTGTCTTCGTCGTCCATTTCAAAGGTTTCCGGTGCGTCGTTGCAGCACGCACCGTCACCGATGCAGGCATCGCGATCTACGGTCACTTTGAGCTTGTCGATATCTGCCATGCGAACATCTCCCAAATGGTCATCACGATTCCGGGCCTGCTCCACTCGAGCCGGCGTCCCATTCCATACAGAATCGCCGCGCGTTTCGCAAGCCGCCCCGCCGGCCCGGAATTCCGCGGCGTTGCCGCCCCTCGGTCGCAGGCCGTACAATGACCGACCGGAAGCGAAGAGCCTGTCGCCGGCACGCGGCGCCTGCCCGTGGCGCGGGCGTGCGGAGGGCGGCCGGTCGCCGGGATTGCATTCCAATTCGGCCGGACGGGAGGATAGCCGTGCTGCAAAAGCTGTTTGATCTCCAGGCGGAGTTGAACCGCCGGATCGGGTTTGACACAGCGGCCCTGCGGGAGCGGTTTGACCCGCAAACGGCGGGCCGGTGGCTGAACGACTACATCGCGGCGGCCAGCAACGAGCTGGAGGAACTGCGAGACTGCACGTACTGGAAGCACTGGTGCGCGGAGGCGAAGCAGGGCCGGCGGTTCGAGTTGGCGGACGTGCAGAACGCCCGCGTAGAGATCATCGACCTGCTGTTCTTCTGGATCAGCATGGCCCAGTGCGTGGGCCTGAACGCCGCCGACGTCGAGCAGCTCTACTGCAAGAAGCTGCACGTCAACCACCAGCGCCAGGACAACAACTACTCCATGCAGGGCAAGGACGAGTCGGACAACCAGGCGATTACGCTGGAGCCGTGATCCGGTCGGGCCGTGACGTCAGCCAACCGGCAGTTCGGCGATCGATTCCCGTCGTCGAACACATCCGATGCGCTCACGCACGGAGTCCCGCGAGAGCCTTGACGCCGGATGCACGCATGGGTAGCCTGCCGCTCACGCAGCCGTGGGGGTCGCCGCGACGCACGACGTGGACGCAATGCCGTTCAGTGGCGGGCAGGATCGTGCGGAGGGCGATTCGCAAAAACCATTTCTGTGGACGGACAAGGCCCGCCGATGAAATTCGGGCGGGCCGTTTGTGTTTCCGCCCGGGCCAGAACGGAGTCTCCCATGCGAATCGCCCTGGTGGGCCTGGGGAAGATGGGACGCGCCATCGAGACCGTGGCCGGCGAGCGCGGCCACGAGGTCACCGCCCGTGTTGAGCTGGGCGGCCCCGCGCTGGCGGAGGTGGTTGAAGCCGCTCGCCCGGACGTGGCGTTCGAGTTCACGCAGCCGTCCGCCGCCCGGGAGAACGTGACTGCCCTGCTTCGGCTGCGCGTTCCCGTTGTCTGCGGGACCACGGGCTGGGCCCCGAAAGACCTGGAGCCACTGACGACGGAAACGGGCACGCCGCTGCTGGCCGCCGCCAACTTCTCGATCGGAGTGGCCGTCCTGCGCCGGATCGTCTGCGAAGCGGCCGCGGCCCTGCGGGCCTTCCCGGAGTTTGAGCCGGGCCTGGTGGAGCGCCATCACAGCGCCAAGGTGGACGCCCCGTCCGGCACGGCGAACGTGCTTGCGGACATCATCGCCCGGGCGTCGGGACGGGAATCGGTGCCCGTGGTCTCGCTGCGTCAGGGCGGCCAGCCGGGCGAGCACAGCATCATCTTCGAGGGAGCCGCGGAATCGCTGGTCATCACGCATCAGGCCCGGTCGCGTGATATCTTCGCGACGGGGGCCGTACGGGCGGCCGAGTGGCTGGTCCAGGCCCGGCCTGCGGGTCTGCTGGATTTCGAGATGTTTCTGGAAAGGTCCGGATCATGGAACCGCGTTTGACCGGAGTCTACACCGCGCTGGCAACCCCGTTCCGCGCAGATGGGTGCATCGATGAGAAGTCGCTGCGCAAGCTGGTCGACCGCCAACTGGAAGCCGGCGTGGCCGGCCTGGTGTCCTGTGGAACCACCGGCGAATCCGCCGCCATGACCACCGACGAATGGGAGCGCACGCTGGCCGTCGTCGTGGAGCAAACGGCGGGCCGTGTGCCGGTCATTGCCGGCGCGGGCAGCAACCAGACCGCCAAGGCCGTGGATTTGTCACGGCGGTGCGCCCGTATCGGGGTGGACATCCTGCTGCACGTCACGCCGTACTACGTGAAGCCGACGCAGCAGGGGATGATCGACCACTACCGGGCGATCGCCGACGCGGTGGATCTGCCGATCCTTCTGTACAACGTGCCCGGTCGCACGGGCGTTCCCCTGGCCCCGGAGACCGTGCTGCGCCTGGCGGAGGGCCCGCAGTTTGTGGGAATCAAGCAGGCGGTGGCGGACCTGGACCAGGCGTCCGCCATTCTGCGATCGCGGCCGCCGCATTTCGTTGTGTTGTCCGGAGAGGACTCCCTGACCCTGCCCATGATTGCCCTGGGCGGCGATGGAGTGATCAGCGTGATTTCGAACCAGGTGCCCGGGTCCTTCGCAGCCCTGGTGCGGGCGGCCCTGGCCGGTCGGCGGGAGGAGGCCGCCGCGTTGCACGCGAAGCTGTTCCCGCTGATGAGGGCAAACTTCATCGAGTCCAATCCGATCCCCGTCAAATTCACTCTGGCGGAGATGGGCCTGATCGAGAACGTGCTGCGTACGCCGCTGACTCCGTTGTCCGAAGCCTGTCACGAGACGGTGCGGGCGGCCCTGCGACAGGCCTGCGCCGCGGAAACCGCGTGCGCGGCGCGGGCCATGTCGTCCGCAGCGGCCTCGTGCAGGTCCGTTTGTGCGGGAGCCTGAGATCATGAGCATTCCGCAGACGCGCGAGGAGTGCATCGCCCTCCTGGACGCCCTGGAGAACGGAACCCTTCGGGCGGCCGAGCCGGACGCGGCCGGCGGGTGGAAGGTGAACCGCGACGTCAAGGAGGGGATTTTGCAGGTGTTCCGGCTTTCGCGTCTGGAGCCGATGGCCGCCGGCGCGTTTGCCTATCGCGATCGCGACCTGTTGTTCCCGCCGTCAGCGTGTCCGCCGGGGGTGCGGGTGGTGCCGGGCGGCACGGCCATCCGCCGCGGGGCGTACGTGGCGCCGGACGTGGTCATCATGCCGCCGGCGTACGTGAACGTAGGGGCGCACGTGGACGGCGGGACGCTGATCGACAGCCACGCCCTGGTCGGCTCGTGCGCGCAGGTGGGGCGGAATGTGCACGTGTCGGCGGCGGCCCAGGTCGGCGGCGTACTGGAGCCGATCGGCGCGCTGCCGGTCATCGTGGAGGACGATGCGTTTCTGGGCGGCAACTGCGGCGTGTACGAAGGGGTTCGCATCGGGCGGGAGGCCGTTCTCGCGGCGGGCGTGGTGCTGGCGGCCTCCACGCCGGTGTATGACCTGGTGCACGGACGGATCATCCGTGCGGTCGAGGGCGTGCTGGTGATTCCGGCGGGCGCGGTGGTGGTTTCGGGTGCGCGTACGGCGTCGGGCGCGTTCGCGGAATCGCACGGGTTGTCCATCGCCGCGGCGATCATCGTGAAGTACCGTGATTCTCGCACGGATGCGCGGACGGCGCTGGAGAGCGCGCTGCGTCCAACGCCCCTGAACGGGTAGCCGGATCCGTTCGCACGCCGAGTCGGCCGCGTCCGCCGGCGTGTGCAGCCCCGAACTGCTGCTTTCACCGCATCGTCTTGCCTGCGGCCCGCAGAAAAATTTCGCCTTCTGGTTACGAGGACCCACGCGTGAGCCTGTCCGGTAAAAGGCCGAATGTGTCGCGTCGCGCGGGGGCGTCGGCGCTTATGGGAATTCGCGTTCGGTCCTGATATCCGCGAGCGAAAAACCAGTCTCATCCTCCACCTCCCAAAAGACTTAAAGACCCGTAATCGGCGCGACGATTCGTGCTGTGGTCACGCCGGAGGAGCCGCCCATGACGGAGCCTCTGCATCGGGGATGCGTGTCCGGAGTTCCGGACTCCGGAACACGGGCGTGAGCCCGGAAGGGCGAATCGAACGGCCGCGCGGCCGACCGGTTCGCCGGACAACCCAGTCGGATGAACGAGCCCGCCGCGAGCAGCCTGTTCCTGCCGCGGCACCGTCAGACCGATCCGCCTTGCCTGGCAGGCCGCGGCGTTGCGACGCCGGCCCAGCGGCGGATTCCCAGACGCGTTTGGAGGCACGAACCGTATGACTCGCATCAACACAAACGTCCAGAACCTCATCGCCAAGAGGACCCTCGACAGCAACAACCACTCGCTGACCACGGCGCTGAACCGCCTGAGCACCGGTCTGCGGATCAACACCGGCAAGGATGATCCGGCCGGTCTGATTGCATCCGAGGGGCTGCGTTCTTCCAAGGTGGCCATCAACGGGGCGATCAACAACGCCCGGCGGGCGGACCAGGTGGTCGGCATTGCCGAGGCCGGCCTGGGCGAGATCAACGCCCTGCTGCTGGAACTGGAAAACCTCATCGACACGACCGCCAACGAGGCCGGTCTCAGCGACGCGGAACGTGAGGCGAACCAGCTTCAGATCGACACCATTCTGTCGTCGATCAACCGGATCGCCGGCGTCACCGCCTTCAACGGCGAGAAACTGCTGAACGGTAACTACGACTTCATCACGTCGGGCGTGGACGGCAGCCATCTGACCGGGCTCCAGGTGAACTCGGCCAAGATCCCGCTGGGCACGAACCGCGACGTGAACATCCAGATGGTCTCCTCGGCGACGGTGGCCGAAGTCATCGGCGCCGGGGCCGGGGCGACCGGCGAACTGACGGCCGGCACCACGCTGGAGATTCGCGGCCGATACGGCACGGACGTCCTGAGCTTCGCGTCGGGCACCTCGCTGTCCGACGTAGCCATGGCCATCCAGGCGGCGCAGGACCTCACCGGCGTCACGGCCTCGGCCAACGGCGGCCAGTTGTACCTCAAGAGCACCGAGGTGGGCAGCGACGCCATGGTGGGCGTGCGCGTGCTGAACTCCGCCGGAAGCCCGGGCGATTTCACGGTGACCGGCGGCGACATCGCGTACGGGCTGGACCCGGAGGTCACCATCAACGGCGCTCGCGCCACCACGCGGGGTCTGGAGGCCTCGGTCATTTCCGGCACCCTTTCGCTGGAGGTCCAGCTCGAGGAGGCCTTTGCCCGGATGACCGCGGGAGCGTCCACCACGGCCTTCACAATCACCGGCGGAGGCGCCAAATTTGCCATTTCACCGGAAGTGGGGCTCATCGGGCAGGAGACGATCGGCATCGGGTCGGTGAATACCGGCTCGCTGGGCGACCACGTGCTCGGTCGATTGAGCTCGCTCGGCCGCGGACAGGCGAACGACATCCACAGCGGCAACTACCACAATGCCCAGCGGATCCTGCGAAAGGCGCAGGAGCAGATATCCAGCCTCCGCGGACGCATCGGCGCGTTTCAGAAGGACACGCTGGAAACGACCATCAACAGCCTGCTCATCGCGTTTGAAAACACCGCCGCGGCGGAAAGCGCCATTCGTGACGCGGACTTCGCCGTGGAAACCAGTTCGATGACGCGGGCCCAGATTCTGGTCCAGTCGAACCTGGCCACCCTGAAGATGGCCAACCAGATCCCGCAGAACGCGCTGTCGCTGCTGTCCTGACGCGGACGTCCCGCGAGCCGGCATTCCGTGCCTTCTTCCGCCCGTCGGTCGGCCCTGGCCCGACCGGCGGGCGGTTCTTTCTGCCGTCGCCCGGCTGTTATCGGTCTTCGCGGCGGTCCCATAAGCCGCCAGCTTCCGTATCGGACGGGATTTAAGTAAAGGCCGCGCATGGCCGGGACGAAATGCGCAATGCGGTTCAGAGTCCGCGGCTGCCTACGCGGATGGCGCACGGACGCGCCGTATGGCGAAGGCGATTCCGATTCTGCACCGCGTTCCGATCGTGCACGGCCGCACGATCGCGGGCAACGGGTGCCAGGCATGCCCGCTTTGTCAGGGAGGATGCCATGACTCGCATCAACACGAATGTCCCGGCCATCGTGGCCATGGGACGCTTCCGCAACAACACCAACGACCTGTACACCCGGCTGGAGCGGCTCTCGACCGGCCTGCGGATCAACCGCGGCAAGGATGATCCGGCGGGGCTGATCGCCTCTGAAGGCTTGCGCAAAGAGATGCGCGGGTTGCAGGCGGCCATCAGCAACACCCAGCGGGCGATCAACGTCATCTCGGTGGCGGAGGGCTCGCTGAACGAAGTGTCCGCCCTGCTGCTGGATCTCAAGGCCCTCGTGCTGGACATCGCCAACGAAGGTGCCGTGTCCGACGAGGAGGTCTATGCGGACCAGCTCGAGATCGACGCGATTCTCTCCAGCATCGACCGGATCGCGAACACCACCACCTTTGCCGGCAAGAAACTGCTGAACGGTGCGCTGGGGTACCAGATCAGCGGCATCAACACGACGGAAATCGCCCACACCAACGTCTTCGCGGCCCAGATCATCGAGGGCGGATCCAAGCAGGTCGTGCTCGAAGTGCAGTCGGCGGCGGAGCTGGCCCACCTGTCGTTCGCGGCCCTCAGCACCAGCGCCACCACGGTGGAGGTCGCCGGACGAACCGGCGTGGACATTCTCTCGTTCCAGTCCGGGGCCACCCAGGCCGACATCGCCCAGGCCATCAACGGAATCACCGACTCCACCGGCGTGCGAGCGATCGTCTCCTCGGACGGACAACTGCACCTGCTCAGCACGGAGTTCGGAAGCGACGCCTTCGTCAGCGTCCGCTCCGTCACGGGCACCTTCATGAGCACCACCGCCGCGGGGACGACCACACGCGACGACGGCTTCGACCCGATTGTCATCGTCAACGGGCAACTCGCCAACAGCAAGGGGCTGCGGGTGGACACGCGTACGCAGGGCCTGGAGGCCCGGTTCTACCTGACCTCCGGCTTCGCGACCGGGACCACCACGTCGACCTTCCAGATCACCGGCGGCGGGGCACTGTTCCAGATCACGCCGCAGGTGAACCTGCAGGGACAGCTCCAGATCGGAATTGACTCCATTTCCACCGCCAACCTGGGGAATACGGTCACGCGGTTCCTCAGCGACATTCGCAGCGGCGGGGCGTTTGAGGTGGCCCGCGGCAACTACATGAAGGCCGAGGAAATCATCACTGAGGCGATCAACCAGGTGGCCAGTCTGCGCGGACGGCTCGGGGCCGTTCAGAAGCAGAAGATGGAGACCAACATCAACAGCCAGCAGATCGCCTACGAAAACGTGACCGCCAGCGAGTCGGCCATCCGCGACGCCGACTACGCGGTGGAGGTCTCGGCCCTGACCCGGGCCCAGATCCTGATCCAGGGCACGCAACTCACCCTGAGCGTCGCCCAGCAGGTGCCCCAGACCGCTCTGGGCCTGCTCGGCGGCTAACCGCCCCCTGATCCAGACCTTGCGGCGGCCCGGCCGGACCCACACCGGTTCTAAGGGCCGCCTTCTTTTGTGCCGATAAAACGGTGATTCCCGAGGACGCCACGCGTCAGACGCCCGGCGACCCGGATCGCAAAGGAGCCCGGAGCCATGAGCGGCATCTCTTCCAGCGTCGGACTGATTTCCGGACTGAATACCCAGGACCTCATCGACCAGCTTATCCAGATTCAGTCCCAGCCGCTCCAACTGCTCAAGCAGCGGGTGTCGAACCTGCAGACCCAGCGGACGGCCTACATGGACCTGTCCGCCCGCCTGATGGCGGTGAAGAACGTCGTCAGCCGCTTCGCCACCGAAGCCTTCTTCCAGACCTACAAGACCCAATCGAGCGACGAATCGGTCATGACCGCCACGGCCGGCGCGGGAGCGCTGCCCGGCACGTACCAGTTCCGCGTCCACTCGCTGGTCAGCAACCACCAACTCATCGGACAGGGCTTTGCCGACGCGGACACCACCCCGGTGGGCGCGGGCACCCTGACCGTCGAGATCGGCCACGGGCAACTCAACCCGGCCACGGAGATCGACAGCCTGCGGGGCGGGCAGGGCATCCGGCGCGGCACGTTCACCATCACCGACGGGGCGGGCGGGTCCGCCCGGATCGACCTGCGGGCCGCGGTGCTCGTCGACGACATCATCGACGCCATCAACAACCAGACGGATGCCAACGTGCGGGCTTCCGTTTCCGGCGACGGTATCGTGATTGAAGACCTGTCCGGCGGGGCCGGGCCGCTGCAGATTGCCGATCAGACCGGGGGGTCGTCGGCCCGGGACCTGGGCCTGCTCGGCTCCAGCACGACCGGTCGGATCGACGGCTCCGATCTGGTCAACCTGGTCGATTCAACCCTGCTCTCTACGCTGAACGACGGCAACGGCGTGCGCCGCAATAGTCTCTCCACCAGCGGCGACTTCCGCATCACGACCGGCGGGGGCACGTCCTTCACCGTTTCTCTGTCCGACTTCCTGCAGCCCACCACCCGCCTGGAGCAGCTCAACAGCGGCAACGGCGTGCGAATGGACGACGGCTCCGGCAACCCGCCGGGGATCATCCGCATCACCGACCGCAGCGGGAAGTCGGCCGAGGTGGACCTGTCCGGGGCCAAGACCATTCAAGACGTACTGGATCAGATCAACGCCGCCGACGTGGGCGTGCGGGCCATCTACGTCAGTTCGCATCTTCAGATCAGCGACACCACGGAGACGCCGGCCGACGCGGCCACCAACTTCAAGATCGAGGACGTCAGCGGATTTGCCGCCCGGGACCTGGGCATCGCTGCCGACGTGGAAGACGACTACATCGGCGGCTCCGACATCTTCCGCATCGCCAGCGTGGGAGACGTGGTCCGGGCCATCAACTACGCGACCGACAACGACGACGGCTCCGGATGGCCGCTGGTCACCGCGGCACTGGACAACAACGGCCTGCGGCTGGAAGACAACAACATCGGCGGCGGCGGCATTACGGTGGAGGCCCTTGCCGATTCCGAGGGCGTGATGTCCCAGGCGGCCCTGGACCTGGGGCTTGAAGGCGAGTTCACCGGTCAGGTCGTTCGCTCACGCGACCTGATCGCCGGGCTGGACACCGTGCTGCTGAACTCGCTGAACGGCGGACGCGGCGTGACCCTCGGCAGCATCGCCGTCACGGACCGGCTGGGCAACCGCTCCACCTACGACCTCAGCGGGGCCCAGACCGTGCAGAACGTGCTGGACATCATCAACAGCACCGCGGGCGGAGCAAACGTCATCGCCCGCATCAACCCCGCGGGCAATGGCATCGAGATCGTCGATGAGACCGGCTCCGACATCGGATCGATCGTCGTCGAGGAGAACGGAAGCACCACCGCCGCCGACCTGGGCCTGCTGGGTTCCTCCACCGAGGGCAGCCTCATCGGCCGCAACACGCAGCTTCGTTACCTGTCCGAAGCCACACGCCTGGAGGAGATGAACCACGGCCAGGGCGTGCGGACGGGCCGGTTCAAGATCACCAACAGCCGCGGCGCCGCGGTCACCATCAACGTCAGCCAGAACCAGAAGACGCTGGGCGACATCATCCGGCTGATCAACTCGTACTCCGACGTGATTCAGGTCACCGCCGGCGTCAACGCCAACGGCGACGGCCTGCTCTTGACGGACGCGGCCGGCGGGACGCAGACGCTCCAGGTCACCGATCAGGAAGGCGGCACCGCCACGGACCTTCGTATCGCCGGAGAAGCGGCCGGCGGACAGACGTTCATCGACGGCACCATGGAGATCACCGTCGACATCGACGCCGATGACACGCTCAATGACGTGGTCACCAAACTGAACAACGCGGATCCGAACCTGGCGGCCTCCGTGGTGAACGACGGGTCCCAGACCAACGCCTACCGATTGACGGTTTCCTCCCAGGTCTCCGGCAGACGCGGATACCTGGGTTTTGACGTGGGTAACTCCGGCTTGGCCATGGAAACGCTGGTTCAGGCTCACGATGCGGTGTTCTTCCTGGGGGACGGGCAGAGCGACAACCCCGTCGTGGTGTCCAGCCCGACGAACTCGGTCTCCAACGTCATTCCCGGCGTGACTCTGAATCTGCTGGGCGCTTCCGATGACCCGGTCAGCCTGAACGTTTCGCAGGACGTTGACAAAATCGCAACCGACCTCGGAAGCTTCGTGACCAAGTTCAACGACGTGCTGAGCCGGATTGACGACTATACGGAATTCGACGCCGAGACGGAGACCCGCGGCGTGCTCCTGGGCGACGTGACGGCCCGCCGCATCCAGGACCGTCTGAACCGCTCCGTCCTGAAGGCCTATTCGTCCGGGACGGCTGGGCTCAGCCGCCTGGCGGACGTGGGCATCCAGTACCGCAGCGGCCGGCTGGAGTTTGACGAGGAGAAGTTCCGCGAGACGTACCGCGACAACCCCCGCCTTGTCGAACAGCTCTTCACCGACGAGGAGAATGGCATCGGGGCGGCCCTCGACGAGATGCTGGACGAACTGACCAAGTCGTCCGAAGGGCTGATCGACCGGGCCGCCACCACGCTCCAGAACCGGGAGGACGACCTGAATGACCGCATGGAGGCCATGCAGGCCCTGCTCGACGGACAGCGGACCCGGCTCGAACGGCAGTTCCAGGGTCTGGAGACCGCCCTGGCCAACCTGAGCGCCCAGCAAACCGCCCTGGCGTCCCTGGCCACGAGCACTTCGTAGCCCCGGCGTATCGGGCCCGCGGACGGGTTTTTAGGTCATTTCACCCCCGGCGGAATCCGATGTACGGACCGGTATGTCCGGCGGCACCCCCAATTCCTACCTTCGCAACGCGGTCATGACGGCCTCTCCGGAGCAGCTTCACCTGATGCTGTACGACGGGGCGATCCGGTTCAGCCTTCAGGCCCGGGATGCCATTGAGGCCCGCGATTACGAAACGTCTTATAACAAACTCTCCCGGGCCCAGGCGATCATCCTGGAAATGCAGAACGGATTGCGACCGGAGGTCAACCGGGAGCTGTGCGATCGGATGGGTGCCATCTACTCCTTCATCTATCGCAAGCTGGTGGACGCCAGCGTGCACCACAGCGTCAGCGACCTGGACGACGCCCTCAAGATCCTCCGCTACCAGCGGGAAACCTGGGTCATGCTGATCGACAAGGTCAATCAGGCCCGGGTGGAACAGGGTGCGGCGGGCCCGGCCCAGGCCCCTGCCGCGAACGCAGGAGCCGCCCGCAGCGCGGAAGCGGCTGCGGCCTCGTCACAGCCGGTGGGGGGGCCGGCGTCCGTCGGCTCCACATTCTCCATTGAAGGATGATTCCGGCGAACGCCACGCCTTCACGTTGTCTTCCGCTTGACCGCACCGCCTGCGATCGCGACCATTGGCCCATCCTGAACCCCGCGACGACGTGCGTCGTAGCGTCCAGAGAAGGTTTGGAGGTCCCAGCATGAACAAACTCCTGCCGCTGTGGCTGTCGGCCCTGGCCGGTTGGCTGCTGATCGGCTCGGCCGGTCCGCTCGTCGCACAGACTGCGGAAGCACCAACCGCCTCGCAGCCGGGCACCCTGGGTGCGCCCCCGTCCATCCCGGAAAGCCTGGAACAGGCATCCGCTGAAATCGCCGCGGCGGAAGAGGCCGTCGAGACCGGCAGCGGCGAGTGGCAGATCCGGGCCCGCAAGGCGCGGGAACTGGCGAGCTACGTTCTGTCCGCCGAGCCCTTGAATCCGCGAGCCCAGTTTGTTCTCGGACGGGTGATGTTGCTGGAGGGCCGGGCCCGCGAGGCCATGGACTACATCACGAAATACACCCAGGACCCGCGGGAAGGTCAGTTTGACTGGCTCGGCTTCAAGCTGCTGGGAGACGTTCTGGCGGAGGGAAAGTATTACGAATTGGCCGAATCGAAGTACCTGCAGGCCCTCCAACTGAACCGGCAGGAGCCGGGCATCTTCTTTGGGCTGGCCACGGTGCGGGCCAATCGGAAAATGTTCAAAGAGGCCGCCGACCACGCACGGCAAGGCATCGCGCTGCAGTCGCCGCCGCGGGCGAAATACCACGCGCTGCTGGCCCGGATTCTGCTCGAGACCCTCAAGGACGCCACGACGGACCCGCAAACCAAGGTGAAGAACCTGTCGGAAGCGCAGGCCGAAGCGCGGCGGGCCGTGGAACTGATCCGCGAACGGGTCCGTGAGGACCCCGCTGAGGTGAACCGTCTGGGCCAGTTGAGCAACCTGCTGGTCCTCCAGCGAACCGTGGAGGAGACCCGACTGAGTCTCTACCCGGAGCAGGCGGACATCTACCTGGCCATCGCCCGGATCGTGCAGGATCAGGCGGATCTGGCTCGCCTGACCGCCTACCACCAGGCGATTGCCGTCCTGGAACGCGGCATTGAGCAAACCGGAGCGAACGCTCCGCCGGAGCTGCTCTACGAGGCTGCCCGCCTGATGTATGCTGTAGGCCGGATCGAGGACGCCCGGACCGCGCTAAAGTCATTGCTGGAAAAAGACCCGACCCATGCCGAGGGCCGGGCCCTGCTCGAACGCCTGGGCGAACCGCCGGCCCCGTAGCACGATCGGGGCTCGCAAGGTCCGCACGTCGGCGGCAAATCCCCAAGAGAGCGAAGCGGGCTTGTAAGCCGAATTCTGTTCGCCGGGGCCGCACGAGGCGGCGCCCGGCGGGCGACCATTCATCTGGGCCGGCCGTCGCCGACCGGCTCAAGCACCCTACCCGCGGCTCGTATCGAGGCGGGCCGCCTCTGGCCGCTGCTTGGGCTTGCTGGCGGTGGGGTTTACCCTGCCGCGGCTGTCACCAGCCGCGCGGTGCGCTCTTACCGCACCTTTTCACCCTTACCCGAAGGCGGTGTGTTTTCTGTGGCACTTTCCCTCGGCTTGCGCCGGGTTGGCGTTACCAACCACCGTGCCCTGCCCAGTTCGGACTTTCCTCCCATCCGCCCAAGGCGGATGAGCGGCCGCCACCGCCCGCTTCGCTCAGCGGGATTATACGACCGGACAGAGGGTTGAGCACGCTGCTGCGATGGGAGATCGCGGTCGGCCGCGTCACGGGGCCGCGTCGGAACCGCTCGCTCGGTCTTCTCCCGAACCACCCGGCGCCGGTTGGGTGGTCACGGGCTGGAGCGCAGGCCCCGGATGCACCGGCCGGTCGGCCTTGATGTCCGCAAGCGTCTCCTCGATCAGGGCCTGCTCCTGCCAGCCGGTCGCAATCTTGACGCCGCGCTCGGCCGTCTGGATCGCCTCCTCCTTCTTGCCCAGAGCGTGCTGCAATCGGGCCAGGGTGTCGATCACGCCGATGTCCTTGCCCTCGGTCAGTTGGTCGGCCTTGCGGGCATACTCCAAATCGGCCGGCGTGGGCTTGCCCGAAAGATATCCGTTCCAGGCGAGAACGCCGTATGTTTCGGCCTGGTCGGCCAGCTCGATCAGCCGAGCCGCCACCTTGGCCGCGTCTTCCGTGCGACCCAAACCCGCCAGGACCTGGTAGTAGGCAGGCACCGCGAATACTGCCATGAGGCGTTCCTCCGGCGACGCCGCGTCCTTTGCGGGCACGCTCGCGAGGATCCGGTCAACCGTGGCCATAACGTCCAGATCCGCCGCGATGTCCTGGTAGCGACGGGCATTCAGCAGCATGGGCAGAACGGCCTCCGTGAACGCCGCCCGGACGGCCGCGGGAGTCCGGGCATCCGCGCGCTTCTTCTCGTAGAGGGCCAGGGTTCGGTCGGGTTCGCGGAAGATCTCGTCGTAGAGGGCAAGCGTCATGACCTCGTTGACCTCGGCGGCGCCCTCTTCGACCCTTTTGCGGACGCTGTCGCGGCGAGCCGACAGCTCGTCCATCAGGGCTGGGTACACACCGCTGAGCATCATCATCATCTCCGAAGCGACCACGCCCCGCATGGCAGACAGGCGAGGGTGCCGGGCGAAGCCCTGCTCCAGGCACCAGACGTATTCGTCGAAGGCCATCTTGTACTGGCCCTTGGTGGCGTAGGCGAATGCCAGCTCTTTGCGAACCAGGGGGTTGGTCGCGTCCGCCTTGGCGATCTTCTCCTTGGCCCGGGCAATCGCGTCCTTGCCCTCGGCAATGCCGGCGGCGGCCTCCAGAAAGTCCTCTGCGGAGACGTAGGTGATGAGGCGGTCAATCTCCGTGCCGTCCGGCTTGAGGAAGACCAGCGTCGGGAACGACACCACCTTGAACTGGTCGATCAGCTTGGGGTTGTTGTCGCCATTGACCTTGAGCGCCACGGTGTTCTTGCCGATCCACTCCACAACCTTCGGGTCCTTGAACGTCGTGGCTTCGAGCATGCGGCAGGGCTGGCACCAGTCGGCGTAGAAGTCGATGAAGACCAGCTTCTTCTCCTTGCCGGCCAGGGCCTTGGCCTCGTCGACCGAGAGATCCCGGTACAACTTGTCTTCCCCCAGGCTCAGACCTGCCGCGCCGAGCCATACCGCCACCACCAACAGCATCCGACATTTCATGTTTTGGTCCTTCTGCAGTTCCCGCGGGGCCGTCCGACACCTTCGGGGCGCGGCCGGCCGCGGAACACGGGATGCTAGCATGGGTATACCCCGGAAGCCACCGGACGGCCTTAGGAGCCGTTCGGGGGCGGCGGGGCGGCCCGGAGGCCGTTCGGTGCGGCGGACCGGGGCATCCCGGTCCCTCGACGCGGACCGCAGAATCTCCTACACTTCCTCCCCACAGAGAGATAACGGGGGCATCAGGCTGCCGCCCCAGGTCACGATTCACCCGTGTGCGTACGGGCCACCCAACCGCCCAGGATGCGACCCCTTCAGACCCTGCCTTGGCCGGCCGGTCGTTGTCCGGCAGGAGGCAGGCGGGTCGAATGGTCCAGCGGTGCCGGCCCGGCAGAGGACACGGTCCAACGGCGGAGAGGATCAATCATGGCGCAGTATCGGATTGCATGGCTGCCCGGCGACGGCGTGGGCAAGGACGTGATGGAAGCGGCCCGCATCGTGCTCGATGCACTGAAACTGGACGCGGAGTACATCCACGGCGACATCGGCTGGGACTTCTGGTGCCGCGAGGGCAACGCCCTGCCGGAGCGGACGCTGGAGATGATGAAGAATACCCACTGCGCCCTGTTCGGGGCCATCACCTCCAAGCCCAAGGAGGAGGCGGACCGGGAACTCGACCCGTCGCTCAAGGGCAAGGGATACACGTATTTCAGCCCCATCGTGAAAATGCGGCAGGTGCTGAACCTGCACACGAACCTCCGCCCATGCAAGGCCTATCCGGGCAATCCGCTGAACTACCGCGACGGCGTTGACCTGGTGGTATTCCGCGAGAACACCGAAGGCATGTACGGCGGGGTGGAGTTTCACCCGATTCCACAGGCGGTGTTCGATGCCCTGTGCGCCCACCCGAAGATGAAGGCGTTCGGCAGACACGGGCTGGAGAACCTGGCCCTGTCCACGCGAATCATGTCGCGGGACGGCTGCCGATCCATCGTGACCCAGGCGTTCGAGTTTGCCCGCAAGCACAAGCGGCGGTCCGTGACGCTGGTGGACAAGCCCAACGTGCTGCGGGAGACGGGCGGCCTGATCACCCGCGTGGCCCGCGAGGTGGCCAAGAGCTACCCGGAAACCCCGCTCTGGGAGACGAACATCGACGCTCAGTGCATGTGGCTGCTGAAGAACCCGCAGGACTACGACGTGCTGGTGGCGGAGAACATGTTCGGTGACATCATCTCCGACCTGGCGGCCGGGCTGGTCGGCGGGCTGGGCTTTGCCAGTTCCGCGAACATCGGCGACTCCTACGCCGTGTTCGAGCCGACCCACGGCTCCGCCCCGAAATACACGGGAATGTACAAAGTGAACCCGATGGCCATGCTGCTGACGTGCAAGCTGATGTTCGACTGGCTCGGCGAGGGCGAGCTGGCAACGCGCCTGGAAACCGCCATCGCGAAGGTGATCCAGGAGCACAAGGTCGGCACATACGACGTCGGCCTGAAGAACACGTCGCTGGAAGTCGCGGAAGAGGTGGCGAGGAAGCTATGAGGCAGTAGCGACGAAGCCGCAAGGAGGGAGGCAGTCTCGGATAGCGGATCGGCGAAGCCAGCGCTGTCCTGTTCCACTGCTCTCGACCGGAGGGTGTGTCGCATCATGGCGAGGCAACCGTTGCGGGCTCGGTACGCCGGTTTGCTGGCCCTTGCGGCCGCCGTGGCGGTGTTCCCGGTGCTGCTCGTGATCGGGGCAATGGTGACTGTTCCCGCGATCGGTTGGCTCATGGATGTGGGGATTCTGGATCCTCTGCTGCCCGAGTCGATTACGCTCAGCATTGCCATCACGGGCGCAGTGGTCCTGGCGTACCTGCCCAGCCGACAGGTATACAAAACCCTTAGCGATCGTTGGGTGACGGCTCCTCGGCGGTATTGTCCCTACTGTGGCTTCAACATCACGGCGTGCGCGGACCCGCGGTGCCCGAAGTGTGGCGAGCCGCGTAACTCCCGGCCACCGGAATAGACCAACCGCGGGAAGCCATGCCGGCGCAGCACGGCCTCCGGAGTGTCCGGGGCGTACTGCCCCTGTCGTAGCCTGGAGAGCTAACGTACCATCATGACTTTCGGGGGTGTCTGACCGCCTGCGAACCGGTACAAAACGAGAAGAGGGGCACGCTGGAACGGGTGGCACGGACCCGGATGGTACGCCCCAGCGAAGGACCCAGCCGGCCCGCCACGCAGCCGTCACGGCCAGGGGCGATACCAGAATACGCCGCCGTTGTCGGCGTCCACGGTGGTCAGGATGTCCAGCCGCCCGTCGCCGTTGATGTCCACCACCGGCACGAGGTCCAGCCGGCCGCCCGGCGTGGCCAGCGTCGCCGACCACCAGGCGCCGGTCACGGACGCCACCGGTCGAAACACCGCCAGCCGGCCGCTGCGATAGGTGCCCACCACCAGGTCCGTGATTCCATCCGCGTCCAGGTCGGTGATGGTGATGCCAGCCCCCCGCGTGCCGCTGAACTCTCCGACGCTGAAACGCTGCCACACCCCCCGCGGATCAGCCGGCCGGCGAAACCACGCGAAGCTTGCCTGCTCCCATGAGCTGGCGGCCACGTCGACCAGGCCGTCGCCGTCGATGTCGCCGACATCCAGCCAGAAGGCGTCCGGCCAATCGCCGATGGCATGCTTGGTCCACGGGGACGCAAACGCCAGCGACGGGCCGGGGTTCTCGTACCACGCGATGCCGGCGACGGATTCCTCTCGTGCCGCGGAGACGATGTCCAGGTCGCCGTCTTCGTCCATGTCCACCAGAAGCGCGCAGCTCGCCTTCCGCCGCGTCACGGCATCCACGTCAAACCGCACAAACGAGTCCCCGCCGGTCGGCGTATCCAGCGCGTAGAAGATGCTCACCGCGTCCCCCTCCTTGCACGCGGCCGCCACGTCCGGCAACCCGTCGCCGTTGATGTCGCCGATCTCCACGTCGATCCAACTGCCGCATCCCGTGCCGACGGAAGCGTCGATGACCACGCTGGTCCAGGAGGCGCCCTGCCGAATCCACGTGAGCCGACCGCTTTCGCAGGCCGCCACGACGTCCATCCGCCCGTCCCCATCCAGGTCGCCGACGGCCACGTCCTCGACGCCCCCCACGTCTGCACCCTCCGCGATCGTTCGGTTGTTCCAGACGCCGACCGGCCGCTGCAAATGAAGCCGCACACGGCCGCTCTGTTCCCAGGCGCTGACCGCATCCAGAATGCCGTCACCGTCTACATCCGCCACCACCACGCCGTCGGCACCACTGCCGCCCGCTGTGTCAATGGCCACGGGTAGATAGGTACTGCTCACCGGTCTGGCCGTGTCGCAGCCGGAGGCCAGCACCACGGCGGTGAGTGCTATCGAGCACCAACGACTGCATAAAAGCGCTTTCATGGGACTCACCTCCGGCCGAAACCCCGATACCATCCCCACTCCAGCATACATCCTGACGCAGCCTGCGGCCACGCCGGCGGCCTTCCGTCCGGCACAGGCCTCACAACGGTCGATTCTGCATCGGTGGCCCGACTGGTCGATTGCCCCACGGTGCGGTATAAGTCCCGGGCCGGGGCCGCTCGGTTGCCGTGTCGTGCGGCCGGACGAGGTTTCGGGTTCCGTCCCACAAGGAGAGCGCTGTGTCCGCCGTCCATTCTGCGCCCGTCGTTCAGACCCATCTGCCGAATCTGCCCGTCCGCCGCGGAAAAGTACGTGACGTGTACGATCTGGGCCACGAATTGCTCCTGGTCGCCACGGACCGGATCAGCGCCTACGACGTGGTGATGCCCACGCCCATCCCCGGCAAGGGGGAATTGCTCACCCGGATGTCGAAGTTCTGGTTCGACCGACTCGCGGACGACGTGCCGCATCACCTCATTGAGGTCATCCAGGACAAGGCGCCGCAGGGTCTGGAAGCCCATCTGGACGTGCTCCGCGGCCGGACCATGCGCTGCCGCAAAGCGCAAGTCGTGCCCATCGAGTGCGTGGTCCGCGGCTACGTCGCGGGCTCCGGCTGGAAGGAGTACCAGCGGGATCGCACGGTGTGCGGCATTTCCCTGCCTGCCGGCTTGCAGGAATGCGACAAGCTTCCTGTGCCCATTTTCACGCCCGCCACCAAGGCGGAGACCGGCCACGACGAGAACATCTCCTTCGAGCGGGCCTGCGAGATCGCGGGCACCCAGACCATGACCCTGCTGCGCGACCGCAGCATCCGGATCTACGAAACGGCGGCCGAGCACGCACGCGAGCGCGGCATCATCATCGCCGACACGAAATTCGAATGGGGGCGGCTGGGGGATGACTACATCCTGATCGACGAGGTGCTCACGCCCGATTCATCGCGGTTCTGGCCCGCCGACCGCTACGAACCCGGACACGACCAGGACAGCTTCGACAAGCAGTATCTTCGCAACTACCTGACCCGCCTGTGCGAGCTGGGCAAGTGGGACAAAACGCCACCCGGGCCGGAGCTTCCGGAGGAAGTCGTCCGCAACACGGTCGTCCGCTATCGCGAGGCCGTTGATCGGCTGACGGATTGACGTGTGAGCGGCAACGGGGAGTCTGCGGCGCTCCCAACGGCGCATCCGTCCGTTACGGCAGGGGCGGAACGGCGCTCCAGTACGGGTTGTCGCCCCAGCATGGCTCGTGCGGGCCGCCCATCGGACCGGTGAGATAGGCTTCGAATGCCTGGTAGTCGGCCGCGTTGAGCTTGTCGTTTCCCATTCCCGGCCCGCCCTCCATGGGCACCAGGTCAAACGTGCCGTCGCAGTGTGAGCTTCGCGGCGTGCCGCCGACGCCGACGCACGCCTGAAAGGCCGCGAAGTCGGCCAGATCGTGGTCACCGTCCCGGTCGTAGTCAGCCGGGAAGTAGTCGCACGCGTCGGGCAGGCTGTTCTCATTGCAGTCGGGTTCGCACTCGTCGAGAATGCCGTTGCTGCTGCACTCCACTTCCGTGGCAAAACCACAGTTGTAGAGGTCACATCCGGTCCCGCACTTGAGTTCGCAGGGATCCAGAATCGAATTCGCGTTGCAATCCTGGCACTCGTCCGGCACACCGTCATAGTTGACGTCGTCGGAGCAGATCATGGAATACGGCCGGCAGAAGAACGTGCCGCCGGCGCCGGAGTGCGACTGGTCAATCTGGCACTCGTCGGGCACGCCGTCCGGCTGGCAATCAGGGCTGTGTCCGAAGGCAACGTCGCACTCGTCCAGCCTCCAATTTGCGTTGCAGTCCGTCGCCGTGCCCGAGGCGAGTTCGCACGTGTCCAGGATGTCGTTGGCGTTGCAATCCCGACACGACCAGTCCCAGTGCGGGCAGCCGGCTATTTCACACTCATCCGGCTTGCCGTTCCCGTTGCAGTCCGCACTGATTCCCACTGCAACGTCGCACTCGTCCGGCCGGTAGTTGTCGTTGCAGTCCTTGCTGTGGCCGGAACCAATGTCGCACGGATCCGGCACGCCGTTCCCGTTGCAGTCATAGGCGTAGCCCATACGTACGTCCATCTCGTCGGGCACGTCGTTGCCGTTGCAGTCCGTCTCGCATTCGTCGGGAATGTCGTTGTAGTTCAGGTCCCAGGACCCCACGCAATCCGCAATCCCGACGCAAGCCGGGTCTTCACAATTCAGGTCACACCCGTCCGGAATCCCGTTCGTGTTGCAGTCTTCGCAGGCGTCGAGAATGTCGTTCCCGTTCAGGTCGGGGCCCCCGGCCTCCAGGTCGCAACTGTCGGGGACGCCGTTGCTGTTGCAGTCCGCACACCACAGCGGAGGCGGGTCCCCGACGCAGTCGCGTAAGTCGCAGTCGTCCGGCACGCCGTTGCCGTTGCAATCCACCTCGCATTCGTCCGGTATGCTATTGAAGTTGCAGTCGGAACTGCTGCCGTACGGTGGAAGCTCGCACACGTCCGGGATGCCGTCGCCGTCGCAATCCGGCTCACACTCGTCGGGGATGCCGTTGAAGTTGCAGTCCAGACTCGGTCCCAGCGGTGCCAACTCGCACTCGTCGGGAATCCCGTCACCGTCACAATCGGGAGCGCACGCATCCGGCCATCCGTCGGAATTGCAGTCCGCCTCGCAATCATCGAGGTACGCATCTCCGTTGGCGTCCAAGCCCGGGTCCGCAAGAATCTCATACGCGTCGGCAATGCCGTTCCCGTCGCAGTCCAACTGGCATTCGTCCGGAACGGCGTTGGCATCCCAGTCCAGGCTGGTGCCGGAGGCCAGGTCCACCAGGTCGTTGACGCCGTTCCCGTTGCAGTCCGGACAGGAACCGATCGCCATCTGCAGCGCTTCGACCGTTCCGTCACCGGTTCCGGAGATCGCCGTGTACGTACTGCCAGACAGGACGGCGTACCGAAGCATGATTCGTTCCAGCGTGCCGGAGGGGTACGGCCATCCGCCGACGTAAATGCTGGAAATCCCGATTCCGGCCGCCGCCGCCTGTCGTGCCCGAGCCAGCGCATTGACCTCATCCGTCGCGCACTCGTAGTGATCGTCACAACCGCCGGGGATGTTATCCGTCAGTAGGATGGCATGCTTGATGCAGTGGGCACGCCACGGAACGTCGAAGCGCTCGGCAGAGCGAACGCAAGAACTGCCGCCCGGCGACCATGACGTCGGGCCCAACATCTCCCGCAATGCCTCGTCAGACGCCTCCGCCCAGGCGCCGCCGTTGTCGATCTCGTTCACCAGGCCGGCCAGAAGGGTCTTCACGGACTCGACGTCCGGCGTCAGTGGTGAGAGCACACGAACGTAGTCTTCGCCGCCTCCGGCGGCTCCATCAAACAGGATCAGCCCCAGGCGAAGGTTACCTCCGGACGCATCCAGGGCGGTGTCAACGATCAGCCGCAACCCGTTGGTGTCCGCCAAGGCATCCAACGCGCTGTCCATGCTGGCGGTCGTGTCCACCACGAACACAAGATCCATGCAGCCGCAGTTCGAATCGGCCCAGGCCGCCCGGCTCAACCCGAGGACAAGCGCCACAAACGCAGAAAACACCCACAATCGGTGCGGGCCCCGCTGGCATACTTCCTGCCAACGCCGCCGCACGCATCTTCCAGCAGAAACGCCATTCGCGGCCATCGGATCGAGAGACTGTGTGCCCTCACCATACATTGCAGTCCCGCCAGCAAGAACCGCCGCTGCCCGGCCAGAAATCCTGGGGGTTCAGGTCTGCACCTTCAACTCCCCCGCACGTCGACCCGGCGGTCCACCCCGACAAAAAACCCCTATACCCCGTAGATAGTCTATCACAGGAACACGACGGGAAACAAGCTTCTGGCCGCCTTCTAACCTGCGCGACTGTCCCATTCTGTGTACATTTCCCCCAGTCTCCCACTAAGGAAGGCGACTTGGCAGTTTGGAGCCTTTCCGCTTTCTGAGAGGCCAGGTGCGGGTTACCAGACTCGGGTCTTCGGCTAGCGTCGCCCAACGCCCCTCATGGATCGTGGGCACGCCGGGTCGGCGGCTCATTCCGGCTGGTTGGAGCCGCGGCAATCCTGCCTTTGCCCGGCGGGGTTCGCTGGGTCACCGGGTCAAAGTCTCCTGACCAAACGGCCGATAACCCGTTGGATGGACGCGTGTAACGTCACCGGCGCGTCGGTCGCAGCTTCGTTCGCGGGGCATGTGGATTCATGTCAAAAGGTTCACTGAAACCTTCCGTTCGGGTGCTCGTGCTCGGGCCGATGACGGGTCGAGGCGGGCTGGCCACCGTCGCCCGACAGACGACACAGGCAGCGTCGTTGCCCACCTGCATTCTGAGCGTTCTGGATACGACCCGTCCGCCCGGTCCGCGAAGTCGGGCGCGGGCGATCGTGGCGCACCTGGGGCAGATCGTTGCCTTGTGTGGCAGATTGCGGTCGTTTCGTCCCCGGCTCGTGCACTTGCACACGTGCAGCAATTGGACGTTCTGGCGGACAACGCTGGATATTCTGGTCTCGCGGCTGTTCGGTGCGGCGGTGGTGCTGCACGTGCACGGCGGGTTCTTTGACCGATTTCTGGACGAATTGCCCCCGTGGGGCAGGGCGTGGGCCGCCTTTCATCTGCGTCTTTGCCGCTGTGTCGTCGTGCTGAGTGCCCGCTGGCGTCAACGTCTCCTGCAACGCATCCCGGGTTTGGCAACGGCCGTCCTCCCAAACGCCGTCGATACGAAGCGGTACGCCGCATCGGGTGTGCGCCGGGGCAACCGCGTGCTCTATGTGGGTGAGCTCTCTGAGGCCAAGGGCATCGACGACCTTCTTCGAGCCTGGGCCCGCCTTCCGGATGCGCTGCGGAGGATGGTTCGTCTTCGCGTGGCAGGAGATGACCCGGAGGGCCGCCAGAGCCACCTGCAGGCTCTCTGTGGCGAATCAGGCGTCTTGCAGTCCGTAGACTGGCTCGGCCCGCTGACACACGACCGTTTGACCGCAGAATACGCGGAGGCGGACGTGTTCGTGCTGCCCAGTCACGGAGAAGGAATGCCGCTGTCCCTGCTGGAAGCCATGGCCGCCGGACTTGCTTGCGTGGTGACGGATGTGGGTGCCGTGCCGGAGATCATCACTGCAAATCGCGATGCCTTAGTGGTTTGCGCTGGAAATCCGGCCGCCCTGGCCGAGGCGATGACCGGGCTGCTCCAGGACGCCGACAAGCGTCGATCCATCGGATCTGCCGCCCGGAATCGGGCCGTCGATTTCGACATCAGGCAGTTCCACCCACGCCTGGAAGCTGTCTGGCAACGGGCGATTTTAGCCACGGATCTCCCATTTCAACATGTCACAGTAAAAAACTCTGCCTAATCGGCGTTTTTTTTTGCCCGCCAGCCCAAAGACATGCACGCTACAAATTGTAGCCCTCTTTGCAGATTACCCATATGATGTATCCATCTGGTCGATCGAGCCTATGTACCTTCGCAAGACTGCCACAGCTTTGGCACCGTGGGGTGTTTGCAGTATTCCAATTTACCGGACTCCGTAGTATTCTTACTGTTACAGTGCTGATCGAGGACGCGGCTGCCACCAACCCAGAGGGTCGCCCGATTCGAGTTCTGTGACAATGCTCCCGCGGATCGGGCGGGAAGGAAACATGGCTGGTCCGGAAGCAAAGGCAAGGAGTAACGGTGGCTCGGAACCGCACGACGGGCTCGTCCGGGAGCCGCGCAGAACACCCGCCCGCCGTGCCCTGAACGCAAAGCGTCGCGCCGCAGGCGCGCCAACCGGTTCGGAACGCGAATCGGTGTCCTGCGTCGCGAGGCCGTCCATAGACCTCACGCCGTCGACATGGAAGTCGGCGGTCCTCGTCCCACACAACCGCGCCTTGGCTCTGTCACGTGATGGGATTCCGGCGGCGATGTTGCCGCTGCCCGTCCAACATGAGCCGCATCGGTGAAGAAAGGACGCTTCACCGATGCACCCTGTGAACGCTTCAGGCGTTCGCCCGGCGGTCGCGCGGATCGAGAGACCGCGATCCGGTGGACGACACGACGGCTGCGAGCCGATGGTTCACGCACAAGCGCGAAACGCCGGCAGCGCCTCGCAACGCCGCTCGCTTCGTCCCGCCGCGTTCGTCGGCACTCCTGATCGCATCGGCCGGTGCATGGCAGGGATCCGGTTGCCGTGGTGACACAGAACCGGGTCGATTGTGGGAAGGAGTCCTGCCATGCTCATCTCCCAGGCCGATGCACGAATCGTCGAATGGGCACGCGCCCGCCACTACCCGTGCCTGTATCATTCCGAAGCCGGCCTGCCGAGTCCCTGCCTGAAGGTCCACCTGGGCCAGGTCGCGGCTTTCTTCCATCATGGCCGCCTTGCGCGATTGTCTCTTCAGGTCGACGGTGAGTTGATCCAGGACGCCTGCGAGAAACTCCAGGAACTGCTGGCCGCCTGCGCCGGAATCGACGCTTATCCGCCCCAGCAGCCGATCCGGCACCTGCCCGTCCGGGAGTCGTGCTTCTCGCGCAACTGATCGGACGAGTCGGGACCGGCACGGACGGAAGCCGCGAGAAAGCTGTTGCGCCCGTCTCGGGGGCCACACACGCCCCCCGACCACCACGCCACGAGAGATCGGACGCCCTGCCGACTGCGCCACTATCCTGCCGATTGCGGAAAACTGCGAAGTGCCGTAGAACGGTTTCCCAAGGTGACGCCGCAGACAGACGACATGGCTCGCGCAACGTGGCAAGCCACGGTTCAGTTCGCCCGAACGGCCCGGCGGCAATGCGGAAGCCGAGTGCGGCACCTGTGGAGGAGAACATCGTGACTCGCAAGTACGTCCGGCTCAGCCTGTTGTGGTTGTTGGTTGGCGCGATCGGCCCCGTAGTGGCCAAGCCGTTTGACCCGAAGGACCCGCCCGCCGGAACATTCATCGATGACTGGTTCATCTTGCGAATCGGAGGTGAGGAAGCCGGGTGGGCGCACTCGACCTGCTCGCGGCAGAAGGACCAGGTGGTTTCCCAGACGGTCATGCACATGGCCATCAAGCGGGCGGGCCAGACCATTGAGATCGACAGGACGCAAGGCGCCACCGAGACGGTGTCCGGCGATCCGCTGAGTTTTGAGACGGTCACGAAGTTTGCGGCTATACAGACCCGCGTTGCCGGCCGCGTGGAAGGCGGCAAGGTACACATCACCAGCTCCCAACTCGGGCAGGCCACGGAACAGACGCACGATTTCCCCGCGGGCGCGAAGATGAGCTGGGGCCTGCTGATGGAGCAGTATCGGCAGGGCCTCAAATCCGGGACCCGCTACAGCGTGCCGTTCTATGAACCGACCCTCCGGGTGGACGGCGCAATCACGGCGTCCGTGCAGGTCGGTGACCGGGAACCCCTGGAGTTGCCGGACGGTCGAAAGACCGAAGCAACCCGTGTGACGACCGTGCTTGAGTTGCCCGCCGGCATGCCGATGGGACGGATGGAGAGCGTAGGCTGGCTGGACGACGACTATCGCATTCTGCGTTCCGAGATGCCTTTGCCCGGCTTCGGGACCCTCGAGATGATTCGGACGACCGAGACCCGGGCCAAAGCAGCCGAGGGCGGAGCGGAACTCTTCATGTCCACGCTCATTCCGGTGTCCCGGCCGATCGACCGCGAGGCCGCGCGATCGGTTACCTATCGGTTGACCTTCACCGGACCGGCCGGCGACGCGCCGCCGGAACTCCCAAAGACCGGCATGCAGACCCCCGGCCCCTGGAAGGACCGCGTCATGGAGCTTCGCGTGGCCCGGGTGGATCCCAAGCGGCTGGCCGGCATCGAAGGCCACACCGACAAGGAAGATGTCAAACCCTACCTCGTCTCGAACCTCTGGATGAACCACGAAGACCCGGAGGTCCGCAAAATGGCGAAGGAAGCCGCCGGTGACGCCAAGGGCCGCTACGCCATCTGCGATCGCCTCCGCCGATACGTGACGGCCGTCATTGAGGACAAGGACCTGTCCGTCGGGTTCGCGACGGCCAGCGAGGTCGCCCGCAACCGCCAGGGCGATTGCAGCGAGCACGGCGTGCTGCTGGCCGCGCTGGGCCGGGCGCTGGGCATTCCCTCACGCGTGGCGTACGGCATCATCTACGTGCCGGCGTTTGAAGGGCAGCAGAACGTCTTCGGGTTCCACATGTGGACGCAGTTCCTGATCGGCGACACGTGGGTGGACTTCGACGCCGCCCAGGGCGAGAGCGACTGCAACCCCACGCACATTGCGGTGGCCACCAGTTCCATGCAGGACGTGTCCATGGGTGACCTGGCCTTCCCCCTGCTCCGCGTGATCGGTCAGATCAAAATTGATGTGGTGGATGTGCAGACGGGCGCAGGACCGTCCCCGGCTCCCGCCGCTCCGATAAGCACGAACGGCTGAAGCATCGTTTTCCGCTTATCGGTCCGGCGGCGTGTTCGTCCGCGTCCGGGAAATGCGCGGTTGGCGGACGCGCCAGGACCAAACGGACTCTGCCGTTTGCCCCGGGGTCGTTTGTTTCTTACGTTCAAGGAAGCCGCCCGTGTGGCGAGGATGCCCATCCGCTCTGGGAGAGCGGACGGCGCGGACCTATGGACTGGCCGCCGCATGGATACGGTTCGAAAGGGAACCGGCACACGGAAGGGAGCAGAACCATGCGCCGCCTACGAGAACTCGCTGGAGCCTTCCTGCGGTCCGAGGACGGACCGACCGCGGTGGAATACGCGGTGATGCTGGCGCTGATTGTCCTGGCCGCCTGGACGGCCATGGTGAATCTGGGCAGCCGGATGGTCGCCGTCTTCGAGTACGACTACGCGCATCTGCCCGACGCATCAGGCTGAGCCGAAACGGCGAATGGCGACTGGCGAACAGCGGAATCCTTTGACGGCGGACGGCCACCTTGCCGAAACGCGGCCGACCGGGCACGCTCACCCAGCCGGTCAGCCCCCCGCCTCCTGCCTATCCATAGCCGGCGCGCAGGCTATTCTCTGAGCCATGCGCATGCACCGCGCGTACGGCGCACACCCCGAAGGGTTGAAGGTTGACGCCGCGGGGCGGGTCGTTCAATAACAACGACAACAACCTGCACGCGGCGAATCGCAACAACAACCCGACGAACGAGAACAACAACATCGGGTTCCGCGTCTGGGAAACCCCTGAATCCCCGCCTATGTGCCCAGCAGATCGCGAATCCACTGCATCGTCGTCTGCCGGCCCACGCGGGCGATGGCGTCGGTCAGGGGGATGTTCTTCGGACAGACCTCCACGCAGTTCTGGGCGTTGCCGCAATCCGTGATGCCGCCGGGACCCATCACCGCATGCAGGCGGTCCGCAGACTCGAACTTCCCTGTGGGGTGCGAGTTGTGCAGGTCCACCTGGCCGAGAGTGGCCGGTCCGACGAACGGGGTGTCGAGCTGATACTGCGGGCATGCTTCCATGCAGCAGCCGCAGGTCATGCAGCGACTGAACAGGTAGCGGACGTCCTGCTTCTCAGCCGGAATGAGCGGGGCGTGGCGGTGGATGTCCCACGAGCCGTCGAGCTCCACCCAGGCCTTGACCTTCAGCAGGGCGTCGAACATCCGTGATCGGTCCACCATCAGGTCGCGGATGAGGGGGAACTTGGTCAACGGTTCGAGCACGATGGGCTGCTCGAGTTGGTCAACCAGGGCGGCGCACGACTGTCGCGGCACACCGTTGACCAGCATGCTGCATGCTCCGCAGACCTCTTCCATGCAGTTGCTGTCCCAGACCACGGGCTGCACCTTCTGGCCGGCGGCGTTGATCGGGTGCTCGCGCAGGTACATCAGGCACGAGACCACGTTGTGTGCCGGCTTCCAGGGCATGATGAATTCTTCCCAGTAGGGCGCGGCCTCCGGGCCGTCCTGCCGCCGGATCTTGAAGTGAATCGTCCGCTCCGCCATTAGTAACCTCTCCTCGCCTACCGGTAATCCCGGGGCTTCTCCGGTGCGAGCACGGAAGTGTCCACCGGTTTGTATTCAATCTTCGGACCGTCCGGCGTGTGGGTGACCATCGTGTGCCGGAGCCATTTCTCGTTGTTGGCCTTCCAGCGTCGTACGAACGCATCGTATTCCGGATCGCCCGGGAACTTGCCCTCGGGGATCTTCAGCTCGAACTCCGCCTTGTAGTGCGAGCCGCGGCATTCGTCACGAAGACGGGCCCCCTTGGCAATCGCCTCCGCCAGCACGACCATGTCCTGCACCTGCCGGGCCCAGGATAGCGACTGGTTCATGTTCGTACCCCGATCATCCAGCGAGATCCGGCGCGCCCGGTCCTTCAGCTTGCCGATGCCGTTCAGGGCTTCGTCCAGGCCCTTGTTGTCGCGCTCCACGAAGACCTTGGCTCGCATCAGGTCGCCCAGCTCGCCATGCAGGGCAAAGGCGTTCTCGCCGCCGTCGCTGTTCAGGATGCCGCGGTTGATTTCCTCCTGCCGCTTCCGCTCGGCTTCATACGCCGACTCCGGCAGGGCCTTGCGCGAGCGGCCCAGGCTCTTGATGTAAGCGCCGACCGAGTCGCCCGCCACGCGGCCGCTGAACGACGCACTGAGCAGCGAATTGGCGCCCAGTCGGTTCGCCCCGTGGTAGGCAAAGTCGCACTCGCCTGCCGCATACAGGCCTGGAATGCTGGTCACGTGGTTG
>JAFGJQ010000449.1 GCA_016929015.1 Phycisphaerae bacterium | reverse complement strand
ATGGTGTACAGCACGTCGCCGGGGCTGCTGGGCCCCGTCAGCACGGCCTGTGCGCCGCCGGCGGCCATCGAAGCAATCTCGGCCGGGCTCAACACGCGACGCACCACGACCACGTCGTCCAGCGTGCCCAGCAACGGCTCCGTCGGCGTATACGCAGCCGGGTAGTCCTCGCCCACGCGCAGATCGCCGAGGGTAAGAACCAAGTCGCCGCTCCAGTCCGGGTTGGTCAGGGTGTTGACGAGGTTTCCGTCGAAGTAGATGCCGACCGTGCCGGAGTTCCAGGTGAACGCCAGATGGTGCGGCTGCGGATCGTTGCTCCAGTCACCGTAGTTCATCTCCATGACGAACGTCGGCACCACGCCCTGGCTGCCGTTGTAGTAGAAGCGGATCGCCCATCCGGTATCCAGCACCTCCAGGTCCGCGTCAAAGTCGATCACCAGACGCTGGTCGCCCGACGCCGCAGAGCCGCCGTCATAGGCGGAGAACAATCGCCGATGGCCGGCGGGCACGCTCTTGAGGTGCGCCGCCAGCGTCACCTGCGATCCGAGATTCGTCGTGCCCGGAATCTCGAACACGGCGGGCGAAGAGAAGGTGAGGGATTGCAGCCCGATGGCCGGACTCACGGAATTGAACGCCGGCCCCGGCCACGGAAGGAACGCGTTCTCCGCGCCGGCATCCGCCAGCTTGTCCGTCAGGGCGAACCCTTCGTCGCCCTCCATGGTGTACAGCACGTCGCCGGAGGCGCTCGGTGCGCTCAGCACCACCGCGGCCCCGCTGGACGCAATGGTCGTGATCTGTGGCCCGGTCAGCACCTTGCGGACCACGAAGACGTCGTCCACGACGCCGCGCAGCGCTTCGTTGACCTGGTTGTTCAGGATGGCGCCTTCCTGGCCGTAGTCTTCGCCGATCTGAAGCTCACGGCTGAGCACAAGCGAGCCGGAGCCGATCGATCCGCTGGCCATCGGCGAACCGTCGAAGAAGACGGTGACGTTTCCGCTGTTCCAGGTCACCGCGATGTGGTGCGGGGTGTCGGAATCACTCCAGTCGGGCAGACTTGCCGAACTCACCGTCAGGGAACTGCCGTTGTACAGAACGCGCAGGCCGAACCCCGTCGACAGGATCTCCCCGTCCGGGTCAAAGTCCACGATCAGTTCGTTGTCCCACGTCGAGCTGCCGTTGAAGCTGGAGAACAGGCGGTGGTGGCCCGCGGGCACCTTCAACAGATGCACGCCCAGTGTGACCTGCGTGCCCAGACCCGTCGTGCCGGGAATCGGCACCACGGCGATGGCCGAGGTGGGGTCAAAGGCCAGGGCCTTGAGTCCGAACACCGGTCGGTCAGCGTCGATCCGGACCGGGTAGTCCTCCAGCGCTCCGTTCTGCAAACCGTCACCGACCAGGTCGTCGGGGGCCGGGCCGGTTGGGTCGGCGCTCTCAAACGTGTAGAGAATGTCCGCGGCGAGCGTCATCCCCGTCCCCGACAACACCAGCGCGATCGCCAGCATCGCAACCCTGCAATTTCGCTTCATGGTCATCCGCTCCTGGGCCGAGGGAAATTCTCGGCCGATCGTCTGCGCGATCCAACCCGTTGCCCTGCACACGGTCCGCCCCGTCCAGACCCGGCCGCCGGACACGCACGGTCCGGCAGGACCCGCGGACGGATCCGACCTTCATCCGAAGAGTCACGTCGGGCGAGATGCCGCGGAGCAATTCAGGATGCGTTGAGAGGATGCCCCGCGGCCCTCGCTCGTTGCGTTTTCACATCGACCGCCGCCGAAGCAGCAGGCCGCCCGCCAGCAGCAGCACCAGCGTCGCCGGTTCCGGCACCGCGTCCACACAGAAGACGCCCCCGTCCGAGCCGGCCGACATGGTGAACCGCGTCACCGCGTATCCGGCGGTATTGAGCTGCGCGAGCGGGGCGCTGCTTACACCATCCACCGAAATCGTGTACGTGCCGTTGTACGGCGCCGCTCCGTCGGTGTCCGGCGTGTAGTGCATTTCCCACTCCTGCCACTCACCGGGCGTCCAGTTCAGCCCCGTCTCTTTCCAGGCCCCGTCATAGTACTGGATTCGGCCGTCCGCCCAGGCGGCCACCCAGGTTCGCCCCTGCCAGCCGTTGGCGGCTTGGTCCGTCAGGGCGAACACCGCGAGGGCCGTCGGGCTGCCCGGCTGCGTTCCGGGAATGAACGTCATCCAGGTTGCGGTGACGTCGTTCAAGCCGGTGCCCTGCTCCAGGCTGGCGCTGGCCCAGCAGTTGCTGTTCGGGCGGTAGAACTTCAGGTAATTGTCTCCTTCGAACGCAGCGGTCGGCACGTACGGACTGACCGTCGTCTGATCCAGCACCTGGATGGCCGTCTCCCACACTTCCGTCACGTCGATCCACGAACCGGGCAGCGTCAGGTTGTCCGGGTCCGAATCCGGCGGACTCGGCAGGCTCGGGTTCTCAAAGTTGTCCGAAAACAGCGTTTGGCCGCCGGCCGTCACAAGCACGGCGGACGCAGGCGTTGTCCACATGACCACCGCCGCCAACACCAGAATGAGAGAGCAAGATCGCGCCATGGTTTCCATCCTCCTTTGTCTCAGATGCCTCACACAGGATCCACAGTTACAGCAACGAACGCGTCCACTCTCTCTCCCAACCGCGAGCGTGCATACACGTACCGCTCCTCACTGAGCCCCGGCGCCGCTCGCCGGCCGGGCGCCTCACATTCCTCCTCGTGTCGAGCCCCGCTCCACCAGCGTGGATTGGATGATATCTCGACTCGCCACCGTCGGCTGTTGTCCCATGACCTCCGCCAGAAGCTCCGCGCACGCCCGTCCCAGTTCCACCATCGATCGCGGTCCGATCGACGTGATTTCCGGATGCGTGAAGCGGTACATCGGGTGGTGATGCAGCCCGACCACCTGCACCTCGTCGGGAATCCGGATGCCCCGGCGCGCCGCCACCTGAACCGTCACGAGTGCGTACTCCGGACGAATCGCCAGAATCCCCCGCGGCCGGTCAGGCCGCGAAAGCAGCCGCTCGATGATCGCCACGTACGCATCCAGCTCGGCGGGCAGGTGAACGTAGAAGTCGTCCGCCCGGGGTCCGGTCTGCCCCAGGGCCTCCGCCGCGCGGCGCACGCCGTCCACAAGGCACACCTCCGCCCCGACCAGCTTCTCCGCGCACAAGGCCACCGTTCGCCCGGCCGGGCACAGGAGCTGCCCGGCCATTCGGCCCACCTCCTGCATGTCCTCGTATACGCAGGGCAGGTTGATGTGGGGCTCCACGTACCCTCGAACCACGGTGGGGACTTCGGCGTGCGCGAAGAACTCCTTCGTTTCGGCCGGCATGCCCGCCAGCATGTAGCCCGTTTCGTTCCGGACTTCGCTCTGCTCGCGCAGAAGCTGCTTGAGGAAGGTCGACGACGTTTGCGTTCCGAGATAGACCTGCCGGACGAGACATCGCGGAAACACCTGCGTAAAGCCTGCCGTCAGGTCGTGTGCCTCCACCTCTCCGCCGACGCGGGCATTGGCCGCTTCAACACGCGTAATCACGACGGGCGGTTCCCGCAGAATCAGCTCACGAGCCAGACGTTCCGCCTCCCGAACCACACGCCGCCGGCCGCCGACGTATTGCTCCGCCCATCCTTCGCTCTCCACTCGCTGAAGCGCTCGGTTGGCCGTGACCACGCCGATCCCCGACATCTCCGCAAGGCGGCGTACCGAAGGCAACTCCATGCCGACCGTCAACTGCCCGGCCAGCACCTGCCGCCGCAGACGCCGCACCACTCGCAGCGCCGCGGGACCCACCTCAAGGAGCCCAAGGGCCGGGACGGACTGTTCCTGTTTTCGCATCGCGTGCCTCGCTTCCAGCCTGCTCATTAGAGCGTCCAGGCCAGAAACCGGCCTTGGATCATGCTCTGCATGACAAGTGTATCTGTGTATATTACACCACGCTGATCCGCCGAAATCAAGACGATTCCCGTGAATTTCGTCTGTGGCAAGGAATCCAGGCACTCCGATGACGGTGCTTCGATGCCCACCCCCCGGGCCAGACAACGGCGGCCTCATGACCGAGGCTGGACTCTACAGATGGATGGAAGAACGATCGTAACCCTTTCTTGCGCCTAAGTTTAGAAACGTATCGCCACAGGAAGGTACATGGATTTCGAGCAAGCAGATGCAATGAGGTCCGGCAGACCGGCGCGCTGCGTCGGCCCACGTGCACAGCACCACAGCACGGGACAGAAACCGAAATCAACGGATGCCACTTGACATACGGAAACCAACCTGGTGTAATACCATGAATAACATGTGTCATGTTTAGTATTACGTTCCCCTATCGGAGGTTCGGCGTCGAAGGAGGCGGGCGCCCGGGACAATGAGAAGGTAAAATGGGGGAGGTGTGACCTTGGACGACATGACGAAGCCAACCCGGCGCGTGCCGCGGCCGCGCGGATTCACGCTGATTGAGTTGCTGGTGGTGATTTCGATCATCGCCCTGCTGATGGCCATCCTGGTTCCGAGCATCCAGCGGGCGAGGGAGGTGTCGCGCCGGGCCGTATGTCTTTCCCATCAGCATCAAATCGGGGCGGGACTGGCGTCGTACAGCTCGGAGTATCGTGACGCGCTGCCTCAGCGGGGCAAGGTGGCTTATCGGATCAAAGAGTTGGGTGGGGACCACGGGCTGACGGGAACTGAGGCAAGCGAACCCGCTCGGATCAACACGGGGCAGTTGTACGGCGCGTACCTCGGGAAAGACGTGCGCGTGTTCTACTGCCCGAGCAACAAGGTCACATACTACGGCGAGCCCCAGTGGGGCGGTGCGACGTTCCTGGACGACGACAAAGACTACACGAACATGAGCTACAAGTATGCGACACCGGTGGCCGTGGGCGCATTCCCCCGAATGAACGCACGGAACGACTATCGGGACGACGTGCTGCATTCGGGGTTCATTTCGTACCGCCAGATGCTGGGGGACTACTTCCCAAAAGTCCGGCTCCAGGCGGTCCTATGTGACAACTATATCGCCTACCTCAACGAGCGCGGCGTGGGGGATTACACGCACAAGGACGGCTACAACGTGCTGTTTCTGGATTTCCACGCCCGCTGGGTCCGGGACCCCAAGATCGGGAATCGCACGCTGGCTTCTCGCAAGATCAACACGGACGAAATGTGGGACTTTCTCGGGTGGCAGTATCTGGCTGTCAGCCCGTGAGAGGAATGTCGACCGGGAATGGACAGGCCGGACAGGATGGCAGATCAGATCGCTGACGTCAGCCGGCAATTTCGGATTCCCGGCCGGTTTGTCGATGTGTGCTCGTTCGGTCGGGGCCACATTCACGAATCCTGCCTCGCCACGTATGAGCACGAGGGGTCCACCGCCCGTTACCTGCACCAGCGTATCAACCGTCATGTGTTTTCCGATCCGGACTCGCTGATGCGGAACATCGTGCATGTGACGGAGCATCTTCGAAGGCGCTACCGCGCGGCCGATGCGCCGGACGCCGCTCGCCGCACGCTGCATGTGGTACGCACGCTCGACGGCGAGCCCATGTTCACGACGTCATCGGGGGACTGCTGGCGAACGTATCGTTTCATCGAAGGTACGCGAAATTATGTCGTCGCGACGAACCTCGAACAGGTGCGTGAGGCTGGGCGGGCCTTCGGCGAATTCCAGGCGTTTCTGGCGGACCTTCCCGCTCCGCGGCTGACCGAGACGATCCCGCACTTTCATGATACGCGCGGGCGATTGGCCGCATTCGAGCAGGCAGTGCAGCAGGATGCCGTCGGGCGGACGGCAGCGGCCCGCGCGCAGATCGAGTTTGCCCGGGCGCACGCACCGCTGGCCGGTGCCCTGCTGGATTTGGCGGCTTCCGGTATCATTCCGGAACGAATCGCCCACAACGACGCCAAGTTGGACAATCTGCTGTTCGACTCGCAGACGGGAACGGCGCTCTGCGTGGTTGACCTGGACACGGTGATGCCCGGACTGTCCCTCTACGACTTCGGCGACATGGCGCGTTCGATGGTCTGCCTCGCACCGGAAGACGAGGACGACCTGTCGCTCGTCCGGGTGGACGCCGACCGGTTCGAGTCGCTCGTCCGCGGCTACCGGGTGGGTGCTGCGGACCTGCTCACGCCCACCGAAATCGCTCACCTGGTGACCGCCGCGAAAGTAATCACGTACGAACAAGGGCTGCGCTTCCTGACGGATCATCTGATGGGCGACGCCTACTACCGGATCTCTCGCCCCGGGCACAACCTCATCCGCTGCCGAAACCAGTTCTACCTGCTCCGCGGGCTGTGCGATCGTGAGGACGAACTGTCCGCGAGGGT
>JAFGJQ010000448.1 GCA_016929015.1 Phycisphaerae bacterium | reverse complement strand
GCGGGAGCTGGACCGGGGCGAGCTGCCGGAGCTGACGGAGCTGAACGTCTTTGCGTTCCTGGAGAAGCTCCAGAACAGCCTGCCGGATATGTTCGAGCAATCGCTCCAGGAAGTCTTCGACTGGCTGCGGCCCTGCGACCGGTGGGGGCCGCACTACAAGACGAACAACAAGTACCACGTCGGCGGCAAAGTGATCCTGGGCTGTGTCATGGAGCGGCCGTGGGGGGGGCACTTCACGGTCCGCTATGACAAGCAGCAGAAGCTGCACGCCCTGGACAATGTGTTCCACCTGCTCGACGGCCAAGGGGTCGCCCGCTACCCGCACGATCTGGTGACCGCCCTGCGGGCGGCGGGGGACGGCGGGAGCCAGGCGTGTGAGACGGAGTATTTTGCGTGTAAGTGGTTCTGCAACGGGAACCTGCACCTGACGTTCAAGCGGATGGATTTGGTGAAGGAACTGAACCGGCGGGCCGGGGCGTCCGGCCTGAACGAGTACACGCCTACGGACGGCCAGATCGTGCCGGCCGGGGCAGGCTGCGGAGGAAACGGCGATGACGACAATGACGACAACGCACCCGCACGTGAAGCTGGACCCGGAGCAGACCTTGGCCCTGGCGCGGACGCTGCGGCGGGAAGTGGTCGAGCCGAAGCGGCGGCGGGTCCTGCACTACCGGCTCTCGAAACCGGCGGCGCGGGAGCTGTACCGGGAATTGGAGGCCCTGTGGGGCCTCTATCATAACGCCGAGCGGATGGTCCAGTGGCTCGAGAACCTGGCGCCGCTTCTGCCGGCCGAAGCCGACGCGGCGCGGGCCGGCATCGAGGCCGAGATCCGGTCCGCTCGCGAGAAGATCGAACGTATCCGGCAGAGCCGGGAAGGAGAAGACCTGTATGAGCAACTATGACGCCCGCCACGATCCGTTCTGGGGAACGATCGAGACCAGCCCGGAGGGCTGCCATATCGCGATCCTCAAGCTGTTGCGACAGCGGCACGCATTGACGCAGGCCGGCGGCGACGTGCTGCGGTGTGCCGAGCGAGGGGACACGGACTCCCTGGCGCAGGCCCTGGCGGATCTGCAGCAGATCATCACGGAGGTCGAGACGATCTGGTGTGAGCAGTGCGGCGACCGGCCGGCCCGGCACTTCGGTATTGCGAATCTGTGTGACGTATGTCAGTGCCCGATGGAGGAACAAGGAGATGAAGATGACCTTTGAGTCGATGCGTCTAACGATCCCGACGTACCACCCCGAGACCCAGGCGTGCGACGAGTCCCGGCCGCAGGTGTTGAACCTGCACAAGGCGACGGGCCTGCGGGTGATCCTGGGCGAGCCCGGCGCTGCCGATGCGCCCGACGTGTTGATCGAGCGCGCGGCGGACCGCTGGCGGCTGTTCGTGCACGCCAATAGCGGCGATCCTCTGTGTATTGTCGAAATCACCGCGACGGAGGCGACGGTCCGGGCGGATGATCCGGCGCACCCGGAGCCGCTGTGGACGGTCCCGTTGACGCCCACCGGAGACTGCCAAGGAGATCCATCGTGAAACCCCGATTCGTTTACAAACGCATGTTCTATGAGAATCGCCGCTACGGCTACCCTGCCGCGCCGATGTGCGTGTGGTGCCCGCACTGCCGCGGGGAGCAGATCCGGCGGGACCGGTCGCGCTATCGCTCCTGGCGGGGCGGGTTCTATCCGGTCCGCCGGTTCTGCGTGCTGGCGTCGGTGCTGCGCAGTGCCCGCAAGCCGCGGGAACTGCCGCGGCGGATACGCTGGAGCGCCCGCAGTGCGGGCGAGCGGTCGCCGCAGTGGTGCCCGCGCCGGGCTATCGAGCGGGCGGCGGCCTCGGAGCGCTGGGAGTGAATCGAACCCACCGAAATCATCGTTTTCCCTTTGCAGCAGGGGGGCGGGGAGGTCCCGCCCCCCTCGGGGAAGGAAAGGAATCGTATGCAACTGAATCAAATGACACGGTATGCCTTGGATTTGTTGGCGGGGCTGGACGACGCCACGCGGATCGTCCACCTGTCGCTGCTGGCGGCGCACGTGGGGGTGCCGCTGCGGGAAGCGCGGCGGGTGATGGAGAAGCTCGGCAAGGCGCAGTTGGTGCAGGGCCGCCGCGGCCGGCGGGGCGGTTACGCGCTGGCCCGGCCGCTGGAGGAGATCACGCTGGGCGACGTGCTGGCGGCCATGTGCAGTCCGGGCCAGGCGCTGGAGCAAGAGCCCTCGGCCCTGGTGCACGCCGTGGCGGCGTTCCTGCGGCAGCAGACCGCCGGGGCCCTGGCCACGCCGGTGGAGTGCTTCCGGGGGGCGAGCACGGCGGCGTGAATTTTCCCGAAACATGGTTACTTTTCTCTTTACATAAGTGTACCGTCACAATAACATATAAGTCGTGGGTTTCCGAGAGACCCGAACCCATAACTCGCTTTTGAAAAGGAGAATGAGGATGACGGAGAACGGACGAACGCCCCGGCTGCGCCAGTACGCGCACTTCAAGGGCAAGTTCCCCGACACGGTCCTGCTGTTTCTGGCGGGGGACTTCTACGAAGCGTATGAGGGCGACGCGCAGATCCTGCACGACGCGGCGGGGCTGACGTTGACGACGCGGGCGGACAGGCCGCCGCACAAGCTGGCGGGGGTGCCGAAGGAGCACGTCAACGGCTATCTCGTCCGCCTGCTGGAGGCCGGCTACCGGGTGGCTCTGTGCGAGCCGGCAAAACCGGCCGACGTGCCGGCCGGGGAGAAGGTGATCCGGGAGGTCACGGAGGATCGCATTCTGGGCGGTCTGCGCCGGATGAAGAAAGGGGGCATCGGATGGCAATGAGCCGGTTCCAACGCTCCCGCGGCGGCCGGCCCGGCGGCGTCTATGCGTGCCGCAGTTGCGGCAAGCGGACCCGGGAGACCGGGCTGGGGGAAAGCGACTGCCAGTTGTGCGCGTTCTGTTTTGTCGAAAGCGGCGAGCAGAACATGCACCTGGACGGCAGTCACGAGACGGCCAAGTCGGATTGCTGCCCGTACTGCAATCCGGATGGGTACCGCAAGGCGATCTGTGAGACCTGGGGCTGCGGGCCCCGG
>JAFGJQ010000447.1 GCA_016929015.1 Phycisphaerae bacterium | reverse complement strand
TACACGCGAGGACCTGTGCACGTGGGCGGACTTGTGCGCCCGTTTTTTGACCGCCGGAGGCTTGCGGCCGGGGCATACGGCGCAGGTCGCCTTCGGCTACGGGCTGTTTACGGGGGGATTCGGCCTGCACTACGGGATCGAGCGGGTCGGCGCGGCGGTGGTGCCGGCCTCGGGGGGCAACACGGAGCGCCAGCTCCTGTTAATGCGCGATCTGGGGACGGAGGTCTTGATTTGTACGCCGAGTTACGCGCTGCGTATTGCGGAAGTGATCGGCGAGACGCCGGGGGCCCGCGAGGCGTTGCGACTCCGTTTCGGCCATTTCGGGGCGGAGCCGTGGACGGAAGAGATGCGCGGGCGGATCGAGGAGGCGCTGGGGATTACGGCGTTCAACAATTACGGCCTGAGCGAGGTGATCGGGCCGGGCGTGAGCGGCGAATGCCCGTGGCGTGACGGAATGCACATCGCGGAAGATCACTTCCTCGTGGAGTGCCTGGATCCCGAGACGCTGGAGGCGGTTGCCGAGGGGGAGCCCGGGGAGCTGGTGTTCACCACGCTGACCAGGCGGGCGTTGCCCCTTATCCGTTACCGCACGCGGGATATTGCCGCGTTGCGGCGGGACCCGTGTCCGTGCGGACGCACCGGGGCGCGCATGGGCCGTGTGACGGGGCGAAGCGACGACATGCTGATTATCCGCGGCGTGAACGTGTTTCCGACGCAGATCGAGGAGGCATTGCTGCGCGTGGAAGGCACGGCGCCGCATTACCTGATTGAGATCGAGCGCCCCGGCGCGATGGACCGGGCGACGGTGCACGTGGAAATCCGGCGGTCTGATTTTTCGGACAAGATGAGTGCGATGCAGGACCTCCACGACCGCATTGCCGCGGCGCTTTACGCGGTGACGGGCATCCAGATGCACGTTCATCTCGTCGAGCCCGGGAGCCTGGAGCGGACCGCCGGGAAGGCAAAACGCGTGCTGGACCGGAGAGGCGCAGGATAAGCGGGCCGGCGTATAGCGGCGACCGGTAGGCTGCAAAGAGAACGGGCGATGCGCCGTACGGCGCATCGCCCGTTTCTTCTGTTTCGCGTGTTGCCGCCGCGGTTAAAACGCGTAGAAGAGTTCCCAACGCGCGAAGTGGGCGGTTTCGTCCACGTTATAGTAGTCGCCCGGGTCCAGGACTTCGACGAGCAGGTGGCCCATCAGCTTGTCCTTTTCGGTCAACAGCTTTTCGGCCAACGTGAAGTCGAAGCGCAGGGTGCCGAGCACGCCGCGCTCGTCGCCCGTACCGGGCCCGTCATTCTCGTCCGCTTCCAGCAGGGCCACCATGGCCTTGGCCTTGCACTTCGGAGTGAGCGCGAGGCTCAGGTCGAGGTGGGGCATCATGAGGTTGGACCATTCACCGGCGCGTTCCGCGTCCCAGGAGTAGATGTACAGCTCGCTGTACTGCGGCCAGCGGCCCCAGAGCGGCACCCAGTTTTCCTGGTCCGTGGTATCCGGATCGTCTCCGGAGAGGTAGTACACGCCCGCGCCGAGGCAGGGCTTCATTGTATCGCAGACGGGCAGATGCCAGTTTACCACGGCATCGACCATGGTTCCCTCGGTATCCGCGTCGTCGTCGGTTTCGCCGGTCTGGAACGCGACTTCGAGGTTGGCGTCGACCGTATCGGCCAGTTTAGGCATGAAGCGCGCGCCGATCGTGTGGATTTCCTTGCCGGGCACGGTGACTTCGCCGTCCGCGCCCGCGGTGACCCACGCGTCTTCGTCCTTCATGATGTAGTACCCCTCGAGTGGCATCCTGGCGCACGAGGCATTCTTGACGTAGACGCCGAACCCGCTTTCGGTGGCGTCGTTGAAGTTCTTGTCGTAACCGATGATGTCGCGCTTATCCGGCGGACCTTCGCCGAAGTTTTCGATGCTCAGGTCGTTTTCGGACTCGTTGTAGATGCCGAAGACATCTATGGTCGTATTCTCGATTCCCTTCCAGGTGAGCTTGGCGGCGTCCATATAGATGGTCCGCGAGCCGTCCTTGGGGGTGCCTTCGAGCATGACCTTGCCGGTCCCGTAGATGAGGTCCTGGCGGCCGATTTTGACGTCGAGCTTTTCGTCGAGCAGGTTACGGACCTGCAGGTAGAGTTTGTCAACCACGAGCTCGTCGGGGAACTCGTAGTTCGAGACGTCGGGGACGTCATCCATCAACTCGGGATCCAGCCATTCCCGGAACTCGTTGACGACGCGGCCTTTTACGGTCACGTTCTCCGAGGGATCCCATTGTCCCCAGAGCCGGGTCCGGATACGGAAGAAGTGGTTCTGTCCGTTTCGCGTGACGCCGGGCGGATCGGCGATAATGGGAATCTCATCGAAGTGTACCTGGCGAACGCGCAGGTCGCCGCCCCAGCAACACTTGTCCAGTGTCTGGCCGACCCAGTTCTTCGGGGCGGCGGGTTCGGCGGTCTCTGCGGCATGCAGCCAGGTTCCCATGGCCAGCAGCGCGAGCGCCAGGCACGCGATGCCGGTTCCTACGACGGGGCGTCTCCTCATACTCTTCGCTCCTTTCGGTTTGCGCGTTATGGAGTGAGTCGCCGCGGCGCGGGGCCACGGCCTTGCCCGTTGGATTGTTTCCGCAAGCTAACCTGATTCTCACGGAACGCTAACATTGGCGGGACTATGGGCTTCCCCGGGTATTTTGACAAGCGAAAATTGAAAGAAATTGACAGGGGGCCGGAAATAGTACAATGTCGGCGCCCGTCAGCCGTCTGCGGCCCCGAGGCCGCGGCGGGTTCGTCCGATCGGAGGAAAACAGGAGGAGGAGTGGTCATGAGGCGTGGAACAGTGGTTTTTCTGGCGCTGGCCGTGTTTGCGGGCGTGGTCTTCGTCGCGCCGCAAAGCACGGCGGCCAAATGGTGGCCGTTTGGCGGCGCCGAGAAAGAGGCCGAGCCCATCAAGATCGGCGCCATCCTGGCGGTGACCGGGCCGGCGTCGTTTCTGGGGGCGCCGGAAGCGAAGACGGCGCGGATGCTGGTCGAGCAGGTCAACGCGGAGGGCGGGGTGCTTGGCCGGCCGGTCGAACTGATCGTCAAGGACAGCGCGGGCAGCCCGGAAAAGGCCGTGTCGTTTGCCAAGCAGCTGATCGAAGAAGATCAGGTGGCGGCGATCATCGGTCCGTCCACCAGCGGCGAGACGATGCAGATCAAGGCGCTGTGCGAAGAAGCCGGCATGGTGCTGGTGTCCTGCGCCGCGGCGGAGGTTATCGTCAACCCGGTGGCGGACTATGTGTTCAAGACGCCCCAGAAAGACAGCCAGGCGGCGACGTGGATTTACAAGACCATGCGGGACCTGGGGATTACGAAGGTGGCGGTATTGAGCGGGAATACGGGTTTCGGCGGCGCAGGCAAGAAGCAGCTTGAGACCCTGGCTCCCGAGTTCGGGATAGAGATCGTGGCCAACGAGGTGTACGACAAGGCCGCCACGGACCTGACGGATATCCTGACCAAGGTGAAGGGCACCGCGGCGCAGGCGGTCGTGAACTGGTCGATCGTGCCGGCGCAGTCGATCCTGGCCAAGAACATGAAGCAGCTCGGCATGGAGATCCCGCTTTTCCAGAGCCACGGCTTCGGGAACATCAAGTACGTGAAGCAGGCGGGCGAAGCCGCCGAAGGGATTATCTTCCCCTGCGGGCGGCTCCTGGTGGCGGACGTACTGCCCGACGATCATCCGCAGAAGGCGGTCCTGCTCGGCTACAAAGAGGCGTACGAGAGTCGTTACGGGGAAGACGTCAGCACGTTCGGCGGACATGCGTACGATGCGTTCATGATCGTGATGCGGGCTATCGAGGAAGCCGGGTCCGCGGAAAGCGATGCCATTCGCGACGCGATTGAAGGCATGCAGGGTTTCGTCGGCACGGGGGGGATCTTCAACTTCTCGCCGGAGGATCACAACGGCCTGGGGCTGGACGCCTTCGAAATGCTGACGGTCAAAGACGGCGCCTTCGTCCTGTACGGCGAGTAACACGCCGCGGGCAACGCAAGGCATGCGTCCGGGTAGCGCCGCCGGTTGCCCGGCGGCGCCCCCACAGATCCGGACGAGCGCGACTAACGCATCCGGTTCCTCAGTGTCACG
>JAFGJQ010000446.1 GCA_016929015.1 Phycisphaerae bacterium | reverse complement strand
GGTGCAGTGCGTCGTGCATTCGGGCGGGCAAGGCGGTCGACCAGAGTATGGGGCTCACCCCGCTGGAAGGGCTGGTCATGGGCACGCGCAGCGGTGACTTTGACCCGGCCATCATCTTCCACCTTACGCGGGAAGGCATGAAGCTGGACGACGTGCGAAACGCCCTGGAGAAGAAGAGCGGCCTGCTGGGCGTCAGCGGGGTGTCGCGAGATCTGCGGGACGTGAACGAGGCGGCCGGCAACGGAGACCGACGCGCGGCCCTGGCCATCGACGTTTTCGCCCACCGGGCCCGGAAGTACATCGGCGCTTTCATGGCCGAGCTGGGGGCCTGTGACGCCATCATCTTCACGGGCGGCATCGGTGAGAACGCCATCTTCATGCGGGAGAAAATCCTGTCCGGCCTGGCGCCGCTGGGCATCGAACTGGACCCCGCGCGGAATGACCGGCGGTCGAGCGAGCCGTTCCTCATCACCCGGGACGGCTGCCGAACCGCCGTATGGGTCATCCCCACGAATGAAGAACTGATGATCGCCCGCGACACGACCCAGCTCATCGGACGCAAGTAAGGCGGAAGCCCGGGGCAATTGAACGTCAGCGGGTTCGTGGAAACGCGCCGGCATCGAGCTTCCGGAAATACTCGCGCCCGGCGCGGAGCACCCGGCCGCTCAGCAGGAACACGGCCGGCAGGTTCCAGAAGAACAGCAGTCCCACGATGGCGTCGGAGAAGTCGTACACCAGGCTGAATTTCCGGATCAGCATCCCGACCACCACGAACGCCACGAACACCATTTTGTAGGGAAGGATCGCCCGCGGACCGAAGAGAAACTCGGCGCCCTTTTCTCCGTAGTAGCTCCAACTGATCATCGTGCTGAACGCAAAGAGGCATACGCCCAGGGTCACAATGTACTTCCCGAACCCCGGGAAGTTCACGTCAAACGCGAACCGCGTCAGCTCTGCTCCATCCATGTTCAGATGGACCTTCATGCCCGGTTCAACTTCTGCGATGCGGCCTGCCAGATCTTGGCGAGCAGTGGGGTCGTCAATCTGGGCCGTGTCCAGCGTTACGGAGTGCACTCGGTCCCACGCTTCGCCCTCGACACGCTCCACACGCCCGATGGGAATGGAGAGGGTGTCGGGTTCGAGGCCCGGACGCTCGGCGAGATGAACGGCCAGGGCCGAGTACGTGTGGTCCCGGTTCTGCCGCAGGCCGGCCTGCACCAACTCGCGAGAGTACGCCCGCTGCATGGCTTCCGGCACGTCCTCGTGGTTACACGCAACAGTGATCGTGGTCGGCGTGGTCGCGGTGACGGTACCGATCGCCGGGCGGTTCCAGGCGCCGGTCATCAGGATGACCAGGCCGCTCATCGTGCAAATGAGGACCGTGTCCACGAACGGCTCCAGGCCGGCCACTACGCCCTCGCGAATGGGTTCATCGGTCTTGGCGGCGGCGTGGGCAATGGGTGCGGACCCTTCGCCCGCCTCGTTGGAGAACGCGGCCCGCCGCAACCCGCAGGCAAACGCCGCCCAGACGGTGACCCCGGCAAACGCACCCTGGGCGGCGACGTCGGAGAACGCGGATCTTGCGATCAGGGTGATGTAGTATGGAATCTCGGCGGCGTGCAGAACGATGACGCCGATCGCGCCCAGAACGTACGCGACGCACATGAAGGGCACCAGGGTGCCTGCTACGTGCCCGATTCGTCTGATGCCTCCGATGATCACCAGCGCCACCAGGAAGGCGACGACGGCGGAGGAGGCGTACGGAGGCACGTTGAAGTTGACGCGCAGAATCTCCTTGACGTTCCAGCCCTGGAACATGTTGCCCTGGCCGATCGCCGACAGCATCACGGACGCAGCGAACACCAGTGCGAGTACGCGGAACAGACGCCAGGCCGGATTCCCTCGGGCACGCAGCGGCTCCACGATCCCCTTTTGAATGTACCACATCGGGCCGCCGCGCACTTCCTGTTGAGTTTTGCCGTCCTTATCCGTGTACTCACGCACGTCGCGGTACATGACGGCCAGCGTGCATTCCATGTACTTCAGCGCCATGCCCAGGGCGCCGGCCACCCACATCCAGAAGACGGCTCCCGGGCCGCCGAGGGACACGGCGACGGCGACGCCGGCAATGTTGCCCAACCCCACCGTTGCCGAAAGGGCGGCGCACAGGGCCTGGAAGTGATTGATGTGTCCCGTGTCCTCCGGGCGGTCATAATGGCCGCGTGTGCAGGCCACGCCGTGCGTCAGGATGCGATATTGGGTGAACTTGGTAAGGATGGAAAAGGCGAGCCCGCAACTGAGCAGGAGGCAGGCGAGCGGGGTGGACCAGACGTAAGCGACGAGCGTTTCGGCGAAGTGAGTGAGTGAATCCATCAGATCCTCCGGCGTGAAGGAATCCTGTCACAGCGAATCGGGTTTGGACAAGGACTGTACGCGAAGCGGGCATGGGCCGCAACGGGAGGGTTCGCACGACTGTGTCGCCGGTGGCGCGCGCCCGCCTGCCGCTGCGACAGGATTGCGCAACGCGGCATGGGGATGATCGGTCGGCGGGAGAATCCTGTATATCACGTGGGAAACGGAGACATCGGCTTGCCTTACGACCGATGACGATCCTACGCTTCTATTGAGGTCATTCTCCGTCGGAGGGGCTGGAAGCGGGAGAGACTGGGATGGGTCACCAAGCGTCGCCTGCGTCTCGAGCCATGCTTCTTCCGCTCGATCAGCAGCCGAAGCTCACTCTCCTGTGATTCTCCCGATCCTGAGCGATTTGACACACGGCAAGCGGCGCGAGCGGGCCAACCAAGCTGCCGGCCGAGCCTCCGTGGAACGAGGTCCGGCCGGACACGGCCGGATCGCAGTGGGTTCCGCACGCGACCGCGTCTGAAAGATCGAACGGTGCCGGGGCCGGTCACAGGCGACGGTGCGTTGACGGGGGTGCTTTCCGGATGCGGATCGCACCGGACTGGGTGTGGGTGCAACCCCCGGTGACGGTCGCGAAAGGAGCCACCGTTGCCGGCAGTGCCGCCGATGCGGGATGTCCGTGGACCCGGCGGGCCCACCGACCATGCCGGATCGCGTGGTTCTCCGGCTGCCTGGGCCGGCTCCGGCCTGATTCGAGAGCGGCCGGCGAAATGGGAGAGGTTCGCGTGATGCGAGCCTTCCCCAATCGCCGCCCGGAGGTGGCGGAAGTCTCGCGTATGCCCCAGCCGATTTCCTCACGTCCAGCCGTCCTTCACGGCGGGCCGGCCGGGGATCGACACGTTCGGTCCGCCGCCCGGGACGAATGCCGACCAATTCCGACCTCTTGACGCCGCGTTGACCAAAAGCGACGATTCTGTGGGGGGGTCGAGCCGAGTTTTTACAGGGATGAGCCGAATACGGGGTGGTGAGGCGAAGCGAGGGCGGATAGCATCGGCGCTATGTTTACGTATACCCAGACCGTCGGTCGGACCGACCGGTACAACGGAAGGAGAAAACCTCAATGAAGCGAGCGTGGAAGACTTCAGTGCTGTTGATGGGCCTGACGGCGGTGTTTGCGGCGGGGCCGGTGTGGACGGCCCAGGCGGCCCCGGCGGCCGCGGACACGTATGGCGCGATCCCCGCGGATGCCTGGGCGGTGGTCTACGTGCGGAACGCCGCGGAAGTGGAAAAGAAGATCATGGACGTCGTACGGAAGTTCGACGTCCCGCCCATGAGCGCGCTGATGATGGCCAAGGGCTTTTTGGGGTTCATGTCCGGCGTCAATGACAACGGCGACCTGGCCCTCGTGGTGCTGCCCACGGACGACATGAACGCGATCGACCAGAGCGTGGCCCTTCTGGTGCCCATCACGGACTACACCGAACTGACCGCAGCGCTGCAACTGGAGCCGGCCGAGGAGGGCGAAGGCAGGATATCCAAAATGGTCAATCCGAATCTGCCGCCCATCTTCATGGCCCCCAAGGGCAAGTTTGCCGTGCTGGCCCCGTCGGTTGCCAACGTGAAGAAGATATTGGACTCGACCACCGGGCTCCAGACGGTGCTTGCCGCACACGACCTGGAGCGGGCGTCGGACGACGACCTGACCATCTGGGCGAATGCGGCCACCGTGGTGGCGAGCCCGCTGGTTTCGCCGTTTATCACGCAGTTCGAGGCCATGGGCACCGACACCACGTTTTTCAAGGAGCTTCAGTCACTCCAGCTCGGCATCAAGATCGCACCCGCCGGCATACGCCTGGGCATGGGCATGGCCTTCAAAGAGGGCTCTGACATGGGCAGGGCCGCGGCGATGGCAAAAACCACCAGCGACACCATGCTGACCGGGCTGCCGGCAGAAAACTACATACTGGCATATGCCGGCGTGACCACGAAGGAGGCGGCGGAGTTCGGCGCGGGGCAACTGAACAAGCAGATCGACAAGATCCTCAACAATCCGGCCATTCCCAATGACAAGATCAACCCGGAGAAGCTCCGCGAGCTCCTCGATCGGGTGGCCGCCATGATCAAGCCGATGCGCGGTCTGGGCATCGAGATTTCCGCGCTGCCCGGAACGGAGGGAGAGGGCGGCTTCGTCGGCTTCACCAAGGTGGTCAAGGTGGAGGGCGGTGCCGCGGCGATGGTCGGGCAGTTCAAGGACATCATCGCAATGGTGACCGGCGGTCTGGTGCTGGATGAGGAAGTGAACAAGGTCCTCTCCAAAATCCAATACGTTCCCGCGGCCGAGACAATCGGCGGTGTGAGCGTCGACCACCTGGTCATGAAGCTGAGCGAGATCGAGGACATCGAGGAGGAAGACCTCGAGACCGTCCACAAGGTCATCGGCAAGGAGGGCGTTCTGTTCCGCATTGGTGCGGTGGACACGGACCACGTGATCGCCACCTTCGGCGGCGGTCCCGGCCGGTTTGACAACGTGATCGGTCTGGTCAAGGGCAAACAGGCGCCGTTGTCCAAAAACCCCGGCATCGTGAACACCGCCAAGGCGATGGCGACCCAGAGGAACGCGGAGATGTACTTTGCGGTGGATTCGCTGATGCGGATGCTCAGCGACATCGGCAAGGCGACGGACGAGCCGTTCCCCGTCACCATGCCGCAGATCAACGCGCCGGTTGGCATGGTCTCCTACGGCGTGGGCAAGGCGGCCGGGCAGGCCGACGTGTTCGTCCCCATGGAACTGATTATCCAGGTGCGGGACGTGTGGAAGTCCATGACGCAGCCGGCACCGTCGCCCGCTCCGGCGTCCGAGACTGCCCCGGCGGCCGAGCCTGTCCAGGAGCCCGAACCTGCGATGGCGGAATAGGACTGCGGCCCCATGACGGGGTCCTAGCGAGTGTCGCAGGCCGGGAGCCCGCAGAAAGGGCCCCGGCCTGCGGCATCTCTACGTCTGGGGAGGACGTACCCCCCCATTCCGTGCCGTTTTCACAACAATTGGGCGATCCCCCGGCGGTCTGTCGGCGTACAATAGTGGACACGGGGCACACGATGGACGCACGTCGTTCCGCGCGAAGGAGTACGAGTATGGCGCTGATACCGTTTCGACGAGAAGGGCAACTGTCTTTGAGTGATCTGCAGGACCAGATGAACATGCTGCTGAGCCGGATGTGGCATGGCGGCGTGTCGACCGGGCCGTTCGATGGCCAGGACTGGGCGCCTCCGCTCGACGTCTATGAGGCGGGAGATCGCTATGTGGTGAAAGCCGAGTTGCCGGGGCTCCGGGTCGAGAACATTGACGTGAGCTATGACGGGCGCACGCTGACCATCGCGGGTGAAAAGGCGATCGAGCCGGCCGACGAGGCGGTTCGCGCAACCATCCGCCGGGAACGTCGATTCGGAGGCTTCCGGCGGTCGGTGGAGCTGCCCGGCGGGGTCGAGAGCGGTGGGATCTCGGCCGTCTGCCGCAACGGTGTGCTGGAGGTCAGTCTGCCCAAAGAGGAGAAGTGCCGGGCGACGTCCATCCGCATCGATGTGGTGGAGTGACCGCCGGGGTCGGTCGTTAGTCCGCTCCGTTGGGCGGGGCCAGGTCCGTCAGCGGAACCTCAATATCCACGGAGCCGGCCGCGACCACCATGCTCTGGCGGTGCAGCTTCGCCCGCACAACACAACCTTCTTTCCGAAAAGACTTTATGTACACGGGATCGCCCGGACGCAAGCCGTTGATCCAGCTCGCCCATTCGTCGTGGGCGGCTTTGGCGGCCTCAAACTCCCGACGCTGGGCCTCGAACTGCCGCTGCGCCTGCTCCGCCTCAAGGCGGGCCCGACCGGCCTCGGCCCGGGCGTCTTCCGCCTTTCGGCGAATATCCAGCGTCCCGGCGATCGCTTCGTTCAACGCCTGGGCTTGCCGGGCCAGGTGCCGCTTGGCCCGCTTGATGATCCGGGCGGGCATGCCCAGCCGGTCGGCGATGGTGATCGCGTGGCTCGTTCCGGGCTCGCCGATCCGCAGGCGGTAGGCTGGCCGCAGGGAGTCTACGTCAAACTCCACGCAGGCATTGTCCACACGGGGCTGCGTGAACGCGACCCCCTTGAGGGCCGACAGGTGCGTGGTCAATACGGCCGAGCAGCCGATCCGCAGCAGTTCATCCATGACGGCCCGCCCGATGGCCGCACCCTCGTCCGGGTCCGTGCCGGCGCCCAGTTCGTCGAGCAGCACGAGTGAATCCGGCGTGGCGCGGCGAATGATCCGCAGAATGTTGGAGATGTGCCCGCTGTACGTGCTGAGCGATTGCTCAATGCTCTGCTCGTCGCCGATGTCCACGAACACGTTGCGGTACACGGGCATCGTCGCGCCGGGGTCGGCGGGGATGGGCAGGCCGGCCTGCGTCATGGCGATCAGCAGGCCGATGGTCTTCAGTGCCACCGTCTTGCCGCCCGTGTTCGGGCCGGTGATGACCAGCATGTCAAAGTCGTCGCCCAGTCGGAAGTCAATGGGTACGGCGGAGCGCGGCGCCTCTGCCGGCCCGGCTTCCTTCGCGAACAGATCCATCAACACCGGATGTCTCGCTTGGCGCACGTCGAGGATTCTTCCTTCGTGAATCTCCGCACAGACGGCGCCATAGTGCTTTGCGAAACGCACCTTGCCTGTGATGAGATCCAACACGGCCACCGCATCCAGCGTACGCAGAATCTCCTCGGCATTGAGGTGCACGGTCCGCGAAATCGCGATGAGAATCCGCGTGATCTCCTCGTGCTCGTCATGCCGCAGGCGGGCGATCCGGTTGTTCAGCTCCACGGCCTCGGCCGGTTCGACGAACAGGGTGGCCCCGCTGTCTGAGCTTCGATGGATAATGCCGGGAATCCGACCGCGGTGTTCCGCCTTCAGCGGCAGGACCATGCGGTCATTGTTGAAGGTCGAGCCGGCGTATTGCAGCATCTTCTGAATGCTCGCGTGGCGGAGCAGCCGGTCAAACACGGTCTTGACCTGCACCTTCGACTGGTCGATCGTCGCCCGGATGTTTGACAGCTTGGAGCTGGCCGTATCGCGGACCTGGCCTCGCGGGTCAATCACCTCGTCGATCTTGCGGGCCAGCAGGGAGAAATCGCCGACGCGCTCGGCCAGGGAGCGGATGTGCGGAGTGTCGTCGGTCAGGCTGCGTGCCCAGGCGCAGAGATTACCCGTCGCGGCAAGCGTTTCGGCCACCCGGGCGAGGGCGTCCGGATCCAGTCCGGCCGGGATGCCGGAATCGCGAATGTGCCCTCGGACATCCTGGACGCCGCCCATGGGGGGCAGGCCGACCCCGGCATCCAGCCGCAACATCTCCCGGACTTGGTCGAGCCATCGCCTGACCTGGGTGGCCTGACGCGACGGCTCCAGCCGCCGAGCGAGCTGCTTGCCCAGACTCGAGCTGCAATGGCTGACCAGAGCCTCGCGAACATGGTCGAACTCGAGCTTGGCCAGCGTCAGATCATCCATACCGAGCAAAGCTGCCTCTTCCCCTGAATCCACCGTCCCGCGGGGGGGACGCCAGGCTTGGGAAGGCGTTCCCTGGGGGCCGCCCCCCAAAAACCGGTCACCTTCCCGGGCCTGCGAGTATAATATACCAAACCGGCCCCATCGGGGGCGAGGGATCGGCGGTCGCGCAGGAGTTCATGGATGAGGGGAACCTACACAATCGCACGAGCAGCGTGGGCCGCACTTGCCCTGGCGGGGGTGCTTTCCCAGCCGATCGCTGCGGAAACGGCCAAAGACGGCGATCTGTATGCGATGCCCGACCTACGCCGGCTGCAGGACACGTTTGCCGCACTGGCCGACCAGACCCGCCCGGCCGTCGTGTCCATCCGGACTTTTCGGACGTTGTCCCACGGGTCCGTCGAAGAAGGCGATCTGCCGGTCCGCATCGCGGAGAACCAGGGCAGCGGGGTCATCCTGGATGCGGAGGGCCATATCCTGACCAATGAGCACGTTGTCCGGGGGGGTGACAAGATCGAAGTGGTTCTCCACGACGGGACCTACCACGACGGTCGCGTTGTCCGCGGCGACGAGCGGAGCGATCTGGCCATCATCCGGATCGACGCGGAACACCTGACGCCGGCCCAACTCGGTGACATCGCCCACGTCCGGCCGGGACACTGGAGTTTCACCGTCGGGAACCCGTTCGGGCTGGCCCACGACGACGGGGCCACGGCGTTCTCTGTCGGCAACGTGACCGCTCTGGGGAAATCTCTTTCCTGGCAATTGGACCCGACGGGAACGCGGTACTACGGCGACCTTGTGCAAACCTCCGCCCCCATCAACCCGGGCAACAGTGGCGGGCCTTTGTTCAACCTGGATGGCGAGGTCATCGGCATTTGCACGGCCATGCTCTCCAGCACGGGAGCCAACGAGGGGTTGGGCTTTGCGATTCCCGTCAACGATCGCACGCGGCGGATCATCGAAACACTGCGTCGCGGTGAGCGGGTGCAGTACGGGTACCTCGGAGTGAAGGTGGCCACCCCCACCAAGGCCCAGCGCGAGCGTGCCGGGATGCCGGACGCCGGGGGGGCATTCATCTCCGCGATCATCGAGCCGGACGGGCCCGCGGCAAAGGCCGGTTTGCAGCGGGGTGACGTGGTGGCCCGCATCGACGGTGCGGAGATCGCGGATTCCGATCACCTGGTTCGCGTGATCGGGGCGACGCCCGTCGGCAGCGTGGTGGATCTGCTCTTCTACCGAGACGGCCGGCGACGCACGGCCCGCGTCCGGCTGGCCGAGCGGCCGCTGGAATTGGCATCGCGCCTGATGCCCAACCCACCCCGGCCTCAGACGTGGGAATGGGACGGCGTGCTTCTCGGCGAGCCGACGGACACGATTCTGAGCACGCACGGGCTGACCCGCGCCGATGCCGGGTTGGTAGTGATCGATGTGGAGGAGGCCGGCGCCCCGTTCAAAGCGGGTGTGCGAATGGGGCAGGTCATCATGCAGGTGAACGGCAAACGGGTGCGAACTTTGGGGGAATTCCAGGCTGCCGCGCGCAGGGCCGGCCGCTCCGTTGAACTCACCCTGGAAGACGACCGGGTGATCCGGTTCCGACGCTGATAATGGGCTGTAGGTTCGTGGCGTGGCATGATCTGCGTGGTTCCTGCCGGGAACGGCCGGCACCCGCCGCCTGACGCGTTCCGTATCCCTCGAAAGTGCCTGCGTTTCCGTGTACATTAACAGGTCTTTCGCCCGGGCGGGCGAGGGGTGTGGGGGCCGAGATGAGATTCTCGGCCGAGCAAGCATCGAGCAGGGAAGACGCCATGACGTCACGGGAAATACGGCAACAGTTTCTCGATTTCTTCGCGGGCAAGGCGCATACGATCGTGCCGTCGTCGCCGGTGGTGCCGGCGGACGATCCGACGCTGATGTTCACCAACGCGGGGATGAACCAGTTCAAGGACGTGTTCCTGGGCACCGGCTCCCGGCCCTACACGCGGGCGGCAGATTCGCAGAAGTGCATCCGGGCGGGCGGCAAGCACAACGACCTGGACGACGTGGGCCAGGACACCTACCACCACACGTTTTTCGAGATGCTGGGGAATTGGTCGTTCGGCGACTACTTCAAGGCGGAGGCCATCGCCTGGGCCTGGGAGCTGCTGACCGGCGTCTGGGGCATCGACAAAACCCGGCTGCACGCGACGTATTTTGAGGGCGACGCGGCCGAGGGGCTGGAGCCGGACAGCGAGGCCGCCCGGCTCTGGCGTGACGCGACGGACATCGACCCGTCGCACATCCATCCGGGCAGCAAGAAGGACAACTTCTGGGAGATGGGCGACACCGGCCCCTGCGGCCCGTGCAGCGAAATCCACATCGACCTGACGCCCGACAAATCCGGCGGACGGCTGGTGAATGCCGGCGACGCCCGGGTCATGGAAATCTGGAACCTGGTGTTCATTCAGTACAACCGGGCGGCAGACGGAAAACTGTCTCCGCTGCCGGCCAGGCACGTGGACACGGGGATGGGGTTCGAGCGGTTGTGCTCCGTGTTGCAGGGCATGCGCGAGAACCGGCTGGGGCAGGTCAGCAATTACGACACGGATGTCTTCGCGCCGCTGTTCGCGGCGATTCGGACTCGATGCCGGGCGCCCGAATATCGCGGGATGCTGCCGAAGGCAGGGGAACGAGGGTCGAAGGATCGGCAGGTGATGGTGGACGTTACGTACCGGGTGATCGCCGACCACGTCCGCTGCCTGACGTTCGCCCTGACCGACGGCGCGGTGCCCAGCAACGAGGGACGCGGATATGTGCTGCGGCGCATCCTGCGCCGCGCGGTACGGTACGGCCGGCAGTATTTCGACATGCACGAGCCGTTTCTCTGTGATCTCGTCACTCCGCTGGTTGCGCACATGGGGGATGCCTTTCCGGAGTTGCGATCCGCGCACGGCGGGCGCAACGTGGAGCACGTTGTGGAGCTCGTGCGCGAAGAGGAGCAATCCTTCGGACGCACGCTGGAACGAGGTATGCAACTCTTCGACACGGTCGCGAGAGAAGTCGAGAGTGTTCCAAAGGAAGTAATCCCTGCCGCGAAGCAATGGGCGGACGTAGCTGAACTAGAACAATCCTTGGACGGCCCACGTGACGGGTCGAGTGCTTCCAGCGACCCTGAAACAGAGAAAGATGACGCGGAATCGCGCAGTGCGCCCTTTGACCTGACGCCCGCACCAATATCCCCGCAATTAGGCAAGTTACATGGCGAAATCGTGCGTGCCGGAGGCCGAATTCCGGGGCGACAGGCATTCACTCTTCATGATACTTTCGGTTTCGATATTGAGTTGACGAGACTGATGGCTGCGGAGCGCGGGCTTGAAGTTGACCTGCCCGAATACCAACGACTGATGGACAAAGCGCGGGAACGCGCGCGAACAAGTTCAGCGGACTCCCAGTCACGTATCCTCGATGAGTGGTATCCCCAGGCTGTGCCGGTTTGCGACGATAGTCGGAAGTACGACCCGAGTCTGAGGTGCTCAGCAACCATTCTGATGCTGCACCACCGTGGGCCAACGCTGGCGGAGGGATCGGAGATCGTTGTGATGACGGATCGAACCTGCTTCTACGCTGAGCAAGGTGGTCAGGCGTCGGATACGGGTGTCATACAGACCGAGACTGGCGAGGTTCGGGTGACGATGGTTGGGCGCGTGCATGGGAACGTCGCGCACGTGGGTGTGCTCGATCGTGGAACCGTGGCCGTCGGCCAAGGTTGCTCCATGCGGGTGGGTGCTCATCGCCTCAAGACGATGAAGAACCACACCGCCACGCACATGCTGAACTGGGCGTTGCGGGAAGTGCTCGGCGCGGGCGTGCAGCAGAAGGGGTCTCTGGTGGACGCGGAGAAAACGCGGTTTGATTTCTCCCACAACAAGCCGATGACGCCCGAAGAGATCGCCCGCACGGAAGACCTCGTCAACCAGCAGATCGCGGCGGACTTGCCGGTGTACGTGCAGGATGTCCCGCAGGACAAGGCCCGGCAGATCAACACGCTGCGGGCGGTGTTCGGCGAGAAATACCCGGATGTCGTGCGCGTCGTGTCCGTCGGGGCCCCGATTGACGAAATGCTGGCCCGCCCGGACGCGGGCGAATGGATGACCCACGCCGTGGAGTTCTGCGGCGGAACGCATCTGGCCCGCAGTGGGCAGGCGGAGCGGTTCGCTCTGATCTCCGAAGAAGGTGTGGCCAAGGGCATCCGCCGCGTGGTGGGTATCACCGGCGAAGCGGCGAAGCAGGCCGAGGCGGCCGGGGCGGCACTGGCGGCCCGGTGCGAGAAGCTGGCGAAGGCAAACCCCGCCGACGTGGCCGAACAGTTGCCGGCGCTGCAACGCGAGGCGGCGGAGGCCGTAATACCTTTGCGGGCGAAGTACGACGTGCAGGCTCGCATCGCCGAGTTGCAGAAGATCGCAAAGCAGGCGGAAAAGCAGCAGGCCGCTGCGTCGGGCGAAGCGGTGATGGACCGAGTGGCCGGCCTGCTTTCGGCGGCGGAGACGGTCGGGGGAGTGACCGTGGTTGTGGGTGACGTGCCGCTTGCCCCGGCAGACGCCCTTCGCGGCGCGATTGACTGGATTCGGCAGAAGACCCCGGCCTCGGCCATTCTGCTGGCCATGGCCGAGGAGGGCAAAGTGACACTGGTGGCCGGCATGAGTCGCGACGTGGTTGCCCGCGGCGTGAAGGCCGGCGATCTGATTAAGGAAATCGCTCCGCTTGTCGGTGGCCGGGGCGGCGGTCGCCCCGACATGGCCCAGGGTGGCGGCACGGACCCAAGCGCATTGCCCAAGGCCCTCGAAGCGGCCACCGCGTGGATTCGGCAGCGTTTGGCGTAGGGGCTGCCCCGCGGACCAGGAACGCTGAACGTCGTGCTGCGCCCTGCAATCGCGTGAGCGAGATGGCGCGTTCACGTTCACAACCCCATCATCTTTTCGCCTCGGATCGGATTGCGGTGTGACCGGGCCGGACGTTTCCATGTTTGTGTGTCCGATCTATAATGCCCGCGCTATGACTCCTTCCGATACCGTGGACAACCCGACATGACGACGCATGAACCGATGACGATTCGGCTGGATGGGCAGCCCATCCGCTTTGACTGGCTGGACACCGCTTACGAGCATCCGCTTCAGGTTGAGATCGGCGAGCGCATTTGGGAACGCATCGATGCCTCGCGTGCCGCCATAGAAACCATCGTCCGCCGCGGGGAGGTGGTATACGGCGTCAATACGGGGTTCGGGACACTCTGCCGCCAGCGCATCAACGGCGACCAACTCGGCGAACTGCAGGAAAATCTGATCCTCTCGCACGCCGTGGGTGTGGGCCCTCTGGCCCCGGCTTCCATCGTGCGTTGGATGATGCTTTTCAAGATCCAGGCCCTGGGCTTCGGGCTCAGCGGCGTGACGCGCCATCCGGTGGACGCGCTTGGCCGGATGCTGTCGGCGGACGTTCTGCCGGAAGTCCCCACGCAGGGCTCGCTGGGCGCCAGCGGTGACCTGGCTCCGCTGGCGGCCCTGGTGCTGCCGCTGCTGGGCCGCGGTACGGTGCGGCATGGGGACGCGCAGATACCTCTGGCCGATGGCCTGGCCCTGGCCGGCGTAGAGCCGATCCGGCTGGAGGCCAAGGAGGGGCTGGCCCTGATCAACGGCACGCAGTTCATGAGTGCCTACGGGGCGGCCCTGGTGGTTCGGGCCCGCCGGCTGCTCAAGCATGCGGACATCATCGCCGCGGCCTCGCTGGACGGGTCATTCGGGAGCTTCCGCCCCTTTGAAGATCGGCTGCTTCGCGCCCGCCCGCACCCAGGCGCCATCGACACGGCCCTGAACGTCCGGAGGGTCGTCGAAGGGAGCCAGATGAACCCGGCCCACCAGAAGTGTGACCGGGTGCAGGATCCGTACTCCCTTCGCTGTGTGCCGCAGGTGCATGGAGCGTCGCGGGACGCGGTGCGGCACGTGGAACAAGTTTTGGAGACGGAAATCAACTCCGTCACGGATAACCCGGTCGTTTTTGACGCGGATACCGTCATCAGCGGCGGCAACTTCCACGGACAGCCGCTGGCCCTGGCCCTGGACTACCTGGCCATGGCCATGGCGGAACTGGCGAACATCTCGGAGCGCCGGATTTACCTGCTGCTCTCCGGCACGACGGGCCTGCCCAGCCTGCTCATGCAGGACACCGGGTTGAACAGCGGATTCATGCTGCCGCAGTACACGGCCGCCGCCTTGGTCAGTGAGAACAAGATTCTCGCGTCTCCGGCGTGCGTGGATTCCATCCCCACGTCGTTGGGGCAGGAGGACCACGTCAGCATGGGCGCCACGGCCGCGGTGAAGGCCTGGCGCATTCTGGACAACGTGGAAACGGTGCTGGCCATCGAGCAGATGTGCGCGGCCCAGGCGCTGGACTTCCGCGCGCCGCTGACCTCCGGCGCCGGCGTGCAGGCGGCGCTGGCGGAAGTCCGCCGCGAGATCAGCTTTGCGGACCACGACCGGCTTTTTGGGGACGACATCCAGAAATCCCTGGCCCTGCTTCGTTCGCAGCGCATCCTGCGGGCCGTCGAACAGGCTGTGGGGCCTCTGCAATAGCCGGTCCGGGGCCCGCGGGCGAAACCACATGGAGCGGTACGGCTTGTCCTCTCGCGAGAACCCCATCCCTGCTCTGGTCACGCTGGTCGGCACGGTTTTCGGCGTGGTCATGGCGTTGCTGTCCGACGGGGCCTATCACGATGATGGATTAACGCACTATCTCTTTGCTCGCTGGGCGTGGAACGATCCGCACTACCTGCTGAACGAGTGGGGCCGACCCGGTCTGACCGTTCTGTTGTACCCCGTGGCGGCCATCGGCTGGCCGGCGGCCAAAGTGCTCATGGCACTCGTGTCGGGCGCCGCCGTGTGGCTGGCGTATCAGAGCGCCCGCCGGCTGCGAATGCCGACGGCGGCGTGGGTGCCCGTGCTTTGTTTCGTTCAGCCGGTGTTCCTGGTCATGTCGTATGACACCATGACTGAGAACGCGATGGCGCTTTACCTGGCCTTGGGGCTGTGGCTGCACCTGGCACACCGGCGTACATGGGGTGCGGCGGTCGTGTCTCTTTGCTTCGTGACCCGATACGAATCCGTCG
>JAFGJQ010000445.1 GCA_016929015.1 Phycisphaerae bacterium | reverse complement strand
TCCGCCTGCGCGAGACCGGACAGCAGCAGCAAGCCCGTTAGCAGAATCGCGTTCATGGTATGGATCCTCTGATAGTGCGGTCAGGCACGATGCGAAGCGACCGTTCCACCCCGCCGTGCGATGCAATAACCGCGCCAAACGTTCAATCGCAGGCCACCGACCGTGACCACCTTGGGATGTCCCCATGCCCCCGGCGATGCTCGCCGTCCAATGCGAAGCGAGCGTGCAGGCCGCGCGCCCGCGTCACCTCGTGACGTGCCGCACGGCGGACGACGCACCGCCCTAGAAACCGCCGCCCAGGTTCTTCATTGAATCGATGAAGAACGACAGGATGCCCGGCAGCGTCAGCAACCCAACAGCCAGGTACGACAACAAATCCAGGATTATGAACACGGAGTCAGCCCTTCCTGCAGATCGTCCACACAGGCCCGGGTGCCTCCTCTGTCGTGTGGACCGGCGTGTGGCACGATACCCCATATCCCCGCTGACCCGAGCCTGAGACCCCACTATAGGTAGAACCGACGCGCATGGGTACTGGGATTCTTCCGGAATTTCCGTGCAGACCTCGCATGGGTTTTCGCCGCCGCCGAGCCCGAGGCCCTGCCCATCCCAACCGGCTTTGCCGGCGTTGGACCATGCCGGCTTGCACGCGTGAGCCGACCCGAGCGGAAGACGATGCCTGTGAATTTTGACTTTTGCACGATTGTGGTTGCAGGCCGAAACGCTGCCCCTGCAATCGCAAAGCAGGCACCAAATTACCATGTGGCGTCGGTTTTGAGCATCCCAGCTCCCGCATCTTTCCTTGCCGCTTGCCCGGCCGGGGGGGTAGGCATCCGGGAACGTCGGGCTGACATTGCGGAAGCGAAAACACCCGGCAGACCGTTCTCCTAAATGCGTACGGCCGTCTCTTTGCGGTGCAAGAACGTCGCGCAACATCCCCCGGCGGAAGAAGGGGCAACACAAGGCCCGCCCGCCGCGGACGATCTGCCGTCTCACCTGTACACGGCCATCGCCGGTGGTATTCTGGGCACGGCGCGACGGCCGGCGGAAAGAGGCGAGGGCGCGGTCACCGTCCGGCCACAGTCCCTTGTGGAAAGAGGAACCATCATGGCGCAGCAGTTTTCCTGTTCATCCTGCGGTCGGGTCATCGAATCGGATGTGATGCCGGGCCAACCGGTGCGCTGCCCCTTCTGCGAGGCTGTTGTGACCGTGCCCGGGCCGTCCGCCCCGCCGATGGCGCCGGGTCCGGTTCCGCACGCGGCCTATACCGGCCTGCCGGTCCGTACGGGAATGGCGACGGGCGCCCTGGTGTGCGGCATCGTGGGCATGCTGACGTGTTTTCCGCTGGCCATTGTCGGCCTGGTGCTGGGAATCATCGCGCTGGTGCGGGCCAACAACGAGCCGCTGGCCTACGGCGGACGTGGCCGGGCCATCGCGGGGATCTGCACCGGCGGGATTGGCGTGGTGGTGATGCCCCTCATGATGATCGCCATTCTGCTGCCGTCGTTGAGCCGGGCCCGGGAGCTTTCCAAGCGGCTGGTGTGCGGGGCCAACCTGAAGGGCCTCGGAACGAGCATGTTGATCTACATCAACGAGTACAATGCCGTGCCGGACGACATGTTTCAAACGCTTGTAGACACCGGCGAGATATCACCGGAGCAACTGATCTGCCCGTCGTCCGGCAAGACACTGGCGGACGTGCAGGCCGACCCGTACGCCTGCTATGTTCTGGTGCCGGGGATGGCGCAGGCCCTGGCAGCCGGCGTTAGTGACGGCCGGCTTGTGGTCGCGTACGAGCGGGACAACCACGCGGGTGAAGGAAGCAACGTGCTGTACGCCGACGGGCACGCCGAGTTCATCCGGCCATACACCAAGGTCGCCGAGCTGGTTCAGGATACCCAGCAGCGCCTGCCGGAGGCCCTGGCCCGCGCCCGCGATCAATGAAGACCGCTGGGGTTGCGGCCGCAGGCCGCGCCACCCCTTCGTGCCTCCGTGCCTCCGTGCCTTCGTGCCTTCTTGTTACAATCTCCTTACAACCCTTCCACTTGCCGCGCTGTAGACTAGAGCAGGACAGAGGCCGTTCGTAACAACAACAATTCGCAGGAGGCAAAGCCATGCAAGCGGCACGCTGGATGGTCGCGGGGATCGTATTGTCATGCACGATGGCGGTTGCGGCGCAGGAGCCGTTTGAGACGAAGGGCATTCTGGACGCAGTGACGGTCTATCGCGGGCAGGCCCTGGTCACACGGCTGGTAGACGTGCCGGGACCGGCCGGGCTTCGCGAGGTCGTGATCACGGACCTACCCGGGCGCACGGTGGAGGGCAGCCTGTTCGCCGAGTCGGCCGATGGAGTGGAAATCCGCTCCGTTCGCTACCGCCTCCGCCCGGTGGCCCAGGACGTGCGTGAGGAGGTCCGTGCCTTGGATGAGCAGATTCGCGCCGTGCAGGATCAGCAGCAGGCCAACGCGCGCCATCGGGCCGTCCTGACCGAACGCAAGGACTATCTCGACAAGCTGGAAGGTTTCGTGGCCCCGACGGCCGGTCTGGAACTCAGCCAGGGCGTGCTGAACGCCCAGACTCTCAAGGACCTGTCGGAGTACGTGTACGAGCAACGCAAGGCACTGGCGGAGCGAGACCTGGAGCTCGCCCGCGAGGAACGCGCGTTGAACGAGCAGGTGGGCCTGCTCCAGCGACAAAGGAACGAGCTCACCGGCGAATCCGCCAGGACCGTGCGGGAGGCCGTCGTCTTCGTCGAAGTGAACCGGCCGGACGGCGGGAAGCTGCGGCTGCGCTACCTGGTGGACCAGGCCACGTGGTTTCCGTCCTACAACGCCCGGGCCGGGGCCGATCGTGAATCCGTGACGGTCGAGTACAACGCCTCCATCCAGCAGATGAGCGGCGAGGACTGGACCAACGTGGAGATGACCCTCTCGACGGCCACCCCGGCCCTGGCCGCCCGGGCCCCGACCCTCGATCCGCTGAAAGTGACGCTGGCCTCGATCGATGCCGTGCCGCAAGTCTCCGGCAAGATGGCCTACACCCAGGCCTGGAACGACCTGGCCCAGCAGCGTTCGCAGGCGGTGAACCGGCGAAACCTCGACAACTTCATCGCCAGCAACGCCGTGGTGCAGCAGCAGCAGGTGAAGGACGTGAATGACTTTCTGGCCAGCCCCTGGCAGGCCGAACTGGACAACGAGCTCAACAGTCTGGCCACGCGCATTCAGTTGCTGGATCTCTCGGCCACCGGGGGTTTCCGTGGAAAAGTCGAGGGCATCACCTTGGTCAACGAAGGCTTCAGTGTGACGTACGAACTGACCGGCCGGAGCACTTTGCCCAGCCGGTCGGACCAGCAGTTGATCCAGATCGCGGCGTTGCCGATGAAGGCGGAGTTCTACAAGCTGGCCACGCCGCTGCTGACGGACTACGTGTATGAGGAAGCGTCGCTCACAAACCAGGGCGAGCAGGTGCTGCTGGCCGGCCCCGTGTCCGCGTTCGTCGAAGGCCAGTTCGTTGGCCAGGGGCAGTTGCCGACGGTCGCGGTGGGTGAGCCGTTCGTGCTGGGCTTCGGAATCGACTCCACGCTGCGGGCCTCCAGGGAACTGGTCGAGAAGGCCGAGAGCATCCAGGGCGGCAATCGGGAAGTCACGTTCACCTACCGGTTGGCCGTCGAGAACTTCGGCAGCCGGCCCGCGAAGGTCCGGGTGATCGACCGGCTGCCCGTCTCCCGCGGGTCGGACATCAAGGTGACCCTGCTCACCGGTGAGGACACGCTCAGCACCGACGAGACGTACCGCCGGGAGCAGAGGGGCAACGGCATTCTCCGGTGGGACCTGGAAGTGCCGGCCCAGACCTTCGGCCTGTCCGCCGCATCGCAGGGATACAAGTTCCAGCTTGCCTACGACAAGCAAATGACCGTGACGGGGGGCTGAGACCGAATCGCGAATGACGAATCGCGGATTGCGAATGAGGATTGGGGGGCGGCCGGGTCGGCGCTTCGTGCGGCCCGGTCGCCCTTTCCCATGTGGTAGCCAAATCGGGCAGAATCCCACAACTTCAGCCGTTCCAAGGTTGACATTTCGGGCATAATCGGGCATATTCGGTCTCAAAACCACGCCACTCTTGACGATAGGCCGCTTTCGTGTTGGTCGGAGGGATCATGTTAGCCAGGCAGCGTCACCAGGAGATCCTCAATCGGGTCGGTCGCGCGGGGGCGGTCCGGGTCGCGGAGCTTGCCCGATGGCTGAACGTGGCGGAAGAGACCATCCGGCGTGATCTGGAAAAGCTCGATGGCGAGGGGAAGTTGATTCGCACGCACGGCGGCGCGATGCCGCTGCCCGAGGATCGCCGGGAGGTCCCGTTCGACGTTCGGCGGGCCAAGCACTCCGCGGAGAAGGAACGGATCGGCGCGGCCGCCGCTCGCTTCGTGGGCGAGGGCGACATCATCGCCCTGGACGCCAGCTCAACGGTGTACTGCCTGGCGCGGGCCCTGCCGGACTGGCCGCTGACGGTCCTGACCAACTCGATGGAAGTGGCCACGCTGCTGATGTCGCGGCCGCGCATCCAGGTGGTTTCCACCGGCGGCATGTTGGACGTGGCGTCACAGTCGTTCGTGGGCTCTTTTGCGGAAGAAGCCCTTTCGCGGCTTCACATCGGCAAGCTCTTTCTGTCGAGCAAGGGCGTGGACCTTGTCCGCGGGCTGAGCGAAGCGGCGGACGAACACGCCCGCCTGAAACGCCGGATGATGGACCTGGCGGACGAGACCTATCTGCTGGCCGATCACAGCAAATTCGGTGTCAAATCCGTCGTGTTCTTTGCAGACCTGAAGGACGTGGACATGGTGATCACGGACCGGGGCGTCGATCCGGCGGTGCTTCCGGAGTTGGACCGGCATCACGTACGGTCCGAAATCGCCGAATGACCAACTTCGCCGCACGGGGACCGGCGAAAGTGAGGCAAACCCATGAAGACACATCGTGCCCGCACGCATTGGGAGGTTCTGCTGATGGCTGGAATCACAATGGCGGCAGCCAACGCCGCGTTGGCGGCGGCAGGCCCGCCGGAGAACCTGCGGTGCGAGTATCTGACGAATCCGCTGGGGATCGATACGCCGCAGCCGCGATTGTCGTGGGAAGTGAATGACGCGCGGCGCGGCGCGATGCAAACGGCCTACCAGATTGTCGTCACGTCGGGTGATGAGACGATCTGGGATTCGGACCGGGTGGAATCGGATCGATCCATCCAGGTGCCGTATGGGGGAAAAGCACTCGTCTCGCGCCAGGCCTGCCAGTGGCGGGTACGCACGTGGGATTCTCAGGGCGAAGCCTCGCCCTGGAGCAAGCCGGCCGTCTGGAGCATGGGGCTGCTGGAGCCGTCGGACTGGAAGGGCAAATGGATCGGCGCCGCGGCCGAGCCTCCCGCAGACAACGAGGCGAAGCCGGACCCGGAGGCCCGGCCCCTGCCCGCCCGAATGCTGCGGCGGGCGTTCGACGTGCCGGGCGAGGTGCGGCGGGCGACCGCGTACATCTGCGGACTGGGCTACTACGAGCTGTACGTCAACGGGCGGCGTATCGGCGATCATGTGCTGGACCCGGTGCTGACGGATTACTCCCGGCGGTGCCTGTACGTGACGTACGACGTCACGCCGGAGGTGCGATCGGGGAAAAACGCAGTGGGCGTCATGCTGGGCAATGGGCGGTATTACGCGCCGCGAGACAAGGCGCCCATTGCGACCACGTCGTACGGGCTGCCCGTGCTGCGGTTCCAGCTTGACCTGGAGATGGCCGACGGCAGCACGCAGCAACTGGTCAGCGACGAATCGTGGAAGCTCACGACCAACGGCCCCATCCGGGCGAACAACGACTACGACGGCGAGGTCTACGACGCCCGCCTGGAGATGGAGGGCTGGGCCGCCGCCGGATTCGATGACAAGCAGTGGCATCCGGCCCAGGTGCTGGACGCGCCGGCCGGTCGGCCGGCGGCGCAGATGATGCCGCCGCACCGGGTGACGGAATCCGTGCGGCCGGTGCACATGGACCAGCCGCAGCC
>JAFGJQ010000444.1 GCA_016929015.1 Phycisphaerae bacterium | reverse complement strand
CAGATCGGCGGCGGTTGCGGCGGCGGGGGCGGCGGCTTTGGCGGCGGGGGCGGTGGCTTCGGCGGTGGCGGCGGTGCTGGAGGAGCCGGTGACCAGCAGGACCGCGAGGGCCGCATTGAAGATCTGATGGAACTGATCCGCAACACGATCGAGCCGGAAAGCTGGCGAGATGAAGGCGGGACCGTGGCGGCGATTGCCGAACTTAACGGGCAGCTTGTTGTAACTCAGACATCGTCCGCCCACGCCCAGATTGCGGACCTGCTCGAGAAGCTTCGCCGGCAGCGGGCCATTCAGGTGGCCATCGAGGCACGCTTCCTCACCGTGACTTCCAACTACATGGAAGAGATCGGCCTGGACCTGGACATCATTCTCAACCAGGGCAATGCGGGCTTCGACTCGGTCTATTCGGATGATGGCACGCGGGCGCTTGGTCCGAACGGCGAACCCCTGTATCTGCCACGATCGATGTCCCGATTGGGCTTCACCCCGGGCGTGCCGGGCGTCGGAACGGAGTTGGAAGGGGCTGTGGAAATGCAGCACCCGTTCTATGATCCCGGCCTGGTTCCCGCGCGCGGGAACACCGGGCTCAGCAGCAGCAGAATGTCGCCGTTGCCGATCTTCTCCAACATCCTGGATCTTACCGCGCCCTCACCCACCAGTGTGGATGGTTCGTTCGGCTCCGCCGTGAAGCCGGCCATGCAGGTCTTCGGCACGTTCCTGGACAACATCCAGGTGGACTTCCTCCTGCGAGCGACCCAGGCGGATCGGCGGAACAGCATCATGAACGCTCCCCGCCTGGTTCTCTTTAACGGGCAGATGGCCAACGTGGCGGTCGTGACCTCGACGGTATACGTGCAGTCTCTGTACCCGGAGGTGGATGAAGGGTCCGTGGCGGTCGTGCCGCAACCCAACTTGCTCCCCACGGGCACGGTGCTGCTCGTGCGGGCCACGGTGTCGGCAGACAAGCGCTACGTGACGATGAACCTGACGCCGTCGGTGACCGAGCTGATCAGCCTCATCCGCCTGCCGATCTCGGGTGGTGCGGCGGGCGGCGCGGCCAATGACGCTTTCATTCAATTGCCCGTCACCCAGAATCAGGGCATTTCCACGACCGTCACCGTTCCCGACGGCGGTACGCTCCTGATCGGCGGAATGAAGAAGACCGCGGAGGTTGAGGTCGAGGCGGGTGTGCCGATATTGAACAAGCTCCCCGTGCTCAAGCGGCTGTATTCGAATCGAAGCCTGGTTAAGGACGAGCAGGTGCTTCTCATCCTGGTCAAGCCCACGATCATTATCCAGCGCGAAGCGGAAGAGGAGGCCTTCCCGACCTTCTCCAACACGGACATCTGATCCGACGCCCGCTCGCCGGATGCGCCTCCGGCGGGGCATCGGCATCATACACCATTGCCACGGCCGGTTCGGTTCGCCGATCCGGCCGTTTGCAATGGCCTGCTGCGTCTCGGGAAGCCGCGACCCTCGTTGCCCGCCGACGGCCGGGCGGGGTCTTGTGACCGGTCGGAACTTGAATCATAATAATCCGTGATGAGTGATCACGGCTTGCATCAAGTTGATGCTCCGGAACAAGTGGATCGTCGCCGACGAATCCGCGAATTCGGCCTCAGCGTGCTCCGGAAGGAGATGCAGGCCATCGAGGCGGCGGCGGATGCCCTTGCGGATGCTTTCGTGGACGCGGTCGAGTGCATCGTGAGCTGCCGCGGGCGCGTGGCCGTCACTGGCCTGGGCAAGGCCGGGCTCATCGGGAACAAGATTCAGGCTACGCTGGCCAGCACGGCCACGCCCTCGTATCGGTTGCATCCGGTCGAGGCCCTGCACGGCGATCTGGGCATGATCTGCCCGGACGACGTGGTCCTGATGCTGTCCCGCAGCGGCGAAAGCGAAGAGCTGGTTCGCCTGGCGCCGGCCCTGAAGCGGAGCGGGTGTGAAATCATCCTGCTGACGGCCTGTCTGCAATCGCGATTGGCCGGTCTTTCCGACATCGTCATTGACATCGGCAGCGTCGCGGAGGCGTGCCCGCTGGGGCTGGCGCCGAGTTCGTCCACGGCGGCGATGCTGGCGGTGGGGGACGCCCTGGCCCTCAGTGTGATGGAACTGAAGAACGTTCAGGCGGAGCACTACGCCCGTTTTCATCCGGGCGGGGCCCTCGGACGCAGCCTGATGAGGGTGTCGCAGATCATGCGGACGGGGGACGATTGCCCCCGGGTCGGTGAGAATGACCCGTTGCGCGCATACTATGATGCGGTGCTCCGCGCGCCGCGGCGTGCGGGCGCTGCGTCCGTGGTGGACGCTGCCGGACGACTGGTCGGTTTCTTCACTCACGGAGACCTGTTTCGCCTGACCCTGTCCGCAGGCGGTTTCGTCGGCACGGCCGAGCGGCCCGTGTCCGAAGTGATGATTCGATCGCCCAAGCGGGTGCGCGTGGACGATCGGGTGGCCGATGCCCTGGCCCTCATGCGGCGGCATCGGATCGACGAACTGCCGGTCGTGGACGAAGCAGATCGCGTGGCGGGCCTGCTGGACGTACAGGATCTGATTGCTCACGGGTTCTCGGTCTTCGATGAACCCTGATCGCATCGCCGGCCCGTCGGACAGGCCGTACGGTCACGGGGCTGCCGGTGACAGCGGATCGCACGAATGAAGCTTTCTATCGTCATACCGGTGTACAACGAGCGTGCGACGCTGGAGGAACTGGTGTCCCGCGTTGTCGCAGCGGACGTGGGAATGCCGCGGGAAATCGTGCTGGTGGATGACGGCAGCACGGACGGCACACGCGATCTGTATCCGAAGATCGTCGAGCGATGGCCGGGGGAGGAGATCCACGTTCAGCTTCAGGATCGCAATCAGGGGAAGGGTGCGGCCCTGCGGGAGGGCTTTAGCCGGGCCACGGGAGACATCGTTCTTATTCAGGACGCCGACCTGGAGTACGATCCGCACGACTATCCCAAGCTGCTGGCGCCGATCCTCGAGGGCAAGGCGGACGTCGTGTACGGCTCGCGATTCGTCGGGTCGGAAGCCAAGCGTGTGCTGTTCTTCTGGCACATGCTGGGCAATCGGCTGTTGACGCTCTTGTCCAACGCCCTGACCAACCTCAACCTGACGGACATGGAGACCTGCTACAAGGTGTTTCGGTCGGAGGTGGTCCGCTCGCTTCGGCTCCGGAGCGACGGGTTCACCATTGAGCCGGAACTGACGGCCAAGGTCGCCCGAGGTCGCTGGCGCATCTACGAAGTGGGCATCAGCTACGCCGGGCGGGACTACAGCGAGGGGAAGAAGATCACCTGGGTGGATGGATTGCAGGCGTTGTGGGCCATCTTCCGGTTCCGGTTCTGGGATTGACTGGCATAGGAGTGTGTTCGGATGAGAGGTTTGTCTGTTACGGGTGTGATCGGAGTGTGGACCTGGGTGGCGGTTGCCGTCGGGCAGCCGTCCGCGACCCGGCCGGCCACGACCCAGCCGGAAGCCGCGGGTGGGGCCTCGTTTTGCTTCCTGCACGTTGCGAACGCCCCGGTCCGTCCGGGGACGGAGGCGGACTCGCCGGACGGACCGGCTTTTGCGGCCTGGGTTTGCGGGGAGGCGGGCAGGGCGGCATCCGTGCCGTCCCTGGACCTCGACCTTCCGGCGCCCGCGTTCATCCTCCACACGGGTGACGTGACGGCATTCGGTGGAACGGAAGGCGTGTGGGCGGCCGTAGAGAAGGCGTTTGCCTCGTTGCCCGTGCCCGTCCATTTCATGGCCGGGCCGGCCGACAATGCGTGGAACCCGATCCAAGCGCCGCTCCGCCGGCGAGCCGGAGCAGATTACTTCTCGTTTGACCGGTTCGGCTGCCACTTTGTGGGGCTGCCCTCGACGCTGCCGCAACAGGGCGTCGCGTGCATCGACTCGGCCGCTCTGTACTGGCTCCGCACGGACCTGGCCGCGGTGAATGCCAAAACGCCGGTCATTCTCTTCATGCACCATGCGCCGGACAGCCCGGCCCTGGCCCAGCCCGCGTCGTGGTCGCTGGTCCACGAGTTCATCGCGAATCATAACGTGGTGCTGGTGCTGCACGGGGAGGGGCGGACCGCGGCACACCGAGTGATGGACGGGATCGACACCGTGTCCGCCGGTTCTTCGGTTGGTCCGGACGCGGGATACAACCTGGTGTCCGTGCAGGAAGGCACGCTGCGCGTGGTGCGTCGATTCCGCGATGCGGCGACGGCGCCGCGCGTGCTGCTGGAGAAGTCGCTGACGCCTCCGGCCGGGCCTCGACTGAGCTGCAACCTGAACTCGCTCAACCTCTACGGCGTGCGCAGCCGCCAGCCGTTTGCACTCAAGCCGCAGATTCGTCCGAGCGTCGACGCGCCTCGCTACGAAGTGACCATCGACGGTGTGGCCGTCCAGACCTCGGAAGGCGCCCGGGGCGCTCTGCAGGTGTCCGCCGCGGACCTGGACATGGGCGGGCACGTGTTGTGCCTTCGGGCAACGGATCAGGAGCGACAGCGGTCCTACGGCATCGCATCGTCACGGTTCTACTTCAACGATCTGTCCGTCAACGTGGGCTGGGTCCGCAACCTGCCTGCCTCCGTGACCGCCGCCCCCATCACCTACGGGGATCCGTTGCGGGTGATCGTCGGCGAGACCGGAGGCGCCCTGCGGGCCATCCGGTCGAACAGCTCAGAACAGTTGTGGGAATTTGACGCGGGCGGGCCCATCATCGGATCACTCATCCATGAGGACGACGCGATTCTGTTCGGGAGCGGGGACGGGCACGTCTACTGTGTGGCGGCCGATGAAGGGCAGTTGGAGTGGAAATACGCTGCCGGCTGCCCGGTTTACGGGATCGCTTCTCTGATCGACGAAACGGTGTACATCGGCGATGTGGATGGCCGACTGCACGCCATCGATATGGTTTTGGGTGAGCGGAAATGGCTGTTCGAGCGGGCCGGCGGCTCGATCGAGTGCCGGCCGGCGGTCTGGGGTGAGCTCGTCGTGTTCACCGCCTGGGATGGTTTCATTTACGCCGTCAACCGAAAGGACGGCAGCCCCGCGTGGAAGGCGAGATCGCCCAGCCTGGAAGCCAAGGACGCGGACGGGCGTGTGGGACCCGGAGATTGCAGCCCGCTGGTTCAGGGCGATCGAATCCTGGTGTGTGATGCGACCGGGCTGCTGTACTCCGTGTCGCAGGAGGGCAAGCCCGGCGAGCCGATCGCGCGGGACGTGGCAGCGATCTCGCCCGCCGCGGATGGTACTTCGTACTATGTTCGGGCGACGAACGACCGCCTCGTGAAACGGGGACCGGATGACAAGCCGATCTGGGAGACCGCGGTGCCGACCGGCCGACTGCCGGTCCCTCCGACCGAGGCGAATGGCCGGGTGCACGTGTGCTCCGACACGGGCAGGCTGAGCGTGTTGGACGCCCGCAGCGGTGAAGTCCTTTGGCGATATCGCGCGACACACGGTTTCTACGTGCTCGCGCCGGTCACGGTGGACCGAGACGGCGCCGTCTACATTCTGGGCGGCGACGGTTCGATCACGCGGCTGCTGGGGAAGATGGAGCCACGGCCCGGGGCGGCATCCAAGGCGGATTCAAAACCGGCGCCATAGACGCCTCGATCAACTGCGGGTGTTGGTGCCTGCGGCGCTGCGGGCGAGAAGGGCCTCGACGACCCGTTTGGGAACATCCGCGGGCGCGGTCGTGATCTGCACAGCGCCGAGATCGGCCGCCACTTTGGGCATGCCGTAGACCACACAACTGCCCTGATTCTGACCGATGGTGACGGCCCCGGCGTTATGCATCGCCAGCAGGCCCTCCGCCCCGTCGGCTCCCATGCCCGTAAGAAGAATGCCGATCGCCGACTTCCCGATGTGCTTCGCCACAGAATGGAAGAGCACGTCTACGGAGGGACAATGCCGATTCACCTCTTCGCGGCTGCCGCAGGCGATGCGGCAGCTTCCCACGCGGCCACGGACGGTCATCTGGATTCCGCCGCGGGCCAGCAGTGCCAGCCCCGGCGTGAGAAGATCACCGTCTTTGGCTTCACGTACCTCGATGGGGCTGCTGTCGTTCAGTCGATTGGCGAAGAGCCCTGTGAACCCTTCGGGCATGTGCTGGACGATCACGACCGGGGGGAAATCCGATGGGACGCGCGACAGCAGGTGGCGAAGCGCGTCCGTCCCTCCCGTCGATGCCCCGATGGCCACCACGTACCGCGCGGGATTCAGGCCGACGGAGCGAAGGCTGACGGGCTCGGCCGTAGCCGAGACAGGGATTGGAGGCGGCCGCCGCAGGGCCACCGCGGCAGCCCGCACCTTCAGGATCAGTTCCTGGGCGAGTCGTTGCAGCGCGGCGCGGTCATTCACCGGCGGCTTGACGACCACTTCGGTCGCACCCTGGTCAATCGCGTCCAGGGCGGCCTGTCGATGATCGGTGGCCGGGTCGGCACAGACGATCACCGGAACGGGGTAGTGCTCCATGAGCTTCGCCAGGAAGGTCAGACCGTCCACTCTCGGCAGGGCCGTGTCCAGGATGATGACGTCCGGCCGATATTGGATGATCAGATCGCGGGCCTCGAAGGCGTCCTTGGCCTCTCCGACCACCGTGATGCCGTCCTGCGCGTTGAGTTCCCGTCCCACCGTCGATCTCACGAACGGCGAGTGTTCCACGACGAGAACCTTGATGGGCCCGCAAAGCATCGCGATCACTCTCCGGCAGCCGGCCGCTCGTGCATTCCTCGCACCGGACGGACAATCAGATGTCCGCTGCCCGTGTTGAAGAGAATCTTGCGCCCGTGGTGGCCGCCCGTGTCCTCGCGGAGGACCCGCACGCGGAGGCGTTCCAGGGTCTCGATGGCGAGGTCCCGATTCTGGCGGCCGACAAAGGCGGTGTGCAGCGCTCCCATCGGGCATCCGCCGCCGATGACGGAAGCCACGAGCCGACCGGGCGATCCGCCCAGACGGGCGATCTCGTTCAGCAGGGCGGGGATGGCCGTTACGCCGAACCGGTTCCCGGAGTCCTGGGGTCGGCACGGGTGCGGCAGCAGGTAGTGGTTCACACCGCCGATCTTCGCGACCGGGTCCCACAGGCAGACGGCGATACAGCTTCCGAGGATGGTCTTGACGGCGATCGGCGTGGCACTGGCGATCAACTCGCCGGGCTCCAGGAACCGGTCGACGCGAAGATATCGCGTGGTCACGTGCGTTACCTCCGATAGACCGTGGGTTCGACGTAGCTGAGGGGGTGTTGAATCCCGTTGAGGCTCTCCGAGTGCCCGATCATGAGGTAACCGCCCGGGTGCAGCGTCTGGGCGATCCGATTGACCAGCGCCGTTTGGGTGGGCCGATCGAAGTAGATCATCACGTTGCGGCAGAACACGACGTTGAACCCGTTCCGGAAGGGGAACGTGGTCATCATGAGGTTGAAGCGAGCGAAGGTGATGAGACGGCGGACCTCCGGAATCACCTGCAGACACGCCTGGTCGTCGTGGATGACCTTCTGGAAGTATCGGTGCCGCAGGTCCGCGGGCACGGTCCCCACGCGGTGCGCGTCATAAATCCCAAGCTGTGCCCGGCTGAGCACCTGCGTGGACAGGTCCGTGGCCAGAATTTTGATGGGCACCACCGGCGGGTTGCCCAGGGCGTCGTGGACGAGCATGGCGATGGAATACGGCTCCTCGCCGCTGGAGCAGCCGGCGCTCCAGATGCGAAGGGTCTTGTGCTGAGATCGCCACTCGCGGCTGTCGGCCCAGCCCTTGACGATCTCGCGGAGCAGGACGAAGTGCCGCATTTCCCGGAACAGGTGCGTGGTGTTCGTCGAGATGGCATCCAGGAGATTGCACAATTCCTCTCCCGTGGGATCCGACTCGACGTGGCGCAGGTAGGCATCGAACGACCGGAACCCGCCCTGACGCACGCGCTTGCCCAGCCGGGCCCGCACGAGCTGCATCTTCTGATCGCCCAGGTTGATGCCGCTCTTGGCGTACACCAGCTTGCGAATCCGCTCGTATTCCTTGCGGGTCAGATCCTGGACTTCCAGTTCCATGGTGTGTGCGCTTCCTGGCATGGACGCGGGACGAATTACGCCTGCGGTCGGTAGAGCACCTGCACGCGATGGCCCTGCACGGAGAAGCCGGCTGCCTCTTCGTTCGAGGCGGGTGTGAAGTCCGGCGTTTCCGTCAGTTCCTCGATCTCCGGGATCGTCAGGTCGAACACGTCTTCCACCCCGTGCCGAGCGGTCACGTACTGGCCGCAGAGAATGTTCATGAACTCCTTGACCGCGTCTCCGGCCCGCCCCGGCGCGTCCACGGATTCCGGGTCCGTGCCGAGAAGGTTGGCGGCCAGAAGCACCGCAAAGTCCCTCGTGCATCGCAGCCGAAGCGTGCCTTCCTGCGGGCCGCGATAGCGGATCACGGTCTCCAGCCAGACCTCACCCGGGGCGATGTCCGCCTCCTCTTCGTCATGAAACATGAAGGCGAGGTTCTGGAGGACCTCAGAAAAGATCGTGTTCAGCGTCGGCGCTTTCTGATCCTGCATCGTCTACGACTCCCAAAAGGGGCTTGAGCACGTCGCGGAGCTGCTCCGGCTGGAAGGGCTTGCGGACGTATCCGAAAGCTCCGAAATCTTCCATCTGGGCGATTCGCTTCTGGCTGCCCTCCGTCGAGGCAATCACGATCGGGATGTCGCGAAGCCGCGCATTCTCCTTCATCCGCGTCAGGAGCTGGATCCCGTTCATGGTCGGCATGTTGATGTCCACCACCATGCACGCCACCGTATGGTCGTTCAATTGGGCCAGGGCCTCGATGCCATTGGAGGCTTCGTACACCTCGCCCACGTCCAGCCCTGCGATCTGCATGGTCCGCTTGACCATCTGACGAATGGTCGCCGAGTCGTCCACGATGAGCACGTTCGAGGGCATCGCAAAAGCTCCTAACTGCCGACCGACTGCAGTCGGTCACCGGACGGGGGCGTCGTAAAAAGGGCCTCGACCCGCTTGACATCCACGAGAATCTGTACGCCGATCTTCTCCAGGTCCGTCTCGTGCAGGTTGTGTCGGGACAGGACCGTGGAGTCCGCCCGGTAGCACAGCCCGTCGACGCCGATCCCCAGTCCGAACATCAGGCAGGCACAGTCCGCCAGGTGCACCACGTCCACCAGGTCGTTGGGAGGATCCAGCTCGCTCGGCACGTGATGATGGCGGATGCTCAGAACCATGTTTTCCGGCAGCTTCCACCGTTCGGCGATCATGCCTCCGATGTCCTGGTGCGAGAACCCCAACACCTGCTGTTCGGCCTCCATGAAGCTGGCCCCCTCCTCCGTGACCTTCTGCGCGATGATCGTGAATTCCTGGGCTACGTAGTCGTTCAGGATCACCTTCCCGATGTCGTGTAGCAGGCCCGCCGTGAACGCCAGGCTGCCGTTCGCACGCCGCAGCAGCCCCGCAAACTGGGCGGCGGCCAGCGCCACCGCCACCGAGTGCTTCCAGAGCACACCGGGATCCATGCCGTACCCGCTCTGCTCCCGGGCCAGCAGATTCGTCGTGTGCACCGACATGACCAACTGCAGCACCTTCACCGTGCCCAGGCAGAGCATGGCGTCGTTCAGCGAGGTGATCCGACGCGACAGGCCGAAGTACGCGGAGTTGCACAGCCGCAACACCTCCGCCGTAATGGCCTGGTCGTAACGGATCGTCTCGACAATGTCGTCCACCGTGCTCCGCGGATCGTTGACCACCCGGATCAGCTTCATGGCCGTGTCGGGGAGGGGCGGCAGCGTTTCGATCTTTTCAACAATCTCGTTGGCCCTGTTCACAGCTCACGCTCCCCGTCTCGAGTTTTGAGTGTCAGGCGACCCCCGTTGCATCGCAGCCGTAACGTCCGGCTGATCGAACCTCCCACGTCCTCCTTCTCGATCAGAATGCCGTTCTTCCAGAAGATCTTGCGCAGCATGACGTAATTGCGCTTGCCGATATTGAAGGTGCCGTTATCGTCCAGCAGTTGTGAACCACCGGCCACCTTCACGACAAGCCGCTTCTTGGTCGCGCCCAGCTCGTAGGCGGCCCGGAACAATGCCGGCACGCCCGTGTCCGCGAACATGGCCGGGTTCGACTTGGCCTTTTCCGGCGAAAGGGACGACTCCGGCAGCATGTAGTGCAGCAGCCCGCCGACCTGGGCTTCCGGGTCCCAGATCGCTACGCCGATGCAACTGCCCAGCGAATACGTGACCAGCGTGTCACGCGGATCCTTCGAGACGGCAAAATCAGCGATGTCGACGACTCGGTCCACAGGTTCTGTCCATGCGGCCGGCCTGTGTGCCGGCGGCGCCTTCCGCTTGCTCGTCCCGTCAAGTCCGATGGCCTGTCTCAGGCCCGGGCGGCTTCCGAACGGCTGACCTGCTCCGGAAGCTCCACGAGTTCATCACCGTTCAGCACCCGGTCAATATCCAGCAGGATCTTCACGTCGTCTTTGACCTTCCCCATGCCCAGAAGGAAGCCCGCCCCCGCGGTTTGTCCCAGCGAAGGCGGGGGCTCGATATCTTCGCCGTCGATGTCGTGGACCTCCTGGACCGTGTCCACGATGATCCCCATGAGCGTTCCGACGTCCACCACGATGATGCAGGTCTGGTCGTTGTAGGCCATCGCGGGCATGCCGAACTTGGCCCGCAGATCAATCACCGGAATCACCTTGCCCCGCAGGTTGATCACGCCCCGTACGAACTCCTGGGTGTGCGGCACAATCGTAATGTCCAGGACGCCGATGATCTCCACAACCTTGAGAATCTGGACTCCGAACTCCTCCCGATCCAGCGAGAAGGTCAGGAACTTTCCGCCCGGCACGGATCGTACGTGATCCGGAGGTGCAGGCGCCAGAGGGCCGGACTTCGCTTCCACAATCGCTTCCATCTCGTTGCGCTCCGTCGGTCAAGCCGGTATGAGTTCCATTTCCCGTGTCGCCTGCATCACGCCGGGCGAGGTCGGGGCCGCGGACGCGTCCGTGTGGCCCAGGGCGGGCACGTCCCTGTCGGACGTTTCTGCGGCAACCCCGCTACGCCGTCTCGGCACGCGGAAGTCGTTGTACGCGGCGTACAGCCCGCCCATCTCCAGAATCAGACCCACCCGGCCGTCTCCCAGAATCGCGGCTCCGGAGATGCCGCGCAGCCTTTCGAATCGCTCGCCCAGCGTCTTGATGACCACCTGCTGTTGCCCGATGAGCTGCTCGACCACCAGGCCGATCAGTCGACCTTCGCAATGGGCAATCACCACCATCGCGGAGCACGGATCGATCCGGTCCGTCAGTCCGAAGAGCTGTCCGAGCTGGATCAGCGGGATCAGTCGCCCGCGGTTGTTCAGGACCTCGCCCCGGTGCTGTACGGTTGTGATGTTTTTCGCGACCGGGCGCAGCGATTGCTCAATGGTGATCGTCTGGATGATGAATCGTTCCGTCCCCACACGCACCACCATCCCGTCGATGATGGCCAGCGTCAGCGGCAGGCAGATCGTGAACGAACTGCCCTTGCCTTTTTCCGACCGGATGTCCACGCGGCCGCGCAACTGCTCGATGTTCCGCTTCACCACGTCCATCCCGACGCCGCGGCCCGAAATGTCCGTCACCTTCGCCGCCGTGGAGAAGCCGGGGGCAAAGATGAGTGAGAAGATCTCCTGGTCCGACAAGTCGGCGTTCGCTTCCACCAGGCCCTTTTCCACCCCTTTGCGGAACAGGACGGCCGGATCCAGCCCCTTGCCGTCGTCACTGATCTCGATCGCGATGTTGCCGCCCTGGTGCGAAGCGGCCAGGTGGACGACGCCGATCTCCGGCTTGCCTGCGGCCAGGCGGGCCTCGGGCGTTTCGATGCCGTGGTCGACCGCGTTACGGACCATGTGGACCAGCGGATCGCCGATCTGCTGAATGACGTTCTTGTCCAGCTCGGTGTCTTCACCGGAAATCGCCAGGTTCACCTGCTTTCCCGCCTTCCGGGAGACGTCACGGACCAGCCGGGCCATCTTCTGGAACGTGGGTCCGATGGGCACCATCCGCATGGCCATGGCCACTTCCTGCACGTCACGCACGATCTTGGTCACCTGGCTCACGTTCTTGGTGAGCTTGGGGTCGTCGTTGGTCACCGCATGGGCGCTCACCTGCGTCTGCGCGATGACCAACTCGCCCACCATGTCCACCAGGGCGTCCAGCTTGGCCGTTTCGATCCGCACCGATTGATCGCCCACCGGTCCGGAGCGGGCCGCCGCCGCCGCCTCGGCCGCATCCGCGCCCTGGGAGCGCAACGCCTGATCGACCTGCCGGGCCGTGGCCGCCCCGCTCTCAATCAAGATCTCGCCGACTTTGCGGCCCGCGGCCGTGGTTTCCTGTGCCGCCAACGCCGCGTCGATGGCCTCACGCGACGTTGCACCCTGCGCCACCAACGTGTCTCCCAGTGACTGCCCGGCTTCACCAGGAGCCGGGATGCGGCCTTGCGGCTCCATCCGGAACGCGTTGATCTGTCGCAGTTTGCCGATCATCCCCGACACGGGCGGCTGGGGAACGGTGTCCCCGACCGGTTCCGCCAGATAGGCGGCCAGCGAGTCGATCTGGGCCCTGAGAATGTCCACCACGTCAAAGGTTGTATCGATCAGGCCGGCCGAGACTTTCCGCTTCCCCTTGCGGCACTGGTCCAGCAGCGTTTCCGCTTCATGGGTCAGGCAATTCACGTCACGCAGGTTCAGGAAGCCCGCCATGCCCTTGATCGTGTGGAACGGCCGGAACAGATCGTCGATGCGGGCTTCGTTCTGTGCGTCGCGCTCCACCTCCAGCAACGCCGCCTCGATGGATTCAATGTGTTCGCGGGCTTCCTCCACGAACGCCTTGAGAAACTCCTCTTCCTTCTTGTTGAGGACCAGCGGCTCCGACACATAGGGAGGCTCGTCGGGGGTCGGGGCTTCGGCCGGCGTGACTGTCGGCTCGGACCGCTCCGTCGATACCGGGTCGACGACGGCCGGTTCCTGTTCCGTGCCGACTGTCGCGATGGCCGCGGACGCCGACTCGTCCGCCTCGCTCACGTCCGTCTGCGCATCCACTGCCGCGCTCGGCACAATCTCCATTTGGCTGTCCGGCGGCATTGCGGCAACCGCCTGATTCAGGGCCTTGACCCCCTCGATCACCAGGGTCAGCATCGTCGACGCATCCTCCGCGTCACCCAGAATCAGTGATTCCAGTTGCTGCGTCAGCAGCCGCGCCGCCTCCCATACGGGCACACAGTGTGCCGGACCGGTGGCATGAGTGACGTGACAGACCGCCTCCGTCCACCCGTGCATCTTGGCCAGAACGGCCAAGTCGTCCACTTCCACCTTGGGGGCGGCGGCGGACAGTTTTTCCACCAGGGCTGCGAGGGGTTCCGGGTTACCTTCTGCGTGGCTCATGCCTCACCTCGAGAGTCGACAAACCAAAGATGTCGAACCGGTCCTGTCCATCCGTCGCCGCGGCAGGCGGTCGGGAAGACGCGTCTGGCGATCCAACCCCGACGCATCCGCGTCGACGTATGGTGACACTCGAAGCCGTGCTTTCCCCCGCCGATCGTTCCGGCGACTACGCCTGATCTGAACCCGACGCGGCGTCGCCGTTGTCGACGTTGCATGCCTGCTCGATGTATACGTCGTCGCCCGTGAGGACGCGGTCCACATCCAGGAGAATCTTCACGTCGTCGCCGACTTTGCCCATGCCCAGAATGAAAGCCGTGTCCAGCGAACCGCCCATCGACGGCGCCGGCTCGATGGCTTCGCCGACGATATCCAGGACCTCGGACACCGTGTCTACGATGATGCCGATCTCCCGGCCCACATCCATCACGATAATGCAGGTCTGATCCGTGTGCTCGATCTCGTTGAGATTGAACTTCAGACGCAGATCGATCACGGGAATCACCTTGCCGCGCAGATTGATCACGCCCTTCATGTACGCGGGCATGCGAGGCACGGCCGTGATGTCCATCATGCCGATGATTTCACGGACCTTCAGTATCTCCACGCCGTACTCTTCGTCGGCCAGCTTGAAGGTCAGGTACTTGCCGCCGTGATCGTGACTTGTACCCGTCAGGTCCGCCTGGGTGGAAATCGATGTCATGCTGCGTTTACCTTTCTCGGCTGGCGCCCTCGGCGCTGCGGCACCGGGCGACTTTGCCGAACTACGCCGCCCGCGCTGTCGCAAACTTCCGCGGGTCACGCCCTCTACGGGGACCTCGGCGGTCTGCCGTTCCCTTGGGCCCGGACGACCCGCTACTCTGACGGCTGTATCGGTCGATCCGACCGCGTCCTTGTGATCTGGCCCCACATGCCTGAAGTGTCCGCCTCCTGCGCGAGACCTCTCACGGGACCGCCCGTTGGTGACTCGCACCCGGACATGCCGGGCCGGCAATCCCAAACCACACCATCTCCGTGTCGCACAACAAAAACTCCAGTGCGACTTGAATCTGCCTGGGGTTCACGCACGCACGGCAGGGTGCAACAAGGTCCGAGAAAACCGACTGGCTCTTGCAAACCGGGCCGGACCGATATAGGAATTAGGCACTTTACGCCCGACGGTCAGCCTGGCAGGCGGTCAAGCCGGGTTCTGCGGGCACCATGATCACGGTATGTCAGACCGATCGCGCGGCGACGGTTATGTGCGGTGCAAGAGGTGGATCGCGCATTGAGGGCGCAACGGGAGTGCATACCGGACGGCGTGCAGAACGTCTGGCGCCTGTCGGCCCGGACGAGGCGCGGTGGTCCGGATTTGTGGCGGTGTATCCGGCTTGAGAAGGCGAAAGCTGCGTCCACGCGAATGCCGTGTGGTTCGCTCGATTCATGATCGGGCTGAACTGAGACACCTGTCGTGGACATTACCCTGCAGCTTGCAGGATTAGGGCTTCATGACGGCGCACGGCCGAACCGTGCGGAAGGAGACAAGCAATGTTCGTATCCAAGCGAGTTGGCGTCTCAATCGTGGTGGCGCTGGGGATCATCGTATGGGCAGGCGTGATCTCGGCCGATCCGGTTGCGATCCCTGGCCAGGATCAGGATCCGATGGTGGCGGATGCTTCGGCATCTTTCTCTTTGCCGCCTGGTGAGGTCACGCGCCGAGCCGAAGGCAACGGAGGTCCGCCCAAGCAGGCAGAAGGCAACGGCGGCCCGCCGAAGCCTCCACCTGCTGAGCCGGCCGAACCTGCGGAGCCGCCGGCCCCGCCGCCTCCTCCTCCGCCTCCGCCGCCACCGCCCCCGCCGCCTCCGCCCCCGCCGGTGGAGCCGACACCGTATGTCGAGCCGACGCCCGTTTACGAGGAGACCAGGGTCACCACGTATGAGGAGAAGCCGGTTGGAGGCGAGTGCCCGATGAGCTTCGCCATCGACTACACCCTGGTCACGGATGACATTTTCCGCGGCGTGAACCAGTCGGAGTATCCCGGCGAGGGCCGCGAAGACCTGAACCACTTCGTGACCATGGACCTCGGGCTGGACATTGCGCAGTTGTTGGGTCAGCCGAAGGGCCAATACGGCGAATTCCATTTCGCCACGCTTTTCGATTGGTTCGCCGGCCAGGACGGCCTGGACCCGGTGCATGGCGGGCAGAACTTCCAGGAAGCGGACTACCACATCTGGTGGGAGTATTACGTGGAGCCGATCGCGACCACGTTTTCGCTGGGCTACTCGTTCTTCTCCTATGCGAACAACAGCGGCTTCAACTCGCAGGAATGGTGGTTGAAGTTCGTGCATAACGACGCCTGGATGTGGAAGTGGCTGTTCCCGGACAATGAGAAGGGCGTGCTGAACCCGTGGCTGTTCTTCGCGCAGGACACCCGCCGGTCCGGCGGCGCCTGCTATGGCGAAATGGGCGTCTACCACGACTTCCCGCTGTTCGAGAACTTCACGCTGAGGCCGGCGGTCACGCTGGGCGCCGACCATCGGTATCTCCATGAGCTGGCCGGCTCGGACTCCGGGCCCGCCTCGCGGCTCGCGTTTATCCAGTACGGGCTCTCCGCCCGGTACAACATCCGGCCGCTGTTGCAGTTGCCGGAAACCATCGGCGACATCACGATCGGCGCGTTCCTGTACTATCAGAACGCGTTCTCGAGTGTGCGCCGCGATGACGTCGCCCACGACGAGTTCTGGGGCGGCATGAACGTCGGCTGGTCCTGGGGCGGCTGATTGCCGGCCTGCCATCCGGGACAAGACGAAGAGACACCCATCGCCGCCGCGACGGAACCCAACCGGCGCGGCGGCGATGCCGTTTGTGAGAAGTCGGAAACCAACCATGATCGTCGGTGTGCCCAGGGAAACGTTTCCGGATGAGCATCGGGTTGCCCTTGTGCCGGACGTCCTGCCCGCGCTGAGAAAGGCCGGGCTGGAGGTGTTGATAGAGACGGACGCCGGCGCAGCGGCCGGTTTCGACGACGCGGCGTACGTCGCAAAGGGCGGACGCATCGCCTTGTCTCGCCAGGACGTGTTCACCACGGCCACCCTCATCGCCCAGGTGCGGGCCGCCGGGGCAAACCCTCACGCCGGCGCCGACGATGCATCCTTGCTGCGGCCCGACCACGTGCTGATCGCCCTGTGCGATCCGTTGTCCGAGCCGGCGGCCGTGCAGTCTCTGGCCGGCACCGGCGTGCAGGCGTTCGCCCTGGAACTGATCCCGCGCATCACCCGTGCCCAGAGCATGGACGTGCTTTCGTCGATGGCCACCATCGCGGGGTACAAGGCCGTGCTGCTGGCCGCCAATGCTCTGCCCCGGATGTTCCCCATGCTCATGACCGCGGCGGGCACGGTGACGCCGGCCCACGTTTTCGTGATTGGGGCGGGCGTAGCGGGGCTGCAGGCCATCGCCTCGGCCAAACGGCTGGGCGCGGTGGTGCATGCCTATGACGTTCGGCCGGCGGTGAAGGAGCAGTGCGAAAGCCTCGGTGCAAAGTTCGTCCAGATGGACCTGGAGACGAAGGGCATGGAGGCGGCCGGCGGATACGCCCGGGCCATGGATGAAAACTTCTACCGCCGCCAGCGCGACCTCATGACGCAGGTGGTGGCGGCGAATCACGTGGTGATCACCACGGCCGCCGTGCCCGGCGCGAAGGCGCCGGTGCTCATCACCGCGGAAATGGTGGACGGCATGATGCCCGGTTCGGTGATCGTGGACCTGGCGGCCGAGCGGGGCGGCAATTGCGAGTTGACCCGCCCGGGTGAGACGGTGACGCACCGCGGTGTGACCATCCTGGGTCCGCTGAACCTGGCGTCGACCGTCCCCACCCACGCCAGCCAGATGTTCGCGCGCAACATGTCCGCCTTCCTCCGGCTGCTCGTGAAGGAGAAGGCCCTGAACATCGACCTGAACGACGAGATCATCCGTGACACGTTGTTGACACAAAACGGGCAGGTGGTGCATCCGCAGGTCCGGGAGCGGCTCAACATCCAACCGGCCCCGGCACCCGGCGATTCGAAGCCTGACACCCAGGAAGGAGGCGTCGAATGAGCTTCGTGCTCCTGCTGACCGTATTCGTGCTGGCCGTTTTCGTGGGCTTCGAGATCATCACCAAGGTGCCGCCCACCCTGCACACGCCGCTCATGTCCGGCTCCAACGCCATCTCCGGCATCACCGTGGTCGGGGCCCTGGTGGCTACCGGCGCGGGCGAGGGCATGCTGGCGACGGGGCTGGGCCTGTTTGCCGTGATCTTCGCCACGATCAACGTGGTGGGCGGGTTTCTGGTGTCGCACCGCATGTTGGGCATGTTCCGCAGGAAGGGGTAAGCCGTGCACGGTGAAATCCTCCGAGACTTAGCCTACCTGCTGGCCTCCGTCCTGTTCATCTTCGGCCTCAAGGGGCTGGCTCACCCGCGTTCCGCGGTCCGGGGTAACCTGACCGGGGCGCTGGGTATGCTGATCGCGGTGGCGGTCACCCTGGTGGCCGGTGGCGTGCTGCACTGGACGTGGATTGTCGTCGGCTTGGTTGTGGGCAGTGTGATCGGCACGGCCCTGGCCCTGCGCGTACCCATGACCGGCATGCCCCAGATGGTGGGGCTGCTCAACGGCTTCGGCGGCGCGGCGTCGTTTCTCGTGGCGGGGGCCGAACTGGTCCTGAAATTCGGCGGCGATGCCCATGCCGGGCCTGGGGCGCTCCAGGAGAAGATCGCCATCGCCGCCTCGGGGCTCATCGGCTCTGTGACTCTGTTCGGCAGCCTGATTGCCGCGGGCAAGCTTCAGGAACTCCACTTCTCGTGGAAGGGCCGGAAAATCTGGCTGAGCAGCTCGCTGCTGCTGCCGGGCCGCCATGGGATCAACGCCCTGTGTGTCGTGATCGCCGTTGCCCTGTGCGTGCTGGTCGTTCGCAACCCTGAGACGGCCGCCTGGTACTGGCTACTCGTGCTGGCGGCGGCCGTGCTGGGCATCCTCATCACCATCCCCATCGGCGGGGCGGACATGCCGGTGGTGATCGCCCTTCTGAACTCATACTCCGGGCTGGCCGCTACCGCCACGGGCTTTGTGCTGAGCAACAACGTGCTGATCATCGCCGGTTCGCTGGTCGGGGCGTCGGGGCTCATTCTGACCAGCATCATGTGCAAGGCCATGAACCGCTCGCTGGCGAACGTTATGTTCGCCACGCTCGGCCCGACCGCGGGCGGCCCCACCGCCGACGAGGTGTACGCCGGCAAGATCAAGGCGACCAGCGCCGAAGAGATCGCCATGCTCTTCGACGGCGTGCAGCGGGTGGTCATCGTGCCGGGCTACGGCCTGGCCGTCTCCCAGGCCCAGCACGCCGTACGGGAGCTCGCGACGCTGCTGGAAGCCCGCGGGGTGGAGGTGCTCTACGGCATCCACCCGGTGGCCGGCCGCATGCCGGGACACATGAACGTGCTGCTGGCGGAGGCGGACATTCCGTACGACAAGCTGAAGGAGATGGACGAGATCAACTCGGTGCTGCCGCAGACGGACGTGGCCATCGTGGTGGGGGCGAACGACGTGGTGAACCCGGTGGCCCGCACCGACCCGTCGTCGCCCATCGCGGGCATGCCCATCATTGACGTGGACAAGGCCCGCACGGTGGTGGTTATCAAGCGCAGTCTCAGCCCGGGTTTCGCGGGCATCCCCAACCCGCTCTTCGCGATGGATAACACCCTGATGTTCTTCAACGACGGGAAGAAGGCGTTTGACGAACTCATCGCCGCCGTGAAGGAATCATAAGACCACGGCGCGGCGAGCGGGTGCCCTCCGCTATTTCGCCTGGGTCTGAATCTCGAACACCGCCAGGATCGGACGGTGGTCGGAGGCGACGGATTCCGGGAGCACGCGGAAGTCCACGCAACGCACGGACGGGTGGCCGTTCGTCAGGATGTAGTCGATCCGCTTGTCGGGCGCGTCGGCGGGATAGGTCAGAACGGCCCCGGAATCGTCCTCGCACGTGTCCACCAGGAAGGCCGTGGCCGCCGCGAGGACGCGGCTGTCGGGCGTGTCGTTGAGGTCACCGGCGACAAACACCGGCGTACCGGACTGCGGCGCGGTCTTCTCCTTCAGTACGGCCACGGAGGCCATTCGCTCCTCGTCGCTCGGATGGTAGTCAAAATGCGTCGCATAGAAGACCAGGGGCTTACCGTCCAGCGTGACATGCACCTCCAGCAGCCCGCGCTGCTCCCCGGGCCGGGATTGGGGCAGGTGATAGTTCTGGTGCCGGTCCACGGGCAACCGGCTGAGCACGGCGTTACCGTAGTCGCCGCCCTGGTGCTCGATGTTTCGCTCAAACACCACGTGCAGGCCCGTCAGTTCCGCGAGCCGCGCCGGCTGGTCCACGCGGTCCGTCCGCTTCACGCCGCGGTCCACCTCCTGGAGCGCGACCAGGTCGGCTTCGCTGCGCCGGATGATCTCCGCGATCCGTTCCAGGTCCACTCTCCCGTCCATGCCCTCGCCGTGGTGGATGTTGTAGCTGAGGACACGCAGCGGCGTCGGTTGCGGCGAGGCGCAACCCGCCAGGAGAACCAGACAGAGGCCGACGGACCCGAAAAGCCGAAGCAATGCCGATCGCATGGGTACCTCACGCACGCTGATTTGTGGATGGAACTCGGATGCCGTCTGTGCCTTGCGAGCGCTGTGGGGCTCGGTCCGGCCGCGCGGCGGGTTCACAGCTTGGCGACGGTGGCCACGTCCCGGATGAAATCCTTACAGGCTTGTTCGATGCACCGGTCCCATTCGGACGTGAACCGCTCGATGTACTTCATGTCCTCGTGGGCGTAGATCACGCTGCGCGATGCGTTGATGATGGCACCGGTCCCGTCCGGCCGGAAGCAGGGGGCGATGTCTTCCGCTCCGCGGCCCTGGGCCCCCCATCCCGGCACCAGGAAGATGCTGCGCGGCATCAGTTCGCGAAGGCGGACCGTCTCCTCGTGGTTGTGCGGCGCAACCACCGCCCCGATGCAACTGTAGCCGCTCGCGCCGACCAGGCCGTCGTCGCCGGCCCATTCATTCACCAGCATGGCCACCCGCTCGGCTACGGTCTGCCCGTTCTCCGTGCGGAGGCCCTGGACGTCCGCGGACGTCTCATTGCTGGTTCGGACCAGCGCAAACACGCCCTTGTTCGGATCGGCCTTGCAGATGTCGACGAACGGGCGAACGGCGTCGAACCCGAAGTATGGGTTCACGGTCACCGCGTCCGGCGCCACGATGTCCTCCAGGTTGGTGAAAGTCGGGTCTCCCAAATGGGCCCGGGCGTACGCGGTGCTGGAGTGCCCGATGTCCGCCCGCTTCACGTCACCGATGACGATGAGGCTCTGGGCGTCCGCCTCCTGCACCAGGTCGTAATAGGCCTCCACCCCGTCCCAGTAGTACTGCTCGAAAAAGGCGGAGTTGATCTTCACGGCCGGTACCAGCGGGGCCACGATCTTGATGACCCGCCGGCAGAACTCCAGGATTCCGTCGATGGCGGAGGTGGAGTCGGAGGCATCGTTCATGGACTGGCGATCGGCAATGTCGGCGGGCAGGCGGTCGTAGACAGGGTCGATCCCTATGCAGACAGGGGTTTTCTTGGCACGGATCGCTGCGATCAACTGGTCGGCAAAATGCTCGGACACGCAACCCCCTTCCTGTGATTTTCAGGGTGCTCGGCCCGGTCCCATTGACCAGGGCCGGCGGATTTGCGACACTCTAGGCCAACCGGGGGCTCGTGACAAGGGGATATCGGCGGCCCTTGCGTTTCGGTGCCGGCTGGCTACGATAGTCCAGGATGCGCCGCCGCGGGTCGGGCGTCCCGTCGCCAGCCCTGCCCTTCGGGGTAACCCGCGATTCCTGCACAACTTGGCGGGGTTCCGAACCGAGAACCGTCTGCGGTCTCGGCCTCGGAAAGCGTGCTCTTCAAAACGAGAGAAAAAGTAACATGGCAGACTCCGTGTCGACAGGTCAGGGTGAGATCATCGGGACTTTTGAGCCGGACGGCAAAGGCGGCGGGTTCCTCCGCTCTGCCCAACGAAACTACGCGGTCCATCCCACGGACCCGCGCGTGCTGCCCGATCTGGTCAGGCGGCATCGGCTGATCGCCGGCGAGACGGTGGCCGGTACCGTCCGGCCCGCCAGAAAGTCGCGGACGACGGAATTGGCCGCGGTCAACTCGATCAACGGGCTGGCTCCCGACGTGTTTGCGGCGCGGACGCCGTTTGCCGATCTGGTGGCTATCGATCCGGACCGCCCCGTGCGGTTTGAAATCCCCGGCGGCTCACCGTCCATGCGGGTGGTCGACCTGATGACGCCCATCGGGTTCGGCCAGCGCGGCCTGATCTGCGCCCCGCCCCGTACGGGCAAAACGGTGCTGCTGCAGCAGATGGCGGCCGGCGTGGCCACGAACCATCCGGACGTTTACATGATGGTGCTGCTGATCGATGAGCGGCCGGAAGAGGTCACGGAGATGCGCCGCACCGTCCGCGGCGAGGTGGTGGCCAGCTCGAACGATCTGGACGTGGCCAGCCACGTGCGGATCGCCCGGCTGATGATCGAGAAGGCCAAACGGCACGTCGAGTGCGGCGAGAACGTGTTCATCCTGCTGGATTCGTTGACGCGGCTGGGGCGGGCGTTCAACGCCGCCATCCGCAACAGCGGGCGGATCATGTCCGGCGGGCTGGACATCCGTGCCCTGGAAGAGCCGAAGGCCATCTTCGGCGCCGCACGCAACGTGGAAAACGGCGGCTCGCTCACGATCATCGCCTCCGCGCTGATCGATACGGGCAGCCGCATGGACGAAGTGATCTTCAACGAGTTCAAGGGCACGGGGAACATGGAGATCATGCT
>JAFGJQ010000443.1 GCA_016929015.1 Phycisphaerae bacterium | reverse complement strand
TGACTCACCTGCGCCGGCTGAACCAGGTGGCCTACGTCCGCTTCATGGCCGTCTACCGCCAGTTTGACAACGTGGAAGCCTTCATCGAGGAAATCCGCGACGTCAAGGAACGCGCCGCCGTCGATTCCCCCCACCAGCAGTCCTTGTTCTCCGCCTGACGATCTCCTCTCGCCGGGCGTCCGCAGGTTGCAGTCGGCGGACCCGTGGGATACCCTGAACCGTCGAGTGAACCATGAGTGCTGAACCGAAACCACTCGAAACGCGCGCCCCGGACGCCAGGGAACTGGCCGTTCGGGCCGCACGGGCCGTCCACGATCACCGGGCAGAGGACGTCGTCGTCCTCGATCTGCGTGGAAAGTGCTCCGTCACGGATTTCTTCGTGATCTGCTCCGGTACGTCGGATCGCCAGATGCGGGCGGCGTTTGACGCCGCGGAAGATGCGGGCCGCCAATGCGGCTGGAGGCCGTTCGGATCCGCCGGCTACGAATCCGCCACCTGGATGCTGCTGGACTTCGTGGACGTCGTGATCCACATATTTGCCCCGGCGTATCGACAATACTACGATCTTGAACTGCTATGGGGTGACGCCCCGCGTGTGGAGTGGGACCGCGGCCCCGGCGACCCCGGCGGACAGGGGCCCAACGCGGACTGATGACCGCGGCGCGCCGCCGCCGCATAGGAAACAACCATGGACCTGCCTCGCATCGAACGGGCCGTCCGGGAAATCCTCGTCGCCGTCGGCGAAGACCCGGAACGCGAGGGCCTGCGACAAACCCCCTCCCGCGTCGCCCGCATGTACGCGGAGTTTTTCGCCGGGCTGCACAGCGATCCGGCCCAGTACCTCACCACCCAGTTCACCGAAACCTACGACGAGATGGTCGTCCTCAAGGACATCCCGTTCCACTCCATGTGCGAGCACCACTTGCTGCCGTTTGAAGGCCGCGCCAGCGTGGCCTATCTCCCGGACGGAAAGGTGGTGGGCGTTTCCAAGCTGGCGCGGGTGGTGGAGGCGTTTGCCCTTCGCCCCCAGCTCCAGGAGCGACTTACGTCCCAGGTTGCGGATGTCCTCATGGACACGCTGACCCCCAAGGGTGTGGCCGTCGTCATGCAGGCCACCCACAGTTGCATGACCTGCCGGGGAGTCCGAAAGGCCGGCAGCATAATGGTTACGTCCGCCATGCGCGGCCGCTGCAGGAGTGACGCCCGAACCCGCTCGGAGATCCTCGCCCTGCTGCACCCCTGATCCCACGCCGCTGCGTCGGCACCGGTCTGCCCCCCAGAAAATCCTATTCTCCCCCCCGGGAATTCAAGGTTCTTGAAGCCGGCAGACGATCTGCTATACTCAGGTGAGCCCGGGCGTCAGTGGCACTTTAATGCGTTAGTTCCGCATGGCCGGCTGCCGCCCGCAAGGGTAGTTGATCGGCCGTATGATCAATCCGAACGACTCTGGGTCAACCACACGCGTGACATGGTAGCTGTTGCTCTGCGCACAGGTCGGTCGGACCGTGCCGCCGGGCTCCCGCGCGTGGTGATTCGGCGTCGTTTTTCTTTCGTCCGGGAGCCGGGTGTGGATCGCGGCAGAGACACTGACGCAAGCCGCCTGTTGGAGACGTAGCGTGAACATCACCCTGCCCGATGGATCCGTACTGGCGATGGACGCGGGCGCGTCCACGTATGACGTGGCCGGCAAGATCGGGCCCCGGCTGGCCGGCGCCGCCATTGCAGGCAAAGTGCAGGCAGACGGTCAGGAGATCATCGTCGACCTGCACGCCCCGCTGCCCGGAGACTGCAAGCTCACTATTCTGACGACGGATGACACAAACCCCGACAGCCTGCACGTACTGCGTCACAGCACCGCGCATGTGATGGCGGAAGCGGTGTGCGAGCTGTTTCCGCAGACGAAGCTGGTCTACGGCCCGCCGGTGGAGGACGGGTTCTATTACGATCTGGACCTGGATCGCAGCCTGACGCCCGACGACTTCGAGAAGATCGAAGCGGTAATGCAGCGGATCATCCAGGAGGACCGGCCCTTTGTGCGGTATGAGCTCCCCCGTAGCGAGGCCCTGCCCAAGCTGGAGAAGGAAGGGAACCGGTACAAGCTGGACAACGCCGAGCGGGCCGACGGCGATATGCTGAGCTTCTACGTCACCGGGGAGAGCCGGGGGCAGGGCTTCGAGGACCTCTGCCGCGGCCCTCATCTGCCGCGGACCGGCCGCATCGGCGCGTTCAAGCTTCGCCAGGTCAGCGGGTCGCACTATCGGGGCGACGTGAACGAGAAGGCGTTGCAGCGGTTGTACGGGACGGCCTTCTTCAAGCCCAAGGCCCTCAAGGAGCACCTCCGGCAGCTCGAGGAGGCCAGGGCCCGGGACCACCGGGCGATCGGTCGAGAGCTGGACCTGTTCAGCATCGATCCCGAGGTGGGCAGCGGTCTGGTTCTGTGGCACCCCAAGGGCGCCATCGTGCGGATGCTGCTGGAGAACTTCCTGAAATTCGAGATGCTGCTGCGGGGTTACAGGCCGGTGTACAGCCCGAACATCGGTCAACTGAACCTGTACCGCAGAAGCGGGCACTATCCGTACTACCGTGACTCCCAGTTCCCCCCGCTGTACGAAACCGACCGCGGGCGCACGTTGCTGAGCCTGCTGCAGACGCTTGAACGTGTTCCGGCCCACGCCGGTCCCCAGCGGGACGAGGCGTTCGCACGGGCCCGCCAACTGGCCGACGCGGCTGTAGCCGTCTGGGGCGAAATCCCCGGCCTTGCGGACGCGGAAACGCCGGAGACCATGATCACCGTGATCGACCGCGAGCTGCAGCAGGAAGACGGCTATCTTCTCAAGCCGATGAACTGCCCGCACCACGTGCATATTTACAAGTCGCAGCCGCGCAGCTATCGCGACCTGCCAATACGGTACTTCGAGTTCGGCAACGTGTACCGCTATGAGCAGAGCGGAGAGCTCAGCGGCATGGTGCGTGTCCGCGGCTTCACGCAGGACGACGCCCACCTGTTCTGCACGCCCGACCAGTTGCTCGACGAAATGCGTTCCACCATCCAGCTCACCCTGACCGTGCTGGACGCCGTGAACCTGACGGACTACCGCGTCCGCGTCGGGCTGCGTGATCCGGACTCGAGCAAGTACACCGGTTCGCCGGAGTCGTGGGACCAGGCCGAGGAGAAGATCCGTGCCGCCGTCGGTGAAAGCGGACTCAACGCCACCGAGGAACGCGGCGAAGCGGCCTTCTACGGCCCGAAAATTGACTTCGTCGTCCGGGACTGCATCAAGCGGGAGTGGCAGCTCGGCACCATCCAGGTCGACTACAACCTGCCGGAGCGGTTCGACCTGACGTACATCGGCCGGGACAACCGCCCGCACCGTCCGATCATGATCCACCGGGCGCCGTTCGGCAGCCTGGAGCGGTTCGTCGGCATCCTGATTGAACACTTCGCCGGCGCGTTCCCGCTGTGGCTGGCTCCGATCCAGGTCGCGGTGGTCACGATCAGCGACAAGAGCGAAGCGTACGCCCGCGAGGTCTATGACGCCCTGGTCCGGGCTGCGCTGCGTGTGGAGGTCGACGTATCCAGTGACAAGATCGGCCCGAAAAAACATCGCTGCCGCGCGCTGAAGATTCCGTATATCCTGGTGATCGGAGAGCAGGAGGCCGCCGAAGGGACGGTCAACGTCAACGATCGGGAGGGCCGGTCCCTCGGCAACTTCTCCCTGCAGAAGTTCGTTGACGGCTGCCTGCTCGAAATCGCCACGAGGGGCAAGAAGCTGGAGTCCTGACGCGGGTGGACGACGGGTCCGCCCGGTCTGCCAAGAAGGTCAACCGAAGGGAGGTGATCGCGTATCGCCAAGATGCTGCGAATCAACGAGCAGATTCGGATTTCACCGGTCCGCTTGATTGACGACAACAACGTGCAGGTGGGGGTGGTTCCCACCTCGGAGGCCCAGCAGCGGGCCCGCGAGGCCGGCCTCGACCTCGTGGAAGTGTCTCCCATGGAACGGCCGCCGGTCTGCCGGATCATGGACTACGGCCGGTACAAGTACCAACTCAAGAAGAAACAGAAGGACCGAGGCCCGCGAGAGCAGATGCTCAAGGAGGTTCGGCTACGCCCCAAAACGGACGATCACGATCGTGAGATCAAGATCAACCGGGCGAAGAAGTTTCTGGAGGAAGGCAGTAAGGTGCAGTTCACCATGCTCTTCCGCGGACGCGAACGGGCACACCTGGACATCGGAATGGTCATGTTCCGGACAATCCTGGAGCAGTTCGGGGAGGAGGTGAAGGTGGAGCGCCCGCCCAAAATGGAAAACCGGCGAATGACCATGGTCGTCGGCCCGGTCAAGCACTAGACACGACCGCGCCGCAGGCCCCACCGGACCCGTCCGCCGACAGCACGCCCCCAAAGGGAGGTGCCGGCCGGTCGCCGGCCGGTCGGGGCACGTCACGAACGGATTCGGTGTTCGCCCGGCGTTCGCCCGCTGGAACAAGGCAGGCATCGGTCCGGGCCGCGCGGCGTTCAAACACCCTGCACCGGCCCTGGTCGGATCGGTGCCGCTGAATACGAACAGGACCTTACGGTTGAACTCCACACCCGCCAACCGCCCTTCCTGGATCCGTCCGGCTATCATCGCGCTGGCGCTCGTGAGCTGCTTCGGCGGGCTATTCGGCGGCCCCGCTCTGGGTGACCACGAGGCCATTGTCGCGCAATGCGCCCGCGACATGCGGCTGACCGGAAACTGGGTCGTGCCCCGCTTCCTGGACGCCGAGTTCGTGCGCAAGCCGCCCCTGTCGTACTGGCTTGTCGCAGCCGCTTCGTACGTGCTCCCACCGGACCCGGGCAGCGGGTTGCCCGTCACCGACGCCGCGGCTCGCCTCCCCTCCGGCCTCGCGGGCTTCGCAACGGTGATGATGGTCTGGTGGGCGGGTTCCCTCATGCTCGGACGCCGGGCCGGACGCCTGGCCGCCGTCATGGCCGCATCCGCCGTCGTGCTGCTCCTGTATGCCGCCAACGCAACGTGCGAGATGCTGTTGATCTTTTTCTGCACGTGGGCCGGTGTGGAGTTCTGGCTCGGCGTGACACATGCGTCCCGGCGCGGACGATTCCTTCACATGATGCTGTTCTACGCCGCCCTGGGCCTGGCCATGCTGGCCAAGGGACCGGCGCCCATCGCGCTCGTGGCCGCCCCACTGGCGTTCTGGTGGTACGCGGAGCGCCCGCTCCGGCTGATCGCCCGCGGCGGCTTCCGGGCGGTGCCCACGGCCTTCCGGAGCTTCGTGCGAGGCCTTGTGCCGCAGACCGTACGTGTCTTCACGCGGTTGTGGTTTCTGCCCGGCATCTTCTTGTTTGCGGCGATGTTCGTTCCGTGGATGCTGGAAGTGGCTCGGCGCAACCCCCACGTGGATGAGCTGTGGAACTGGCAATACGTGCAGCGGGCACAGGGCGACTACGAGGACACCCGCGTGCGCGGCTTCTTCTACTACCTTCCGGTCGTCGGGGGCTACCTGGCGCCCTGGGTCTTCCTCGTTTTTGAAGCCTTTGCCGCCCCCTGGATGCGCCGCTACGCGAGATGGCGCCGCCCGCTGCTCTATGTGGGGCTCTGGGCGGGCCTGGGCGTGCTGGCCATGTCCGCGATGACCTTCAAGAAACCGTACTACATCGCGCCGGCCATCCCGGCCCTCGTGCTGCTCATGTCCGTGGTGGCACTTCGCGTCCTGCAATACCGCGTGCGGCAGCCGCGTCGGGCGTGGGTGTTGTGGGGCATCGGCGCGGCGTTGTCCGCCGTCGCCGTGACCGCCGGCTCCGCCTGGCTGCGGCACGAGGCGCCGCAAGCGTGGGGCATGCTCGTGGCGATTGCTGGAGCCGGTATGCTGGTCCTCCTCGGTGCGGGCGTCGCCTTCGTGCGCGGACGACCCGGCCCGGCGTTCGCCCTCGTGGCCGGCACGAGCGTCGCACTCTTCCTTGTGGTCTGGTACGCCTGCGCTCCGCACGTCGACAATGTGGCCGACGTGGCGGCCCTGGACGACACGCTGGACGCAGCCGGCGTGCCGGACGACGCTCGCCTTCTCTGGGCCGACCAGCGTCCGGACGCCCGCCTGGACTTCTACTTCCAGCGGCGGAGCGGATACATGATCGACCCCTACGAGATCGTCTCGCGCATGGTGGACCGAACGAAGGGAAAGGACCTTCTGCGCGAAATGGTCCTGGAGCGAGCCGCCGGCTTGCTGGGGGGGAACGAACCCGTATACCTGATCCTCACACGCGAGCACTTCGGGCAATGGCAGGCCGCCGCCTCCGTTGACGCCAGGCTGGTGGGAGTCGTGGACAGCGACGCCTTCACCCAGAAGAACGACTGGGTGATCATCACCAACGCCCCCGCCTCGGACCCGGCCGGCCCGACGACGCCCTCGGATCACCCCAGCTCCAGTGCGCCTCTTCCATCGGCCCGCACGGCTCCCCGCGTGCCGCCGCCGGTTGCATCCTGACCGGCCTTCGCCTATCTTGAGCGATCTGTTTTGCCCGTTGTACACCGGGCTGCAACCGGAAGAAGAGGAACAACGTCATGCCATCCAGCCGTTTGCCCGCCCCCCATGGGGGAAAGCTCGTAACCAGAGTCATCACAAAAGATTACGACAAGACGCCGGCCGCCCGCATCCGCCTGACGGAGCGACAGCAGTGCGACCTGGAGCTCATCGCCATCGGCGCCTTGAGCCCGCTGGACGGGTTCGTCGGCGAGGCGGACTACCATTCCATCTGCGAGAAGATGCGGCTGAGCAACGGAGTCGTCTGGCCGGCGCCGATCACGTGCGCCGTCGACAAGGCCACGGGCGACCGCATCGGCATCGGAGAGAAGGTGACCCTGCTGGATGACAAGGACCGCGCGCTTGGCTACCTCACCGTGAAGGAGAAGTACGCGCACGACAAGGCGAAACAGGCGAAGCACGTGTTCCAGACGGAAGATTCCGCTCACCCGGGTGTCAAGGTCCTGATGGCCGAGGGCGACGTGTGCCTGGCCGGGCCTGTGGAAGTGGTGACGCCCCGCCACGACGTCGAGTTTCCGGAATACAACCTGCACCCGGCCCAGACGCGGGCGGAGTTTGAGCGCCGCGGCTGGAGCACCGTGGTGGCGTTCCAGACGCGCAACCCGATCCACCGTGCCCACGAGTACCTGACCAAGTGCGCCCAGGAAATCTGCGACGGGCTGCTGATCCACCCTCTGGTCGGCCAGACGCAGCCGGGCGACATCCCGGCCGACGTCCGCATGGAGTGTTACAAGATCCTGATCGCCAACTACTACCACCCGGACCACACGATGCTCAGCGTGCTGCCGGCCGCCATGCGGTATGCCGGCCCGCGCGAGGCGATTCTGCACGCCATCATGCGGCTGAACTACGGGTGCAGCCACTTCATCGTGGGCCGGGACCACGCCGGTGTGGGCAACTACTACGGCACGTACGCAGCCCAGGAAATCTTCGACACCTTGGGGCCGGCAGACCTGGCGATCACACCACTGAAGTTCGAGCACGCCGCCTGGTCCCGCAAGGCCGGCGGCATGGTCAGCGGCAAAACGTTTCCGAAGATCGACGGGGACCAGATCTTCCTGTCGGGCACAAAAGTGCGCGAGATGCTCTCCCGGGGCGAAGCCCCGCCGCAGGAGTTCACCCGACCGGAAGTGGCTGAAATTCTGATCCGCTCCATGCGGCAGGGATGATGGCGCCTTGCGGGCGTGCGAGAGCGGCCTGGCCGCCGGCGAACTGGCGATGAACGTACCCAGGGAATTGATTGAGCAACTGCTTGCCTGGCGGAAGGTCGTGGTCGTCGGCCACGTGACGCCGGACGCGGACTGCCTCGGCGCCATGATCGCCCTGGCCCAGGGCTTCGCCGACTCCGGGCAGCGTGACCTGCGTGTGGCGCTGCCGCCCGGCTCCCTGTCCAAGCGCCTGGCGTTCATGGTCGAGCAGGCCCGACCCGTGCTCGCTGAACCGCGCGACTTCGACGAGGCGGACGGGTTCGTGGCGCTCGACACCGCCAAGGCATCCCGCTGCAACGTCGGGCCGCAGGTCCGCGCCACCTGGGCCGACGGCAAGGTCCTCCTGAACATCGACCACCACGCGTCCAACACCCGCTTCGGCCGCGTGAACTGGGTGGAGCCGACCGCCGGCAGTACGTCCGAGATGGTCTTTCGCGTTCTGGAAGCCGCAGGGCGGCCCGTCACGCCGCTGACGGCGTCGCTTCTGTATGCCGGAATCCTGACCGACTCGGTGGGCTTCACGCTGAGCAACACGACACCCGGCGCCCTGCAGACGGCGGCCGAGCTCATCGCGTGCGGGGCCGATGTCGCCGCCCTCGGCGAAAAGCTCTACCGCAGCCTGACGCCCGCGGAGTTCCAGCTCCTTCAGACCATCTACGGGAATACGCGAATCGTCGCCGACGGCCGGCTCGCCTACAGCACGGCCGATTACGACGAGATCACCCGTGCCGGCTGCACCGCGGCGGACATCGACGACCAGGTGAACGTGCCCCGGTCGGTGCGGGGCATTCGCATGGCCCTGCTGCTCACGGAGGGCATGCAGGGCAAAACGCGGATCAACTTCCGCGGGGAGTCCGGCCTGAACGTACTGGACCTGGCCAAGGCCATGGGCGGCGGCGGACACGCCGAGGCCGCGGGAACCATTCTCGATCTGCCGCTGAAGGACGCGGTCGCCCAAGTGCTGGCCCAGGCCACCGACTACCTCAACGCCCGTGGCAACGGATGACCCTCATGACGCAATCGACCCGGGAATACGTCACGATCGTTTCGGGCCTGCCTCGCTCGGGCACATCCATGATGATGGCCATGCTGGAGGCGACGGGCTTCGAGATTCTGGCGGACGGAATCCGCACCGCCGACGAGGACAACCCGAAGGGATACTACGAGTTCGAGCGGATTAAGCAGATCAAGACGGACAAGGCCTGGTTGCCCGATGCGAAGGGCAAGGTCGTCAAGGGCATCTCCCAACTTTTGCTCGACCTGCCGCCGGACTACCACTACAAGGTGGTCTTCATGCGGCGAGACCTGAACGAGGTGCTTGCCTCGCAGAAGAAGATGCTCGTCCGCCGCGGCACGCTCAAGGAAGGCGTGACGGACGCCGAGATGCGTACCCTGTTTCTCAAACACCTCGAGCACGTCACAGACTGGCTTCGCCAGCAGAGGAACTTCGACGTGCTCTACGTCAACTACAACAAACTCCTGACCGACCCGGAACCGGACATCGCCCGCCTCAACGAGTTCTTCGGCGGCACCCTCGACACCCGGGCCATGCGCGCCGTGATCGACGCAAATCTGTATCGGAATCGCGGACCGTCCGCATAGCAGGAATGCACCGGGAAAACGGGCTACGGCGGGCCGGGTTCGGCCGGCACGCCCGCCGGAGCGCTGGTCAGGGCGACCCCGGTCAGGGTTTCCAGACGCCATCGAGCCAGGAGGTGCTCGTTCATGGGAGTCAGAGGGCCGGCCACCGAATCCCATTCGACGTTGCTGTGGACACACTCGTGGAACCAGGCACGCGCCCCGTCCCGGTCACCCGCCAGAAGACACGCCTCCCCGGCGTAGTACAACCCCTCCGCGCGGCGGATGCGGTCTTCGCCGGCGATGGCCACAAGCTGAGCCGGCGTGATCTCGCCGGCCAGGCACGCGAAGATGCGGTCCAGCCATCGGTCAGACACGTCCCGCCGGGCCGCATCGAGGACCTCCCGCGCCTCCTGCTGCCGACCTTCGTTGCACAGCAGGACAAAAAGGCGCGCGTCCGAGTACGAAGGAAACCCTCGCAGAATGCGGACCCGCCGCATGTCGTCGATCGCCTCCTCCTTCCGGCCCACAATCCACAGCGGCGTCGCCCGCTGGTAGTACTCCCACATCCCCTTGTCGACGGGATCACCGATCGCAAGCGCCCGGGTGTAGTCATCAATGGCCTCGTCGTACCGGCCGACATGCCGGTAAACATGAGCGCGGCTTCGATACACCGGGCGGCTGTTCGGATAAGCGGCCACCAGCCGATCATAGTGCTCCAGGCCCGCCTGCACGTCACCTTTCAGAGTCAGGACGTCGCCCTTGAAGCGCTCCCAGACGAGACAGTTCCCCGTCAGTTTCAGAAGATGGTCGGCCGCGCGAAGACCGTCGTCCAGCCGGCCGGTGTGCATCGCCAGTTGGGCAAGCCTCTGCCAGGCCAGAGCGTGCTTCGGATCGCGTTGGGTCGCCGCCACGGCCGCATCAAACGCCCGATCCAGATCCAGCGTCGCAAAGGATCGCAGGTACCAGTCTTCCGCCGTGTCCCCGCCGGCTGATTCCGACGACATCCGCAGCGCGGCGGCCCGCTCCACCTGACCGGTCCAGTCGTACATCTCGGCCAGCAGTTGACGGCAATCCCAGCGTTGCGGGTTGTCGGCCAACTCAGACTCCAGACGCGTCACCGCCGCATAACGGAACTCCGGCCTCGAAAACTGGGTCTGCGCCCAGACCAACGAAATCTCAGGAAGCTCCGGATACTCGGCAGCCACTCGTTCGAGCCCGGCCACTGCCTCCTCGGGCTTCCCCTGGTCCACTCCCTGCTGCATCCAGAGCAGCTTGTTGCGTGCTTCGGGCAATCCGCGTCTGCGAGCCTGTTCCGCCGATTCGCGGCTCCACCAGGTGCCTCCCCAGATTCCGACGACGGCCATCAAGGCGGCGGCACCACCGGCGGCGATCCGCCAACGATGCTTGAGAACCTTCTTGCGGGCCATGTAGAAGCGACTGCTGCGCCTCGCGAGAATGGGCTCACCCTTCAGGTGACGGCGCAGGTCGTCGCCCAGATCGTGGACCGTCGCATATCGCCGAGACGGCTCCTTCTCAATCGCCTTGAGAATGATCGTTTCCAGCTCCCGATCCACCGCTGGGCAGATTTCCGACGGACGGCGCGGCATCTCCTCGGCGATCCGCCGGATGGCCTCCGAAGGTGTTGCGGCGATATCGAACGGAAGCCCTCCCGCGACGGCTTCAAAGAGCATCACGCCCAGCGCGTACACGTCCGTGCGGATGCCGACGGTTTCCGGAAGACCGGTCGCCTGTTCCGGGGCCAGGTAGGGAAGCGTGCCCATCGGCTGCCCCGGCAGGGATATCACCGTCGTGCGCATCGCAGCGGCCCCGGCCTCGTCTACCGCCTTGGCCAGTCCGAAGTCCAGGATGTGGGGCTTGCCCTCTGCGTCAATCAGCACGTTGGCCGGCTTCAGATCACGGTGTATCACGCCGCGATCATGCGCGTACTGGACCCCCTCGCAGATCTGCACGAAAACCGCCAGAATCTCCCGCGGCTCCGGGCGGGTCTCCGCGATGTAACGCTGGAGGGTTGCGCCGTCCACGAAGTCCATCGCGTAGTAGGCCAGCCCGGCGACGTCACCGCTCTCCAGCACGCGAACGATGGCCGGATGCTGCAGCCGGGCGGCCAACTCAATCTCTCGCTGGAATCGTTTCAGCGCCGCCGGGGCCGCGAACGGCCCGCCGGGAAGCGTCTTGATGGCGACGACCCGCTTCGTGGAAAGCTGCAGCGCCTGGTACACAATCCCCATTCCACCGCGGTCAATCTCGCCTGTGATGGTGTAGCCGGGGATCTCGGGCAATGGCACCCCTGTCTCTGCAATGGCCGTTTCCGGCACTGGCGGCGATGCCCTCTCCCGAACCCGGTCCACGATCGCCAGACCCTCCAGGTACGGGCGCAACGCCTCCGCCATGTCGGCGTGCTCAGCCGCAAAGGTCTCCGGCGTCAGTATCTCACCGGACCGTCGCCGCTCGACGTACTCTTCCACGAGGGCTGTAACGCGATCATCCGGGCCGCCCGCCTGACTGTCTGACGCAGATATCACAGTCGCCGCTCCGCGCGGACCTGCCCCCCCCTTTGGCGCACGCTCAGAAGGCCACCTTTACCAGTTTATACGCGTAGCCAACCCCGAGCCATTGGCTGTACGCAATACCCGCAGTAGAATGTAGCCTGTTCAAAGCAGTTCAGTCCGGCTTTATAAAAAGCCGCCGGTCTCAACATGGAACAAGCCTCTCAGCTTCAAGCGTGGATAGACGCGGCGCGCCACGGTGACCAGACGGCCATCACCAAGCTTCTAGCCGTCTACCATCCGCAGCTCCACGCCCGAGCAGAGGCCCGCATGGATGGGGCGATGCGGTCGCGATTCGAGCCGGAGGACGTTCTCCAGCACGTCTACCTCCAGGTCTTCCGCCAGATGGAGCGGTTTCAGGGTGCCGATCCCGATTCCTTCCTGAACTGGGCGCTCACCATCCTGGACCACAAGCTGATTGACGCCTGGCGGGCTTGCCACCGGCAGGCCCGCGACGTGGCACGCGAGTGCAACGCCATGCAGGCCGGTTGTGCCGACTCCTATTGGAACCTTCTGGATCAGGTCTGTACGGAGTTGCACACGCCCAGCCGCATCATGCGTAAGGATGAGGCGGTTGACGCGATGGCCGCCTGCGTCGCGAAGCTGCCCGATGCGTATCGCCAGGTGATCCAGTTGCGATTCCTGGAAGGCCAGTCCGTTGCCGACGTCGCCACGCGCCTCAACACAACCGAGGCGGCCGTCCTCGCCACCACCAGACGGGCCCTCAACGAGCTGCGTCTGTCGATGGACCGACTGGGCGAGTTCACCCAGGGCGGCTGAGGGTTTACATGCACGCGGCCGCACGGCAGAATCCGTTGCGCATGCGTGCGGACCTCGAACCGGAGTTGCTGCTGATCGCCTACGCGAACGGCATCTTCCCGATGGCCGACGAGGACGGCGATATCTACTGGTACTCGCCCGATCCGCGGGCCGTCATCCCGCTCGACACTTTCCGGCCCGCCCGATCGCTCCGCAAGGTCTGCAAGCGGCATGTCTATTCCGTGGTGATCGACCGGGACTTCTCCGCCGTCATCCACGCCTGCGCAAACCGCCCCGAGGGAACCTGGATCTCCAGCGACATCATCGAGGCCTACTGCCGGTTGCACGAGCTCGGGTTTGCCCATAGCGTGGAGGCCCGGGATCCAGGACCGCAGGGGGCCCTGGTCGGCGGGCTGTACGGCGTGGCCATCCAGGGCGCGTTTTTCGGAGAATCCATGTTCCACCGTCAGACGGACGCCTCGAAAGTCGCCCTGGTGCACCTGGTGGAACGGATGAAGGCCCGGAACATGCGGCTTCTGGACGTGCAGTTCATGACGGACCATCTGCGAAGCCTCGGTGCCGTCGAAATCCCCCGTCGGCAATACCTGGAACGGCTGGAAGCCGCCCTGCGCCAGCCGTGCACGTTCACCGACCCGCTCGAAGACGCCCCGGAGGACGCCGAGTGAGCACGGCCCCGTCCCAGACGACCGCCCCGCCCGCCGACGTGTTCCTCCGGAACATGGCCGCCCTGTGGCGCGTGGATCCGCCGCTCGCCTGCCGCATCGACGCCGTCATGGACGACCAGCGGCTGCCGGTCGAACCCACCCGGTCGGGCGAGTGGACGGCCAAGGTCACGATCGGTGAAAGCCGCTCGTGCTACCTGCACTCCCGGTACGATCCCGCCGCGGACGCCGCCAAGCTTCTGGCCGATATCGATTTCGACGCTCATTCGTGTTACCTGATCCACGGGTTCGGCCTGGGCTACCACGTACGCGCGGTCCACGAGCAGATCAAGGGCGACGCCATCCTCGTGGTCTTCGAGCCGTCCATGCCGGTGCTGGCCACCGCCTTCGCCTGCGTCGACCTCTCCGACGTGATCGCATCGCAGCGTCTCATCATTCTGACGGACGCGGACAAGGCCGGGCTGCACGAACGACTGAGGCCCCATGCGCCCCTCATCATGCTCGGCGTCCACATCATCCTGCACCCGCCGTCCCAGCAGATCGCCGGGCCGTTCCATTCCGCCGCCCGCACCCTGTTCATGGAGTACGTGGCCTACTCACGCGTCTCCATCATCACGCTCGTCACGAACGCCCAGATCACCTGCCGCAACGTCGCCAACAACCTGCCCGCTTACGTGGCCACGCCGGCCCTGGACATCGTGCGAGACCGATTCGCCGGTTTCCCGGCCATCGTGGTGGCGGCAGGCCCGTCGCTGCGCAAAAACATCGACCAACTGCCCGCCGCCCGCGGTCGGGCCGTCATCATTGCGGTGCAGACCATCTATCCCATGCTCCGCAAACGCGGCATCCTTCCCGACTTCGTCGTGAGCCTGGACTACCACGAGATATCCAGGCAGTACTTCGAGGGCATCGAGCCGTCCAACGACGTGCATCTGGTGGCCGAACCCAAGGCCACGTGGCACGTCGTCGACACGTTCAGCGGCCCGACGTCGCTGCTGGACAACTCGTTTGCGCGGCTCGTGCTCGGCGACGCCCTCGCCGCTCGCGACGGGCTGCCGGCCGGCGCGACCGTGGCGCACCTGGCGTTCTACCTAGCCCGTTACATGGGATGCGGCCCCATCCTGTTCATCGGGCAGGACCTGGCGTACACCGGGCACGTGTACTACATCCCCGGCGTCGAAATGCACCAGACCTGGCGAACCGAACTCAATCGCTTCAACACGATCGAAATGAAGGAATGGGACCGGCTGGCCCGCAACCGCGAGATGCTCCGAAGGATGCCGGACGTGGACGGACGGGAAGTCTACACAGACGATCTGCTCTTCACGTATCTCGAACAGTTTGAGAAGGATTTCGTGGGATGCCCCGTCCCGCTAATCGATGCCACCGAGGGTGGCGTGCGCATCCGCGGCACCCAGGTTATGCCTTTGCGAGACGCGATGACGCACTTCTGCCGCACGCCGATCCCGCCGGAGCGATTCGCCTACCGCCGGACGACCAAGTGGTTCGACCCGTCACGCCTCAAGGCCGGCCGCGAGGAGGTCGCACGCCGCCTGGAGGAAATCGAGACCGTGCGCAAGATCTGCGACGAAATGACCGGCCTGCTGGAAGAGCTCAAAACGCTGACCGACCACCCGGACCGCTTCAACCGACGCCTGACCCGTGTGGATGAGCTGCGCGTGTTGCTGCGCTCCGCGGACCGCGCGTACCGCATCATCACCTCGGCCACGCAGCTCGGCGAGCTGCGCCGCTTCAAGGCCGACCGCCAGATCCGGGCGGCCGCCGGAGACTCGGAGGTCCAGAGAACGCTCAAACAACTCGACCGCGACATGGACGTGGTCCGCAGCGTGCGCGAAGGCGTCGACATCGTGCAGAACATGCTCCAAAGCGCTCTCGATCGGTTCGACCGCGTGCTAGCGGAAGGGAAAACCGCGTGAGAATCATCGCCACCATCGAGGCAGACCTCAATCGCTCCGCCCTCGGTACGCGATCCCGGATGGCCGACACCGTCGCCGACCAAACCGTTCTCGCCCGCACCGTAAACCAGGTGGCACAGGCCAAACGGCTCAGCGGCGTGTTCGTGGTCGGGCCCCTCGAACAGGAAAAGGAGCTCGCCTCCCTCATCACCGGCCTGCCGGCCATGCTCCGCACCCATTCCGTCGGTGACCCCGGCTACCGACTGCTCGTCCAATCCGCACGCAAGTGGGCACTGGAAAGCTGGCGCGGCGGCATCGGCGGGGCATGCGTGCTCGACGAATACCTCCACACGGCCGTCGTTGCCAGCCTCGCCAGGCAGGAACGCGCCGATGCCGTTCTCGTCGTACCCGGACCCTGCCCGCTCATCGACCCGGTATGGATCGACCGGCTGATCGAGTACTATGAAAGCGTCGCCGAGGAGACCCGGCTGGCCTTCCTGCAATCACCGCCCGGCCTCACCGGCATTGTGTACCACACAGACCTTCTGACGCAGATGGCGGAACGCGGAATCCCGCCCGGCTGGACCCTGAGCTTCAAACCCGACAAACCCGAGCCGGACGTGGCCCAGCGCAAGTGCGCGTGCCCCTCCCCCCAACCGCTTCGTCACGCGTCGGGACGGCTCATCGCGGACACCCACCGCGCGATGCACCTCATCAGCGACTACCTGACCACACACGACTACGGCGGGGCCGAGCATGTCGGACAGTGGCTCATCCAGCGAGAAGCAACCCTCACGCCGCCCCTGCCCCGGGAGGTCGAGATCGAACTGACCACGCAGCGCCCGCCGGACAGCGATTCGGACATCGTATTGCGACCGACAGTCCCGGCAGACAGGGCCCGCGGACCGATCGACATGGAAACGATCGACCGGCTTGCCCGCGAGTTGAGCGTCCAGGACGACGCCCTCGTGGTGCTGGGCGGCTTTGGCGAGCCGCTGCTGCATCCGGAGTTCCCGCAGGTCCTGGCGACCCTGCGAAACGCCGGCATCTACGGCGTGGCCGTCCGAACCAGCGGCCGGGCGTGGAGCGACGCCGCGATCCACGCGCTGGTGCAGCACAAGGTGGACGTGGTCGGCGTGCTGGTAGACGCCTGGACGCCGGAACGATATCGGGCGTTGCACGGAAACGACCTCCAGACGGTACTGAACGGCATCGAACGCCTCGGCCAGGTGCGGCAAAAGGCCGCGCAGCCCGTTCCCTTCATCAACGCCGAGCTCATCAAGTGCGCACACACGCTGGATGAACTGGAGCCGTTTGTCGACGGGTGGATTCGTCGACAAGGATGTGTCACACTCACCGGGTACAGCACATACGCCGGGGCCCTGCCCGATTCTCGCGTCATGGACATGTCACCGCCGGTGCGAGCGGCCTGCCGGCAGCTTCGCGAGCGCTGCACCGTTCTGGCAAACGGGCAGGTCCTCGCCTGCGATCAGGATTTTCTGGCCGCCCGGCCGGTCGGCTCGCTCCACCACTCGACGCTCGCCGCGCTATGGACCGGCCCCGCGATGGAAGCCCTTCGCACGGCCCACGACTCCGGCCGGTTCGATGCCGATCCTCTGTGTGCTCGCTGTGCGGAATGGCATCGGCCGTAAACGGCCCCGACGATGCCCGACTCCGTCTTGGCCGATCGAGACAGAACGATGCGTGATTCCCCTTATGGCGGGATCCCGTTCGCCGATTGAAGGTCACTTGGCGTGGACGTAGACTGCTGTGTAGTCGGGCTTTAGATGGGACCCGGTAGGCAACGGCGCGACATGAGAGACACCGAGCATCGGATCGTGGGCATCGACCTGGGAACCACGTTCTCCTCCCTGGCGTACGTGGACGCCCAGGGTCGTCCCGTGACGGTGCTGAGCGACCAGGGTGAGGCGATCACGCCGTCGGCCGTCCTGATCCAGCCGGATCGGACGATCCACGTGGGCGCCCGTGCCCTGCTGGCCGCGGAAAACGAACCGTGGAACGTGGCCACCAATTTCAAACGGGACATGGGCGAGAAGTTCTACCATCGAACGGTATGCGGGCGACAATTCTCGCCGGAAGCGCTCTCCGCCCTGCTGCTCAAGAAGCTGGTGAAGGACGCCCAGGAGCAGATCGGCCAGATCGCCGGCGCCGTGATCACCGTGCCCGCATACTTCGGCGACCGCCGCCGCAAGGCGACGGAAGACGCCGGCCGCATCGCCTCCCTGCACGTGATTGACATCATCAACGAGCCGACGGCCGCCGCCCTGGCCAACGCCTTTCGCTGTTACGTGGAGCGCGGCGGATCCACCGCCCGGTTTGAGCTGGTCGGCATCGCGGCCACCGCGCCGTCCACCACGCTCGTGTTTGACCTGGGCGGCGGAACGTTCGACGTGACGATCATCCGCATCAGCGGGCCGCGTTTCGAGGTGGTTGCCACGGGCGGTGAGGTGCGGCTGGGCGGCGTGGATTTCGATGCGCGTCTGGTGGACTGGTATTGCGAGGAGTTCTCGCGGCGGCACGGCGTGGACCCGCGCGACCAGGAGGAATCACTCGCCCGCATCCGGCACACGTGTGAGGAGGCCAAGATCGCGCTCAGCACGCGGCCGGCCACCGTCATCATAGGCGATCATCTCGGCCGCGAGCTCGCTCTGCCGATCGGCCGCCGGCAGTTTGAGCAGTTGACGGCCGACCTGGTCACCCGGGCCCGCATCTCCACGGAGATGCTCGTGCAGGACGCGCTGCTCACGTGGGATCGGATCGATGACGTGTTGCTGGTGGGCGGCTCCGTGCAAATGCCTGCCATCCAGCAGATGCTGGAGCAGATATCCGGCAAAAAGCCCAACACCGCCATCGCCCCGCGGGAGATCGTGGCCCACGGCGCCGCCATCCACGCCGCGATCCGGCACATGACGGACAGCCCGGTGCAGACGCTCCCGGACGGTGGACGCCGCATCGACAGCGGCTGGGGAAACCGAGAGCCTGACGACGATCCGATCCGCCTTTTCACGTTCGACCCCCCGGTGATGGAAGCCGCCCGGCAGGTACAACTGACCGACGTGAACTCGCACAGCCTTGGCGTCATCGTCCGGTCGTCGCGCGAGGCACGCACGGTCAATTCCATGATCATCCCGCGGAACACGCCCCTGCCCGTCACCCGAACCAAGGTGTTCGGCACGGAAGCGCAGAACCAGCGGCTGGTGCGCGTCCCCATCGTGGAAGGCGAAACGCGCGACCCGCACGGGTGCATGCAGATCGGCGAATGCATCATTCACGAGCTTCCGCCCGGACTGCCGAAGGGTTCGCCCGTGGAAATCACGTTCCGCTACGACACGAGCGGGCGGGTCCACGTGCGGGCGGTCGAGCTGATGTACAACACGACCGCGTCCGCCGAGATTCATCGCACATCGGGCTTCGGACAGGCCGACCTGTCCAAGCTGACCGACGCGGTCCGCGAAATCGAGCTGGAATAGTCCAGCGCGTCCGAGGACGGTGCCCACATGACTTCATCCACTGACGATGACGCCTACGTCCGTTTTCTCGATCTGCCGCCCGGGCCGCGCCCGCCCCACCACTACGCATTGCTGGAGTTGGAGATCTTCTGCAGCCAGCCGGAACGAATCGAAAACGCCGTTCAGAAACTCTTCCGCCGCATCAAGCCCTACGAAGACACCGCGGACCGCAAAACCCGCGAGGACATACAGGATGTCATGAACCAGATCGCCACGGCCCGCGTGGTGCTCATGGACGCCCGCGCCAAGGATGCCTACGACCGGGATCTGGCCGAGCGCCTGGGCCTTGACCGCAAAGCCATCATCGAATCACGCCTGGCCACACCCCGACCCGAACACGAACTGATCGTGACGGCCGGACCGTCCCTGGTCGGGCACCGGGTGGCTATGCCCACGGACGTCACCGTTTCCATCGGAAGCGATCCCCACTGCACGCTGACGCTGGAATCGGCGCGGATGAGCCCTCTCTACGCCCGCTTCCGCTGGGACCACGACCGCTGGTGCTTCGAACAGGTGGATCGAAGGCGCATCTGCCTCGTGAATGATCAGCGGCTGCCGAAGCACAAGCCGGTTGACGGAGACGCCTTCGACCTCGGCGGGTATCGACTGCGGTTTCGCTGCATCAACCCCGGACCGCTTGCGGACCGGGGCGGACCTCCGCCGCTGTCCCTGACCCTCCAGGCCGGCCCCAGCATTCCCGACCCCCACTTTCACGCCCTGCCGACCGAGACCGTTCTCGTGGGAAACGACGACACCGCACTCTGGCAGTTGGCCCATCCCATGGTGTCGCGCCATCACTGCCGCATCGAGCCCGCCCGCGGAATCTGGACGGTCAGCGATCTGCACAGCACGAACGGCACGCGCGTCAACGACGATGATGCCGGCTCCGACTACCCCCTGCGACACCGAGACCGGCTCTCCATCGGCCCCTTCGAAATCCAGGTGAGCCTGCGCCGGTAGGCAAGGCCGCCCCGTCAGCCCCTCACGCAGAACACGCCGGGACGTGCGCTCTTATCCCTTGATCACCCCCAGTGGCCGGAGCCGGCAGACGATCTTGCTGATCCCGGCCCGCTCCACCACCGACACCACGTCCTGGACGTCCTTGTAGGCGTCGGGCTGCTCCTCATCCAGACCGGACCGGCTGCGAGCGCGGGCGTAGACACCGCGGTCGGCCAGCTCCTTCTGAATCGACCGTCCCTTGGCGGCCCGAATGGCCGCGTGACGCGACAGCAAACGCCCTGCCCCGTGACACGTGCTACCGAACGTGCTTTCCATCGCGCCGGGCTGCCCGACCAGCACGTAGCTGCACCGGCCCATGTCCCCGGGAATGATCACCGGCTGACCAACCTTCCGGTACCGCGCGGGCACCTCCGGGTGGCCCGGCGGATACGCCCGCGTCGCCCCCTTGCGATGCACGCACAGGCTCTTGCGAACCCCGCCGATCTCAAACGTCTCCATCTTCGCGATGTTGTGAGCCACGTCGTACACCAGGTGCATGCCCAGAGACTCCCAGGGCCGGTCCAGCACGTCGCTGAACGCCTGCCGCGCCAGGTGCGTCATGATCTGCCGGTTCGCCCACGCAAAGTTCGCCGCGGACCGCATGGCCTTGAGGTAATGCTGACCCTCCTTCGAATGCACCGGTGCGCAAACCAGTTGCCGGTCCGGCAGATCGATGCCGTACGCCTTCGGCACGCCGCGCAGGTCGCGGATGGCGTCGTCGCACACCTGGTGACCCAGGCCACGGGAGCCGGAGTGGATCATCACCGTCACCTGGCCCGCCTTCAGCCCGAGCGCTTCGGCAGCCTCTGCGTCGAAAACCTCCTCCACAACCTGGATTTCCACAAAATGGTTGCCCGACCCGAGGGTGCCGCACTGGCCCTGCCCGCGCTGCCGCGCCCGGTCGGAGACGCAATCGGGGTCGGCCCCGTCCAGGCTGCCGCGCGCCTCGGTCACCTCCGCGTCGTCCGGCACGCCGTACCCGCGCTCAATGACGGCGGCGGACCCGCGGCTCAACACGTCATCCAGGTCACGGCCCTTCAACCGGACCTGCCCGCCCTCGCCCACGCCGCACGGAATGTGCTGGAACAGCGAGTCCGTCAGTTTTGCGGCACGCGAACGCAAGTCGGCCGCGGCCAGATCGCTGCGAATCAGCCGCACGCCGCAGTTGATGTCGTAGCCCACGCCACCGGGGCTGATCACGCCGCCGTTTTCCGGGTCCGTGGCCGCCACACCCCCGATGCAGAATCCGTACCCGAAGTGAATGTCCGGCATCGCCAGCGAATGCTTCACGATGCCGGGCAGCGTGGCCACGTTCGCCACCTGGCTGACGCAGGGGTCGTGCCCGACGGACTTCATGAGCGTCTCGTCGGCGTAGATGATGCCGTCCACGCGCATCCCCGGCATCGTGTCCTTCGGAATGCGCACGCGGCAGGCATCGATTCGCTCCAGCTTGACGGACGGCGATTCGGTCATGACAGAATCCTCCCTCCGGGCGGACCTCAGTCCGGCTCGGTCACAACGCCGCCGATTCTATGCGATCAAAGGTCGAGAATCACGGTCGCTTCAAACCGCCCCGCCCGCTCCGTGACGTCCAGCCCGTGATACGTCACGGCCTTCACTCCGGCGTCAAACGTCGACGCGGCCGCATCCACCGGCCACGCCCGACCCTCCGCAACCAACCGGCCGTCCGTGATCGTTGAGAAGGAAATGCCTTCCACGCGCTGCCCGTGCGTGTCAAACCGGAACAGCAACTCCGCGAGCCAGTCGTGGAACAGATCGGTCAGATCCGGTGCCTGGATTTCGATGCGCAGCCGCTCTCCGTCGCCCGCAGGCGTCAACTCGCCCAGCAGGTGATAGAACCCTTCCGCCGCAACAGAAAACAGGTCTTCGAGCGTCGGCCCCCAGACGTGCAGCTTCACGTCGGCGGTGTGCTCCAGAAACTCGTATCCGGAGTCTGACGATTGCATGAGACTCATGGGGATGCGCGTGCCGACGCCGCTCCACGATCGCCGGGAGGGCATCCACCCGCGTGCTACAGTTCCTCGTCCACCCGGCGGATGTCCGCGCCGACCGCGTTGAGCTTCTCTTCGATCTTCTCGTACCCGCGGTCAATGTGATACGCACGGCGGACCATCGTCTTGCCCTTGGCGATCAGCCCTGCCAAAACCAGGCCGGCCGACGCCCGCAAGTCCGACGCCATCACGGGCGCGCCCACCAGCCGCTTCACGCCCTGCACGATGACCGTGGGCCCCTCCTTGCGCAGCCGGGCGCCCATGCGGTTCAGCTCCGCCACGTGTAGATAGCGATCCGGGAACACCTTCTCACAGACCACGCTGTTTCCGTCGGCCAGGCACAGCAGCGCCATGATCTGGGCCTGAAGGTCCGTCGGGAAGCCCGGGTAGGGCTGCGTCGTGATCTCCACCGGCTCCAGGCGACGCGAGGACGAAACGGAAATGCCCGTTTCCGCTCGCTCCACGATCACGCCGATCTTCCGCAGCCGATCCACCACCGCCAGCATGTGCTCAATCCGTGCGTTCTTCAGCAACAGGTCGCCGTTCGTGATTGCCGCGGCCATGGCGAACGTGCCGGCCTCAATGCGGTCCGGCAGAATCGTGTGCTCGCACCCCCGCAGAGACTGCACGCCGTCAATCGTAACCCGCGGCGTGCCGTGCCCGGTGATCTGCGCCCCGCACTTGTTCAGAAACTCCGCCAGGTCGCTGATCTCCGGCTCGCAGGCGGCGGACTCGATGATCGTCCGCCCCTCCGCCAGCACCGCCGCCATCATCACGTTGGCCGTCCCGGTCACCGTCGAGCCGAACGCTCCGCCCAGGAAGATCTCCGTCCCCTTGAGCCTCTTCGCCCGCAAAACCATGTCCCCGTTCACCAGGTCAAAGTCGGCCCCCAGCGCCAACATGCCCTGAATATGCAGGTCCACCGGGCGGTCGCCGATGGCGCAGCCGCCGGGCATGGCCACCTGGGCCTGCTTCCGCTTGGCCAGCAGCGGACCCATCACGCAGACGCTGGCCCGCATCTTGCTGACTTCCCTGTACTCCGCGTGGCAATTCATCTCGTCCTCGACCCGCACCTTCACCGCCCCCGGGCCGAGCCATTCAAACGAGAGCCCCAGCTTCTCGAGAATCCGGATCATCTGACGAACGTCCGCCAAGTCCGGCACGCGGCGGAGAATCGTCTCCCCCTCGCAGAAAATCGTCGCCGCCAGAATCGGCAACGCCGCATTCTTCGAACCGTTGATCTCGATCGCACCCCGCAGACGGGCACCCCCGGTTATCTCAAGACAGTCCACGGATCACTACCCTTTCTCGAAAATGAACCGTACAACCCGGTCCTGACTCCGACCGGCGTCGCGCCAACACCCACCCATCCCGTAACGCCCCGTCACCCGGAACAACTCCAGCACCGCGTCACGCTGCCCGTCCCCCAATTCCAACCACACGGAGCCGCCGCGTGCCAAAACCTCGTGACCCTCCGCCGCAATCCAGCGGTAGAACGCCAACCCATCCTCTCCCCCGGCCAGTGCCGTCCGCGGCTCGTACTCACGAACCTCCGGCGGCAGCGACGACCACTCCCGCTCCGCCACATAGGGCGGGTTCGAGACCAGGATCTCAAACCCATCCCCCCCATCCCGCCCATGCTCCGCGTCCCCATTTCTGATATCGGCTGGAAGCCGCAATCCGTCCGCCTCGATAAACGTCACACGCCCACCCAGGCCGTGCCGCTCGGCGTTCCGACGGGCCACGGCCAATGCCTCCGGGCTCACATCACTGGCCACCGCCGTCGCCTGGGGCACCCTGGACAGAATGGCCACCGCAATACAGCCGCTGCCCGTTCCCAGGTCCAGCAGCCGAACGGGGCGGTCCCCCAGCCCCCGGCAATGCTCAACTACCTTATCCACCAGAAGTTCCGTTTCCGGCCGGGGTATCAGGACCGCGGGGGACACCTCGAAATCCAGGGAGTAGAATTCCTTGTGGCCCACCAGGTAGGCAATCGGCTCATGGGCAGCCGCCCGCCGCACCAGGTCCCGAAACGCTGCCCGCCGGCTGTCTTCAGGAATCTGCTCAAAACGGGTGTACAGCTCGATCTTGCGGCACCCCAGGGCATGGGCGAGCAGCAGTTCCGTGCACAGACGCGGCTCCTCCAGTCCGGCACGACCAAGGTACTCCGTCGTCCAGCTCAACAGACGACCAATGGACCACACGGCATCATTCGGGCGGGTTTCCGTACCCATGCCGGCCACTATACCCCCGGGCAAGCGGTCGACAAGGTGCGCTCCGCGTGGGGAATCTGTCGCTTGTTGACTTGCCCCAGCCCCTCGCCGATCCTGACGCGCATGAACGCGCAGAGCACGACGCCCGCCGTGGATTTGTCCGTCGAGTTGCCGGGCATGACGCTGGCCAACCCGCTCATGACCGCCTCCGGCACGAGCGGATATGGGGAGGAATACGCCCCCTATGCAGACCTCACCCAGTTCGGGGCGTTCGTCACCAAGGCAATCACCGTCAAGCCCCGCAAGGGCAACCCGCCGCCCCGTACGCACGAAACCCGCGCCGGCATGCTCAACGCCATCGGCCTGGCAAACGTGGGCCTCGAGCGCTTCCTCGCCGAAAAAGTGCCGTATCTGCGGACCCTGGGCATCCCCGTCATTGCGAACGTCGCCGGCCACACGGCCGAGGACTACTTGGCCGTCTGCCGCGCGCTGGATGCCGTAGACTGCATCTCCGGCCTGGAATTGAACGTATCATGCCCGAACGTGTCCGACGGGCTTGAGTTCGGCACCGACCCCGACCGGCTGTGCAGCCTGGTGCGGCAGGTCCGACAGGTCGTGCAACGATGTTGCCTCATCGTCAAGCTCTCGCCGAACGTCACGGACATCGCCGCCTGCGCCGCGGCGGCCGTGCGGGGCGGCGCCGACGCCCTCTCCGTCATCAACACGCTGCGCGGCATGGCCGTCAACGTCGAAACGTGGGAGCCGTTCCTGGCCAACAACGTGGGAGGCCTGTCCGGGCCGGCCATCCGACCGGTCGCCGTGCAGATGGTCCATGCCGTCTACAGCCGCGTGGCCCGCGATGCCGGGGTACCGATCATCGGCATGGGTGGGATCGAAACCTGGTCTGACGCGGTCGAGTTCCTGCTGGCCGGCGCCACCGCCCTGGCCGTGGGCACCGCGCTGTTCGTGGACCCGGGCACTCCCCTTCGCATCCGCGACGGTCTGGCGGACTACCTCCGCCGCCACGGCCTGCAGTCCGTGCGGCAGCTCATCGGGGCAATCCGCCTGCACGGCCGATGACCCGCCGGCGTTCAACGGTTGCGTTCGATCATACGCCCGAAAAACAGCCCGCCCTCAAACAGCAGAATCATCGGAATGGCCAGCAGAATCTGGCTGACCACGTCCGGCGGTGTGAGGATCGCCGCTGCAACGAAGATACCGAAGACCACGTACCGCCGAGACCGATTGAACATGGCGACCGGCACAATCCGCGTGAGCACCAGGAACACCACCGCCACGGGCAGCTCAAAAGCCAGCCCGAACGCCAGCGCCAGCGACAGCACGAACGAGACGTAGAAGTTCAGTCCGAACTCGCTGCGCACCGGGTTGGGCGCGTCTGCAACCCTCATCGGAAGGCTTCGGATGCCGTCGGCCGTCATCAGCAGCAGCCGGTCGGTCGACGTGTCGAACCAGATGGCTCCCGGCGCCGCATTCTCCGGCGGCTGCGCCAGCAACGGAATTGACATCGGCTCCGGAACGGACGCCGGCTGTGACGTGGGGGCCTCACTCGGGATCATCAGCCGCTGCAGCCAGCTCGGCTGCGTTTCCGGCATGGGGATGCCCATGCTGAACCCGACGAAGAAGTTCAGCACCACCGGCAGCACCAGAAAGTACATGAACAGCACGCCCGCCCCGAACAGCACCACGGAAACGGGTGCGAACGTCCGCACGAACCGCCGCTCGTGGGCGTACAGCCCGGCCGCCACG
>JAFGJQ010000442.1 GCA_016929015.1 Phycisphaerae bacterium | reverse complement strand
CACATTGGGGCGGGCCGGCGGGAATCGACCCTGAGGCCCCGATGCTGACGCTGTCGTTGAGTGACGACGTGTCGCTCACGGCCCACTTCGAGGAAACGCCCGCTCCGTCGCTTCTGCATTACTGGCATTTCAACGCCCTCCCGAGTGGAACCCTGACGACCGTCTTGGCCGACTACTCGGTCATCGGTGGGGCTCAGATCACCTATCCGGGCACCGGCGCCGGATACATGGACCGCGTCAACGAAGGCACAACGCTCAACGCTCGAATGAGTCAACCGGAAGGCAACGCCCTACGCGTTCGCAACCCGTCCGACACTCGTGAACTGGTCTTGGCTCTTCCGACAACCGGCTATCAAGACATCACCCTCTCCTATGCCGCCATGCGAACCACCAATGGAGCGCAGGAGCAATCTCTCTATTACCGCATTGGTGAAGCCGAGCCGTGGGTGCTGCTGGAGGATGCCAGGGTAATCACGGAGGAGTTTCAACTGCTGAGCTTTGGTCTGTCCGGCGTTTCCGGTGTCGACGACAATCCAGGCTTGGCGATCCGCATTCTGTTTGGCGGGGACAACGCTTCCGGAACCTCGGGGAACAACCGCTTCGACAATGTCGTCCTGGAAGGACTCCCGCTGGGAGGAGTCAACCAGCCGCCGCAACTCCTTGAATCGATCCCCTTCACCGAGGCCATTGCGGGGGTTCCGGTGCCGATTGATTTGTCATTGCACTTCGATGATCCGGATGAGGATGTGCTGATCTTCGACGCCGTTGCAGACAGGCCCGTCGTCGTCGACCCGGCCGTGTCCGGCAACGTGCTGACCTTGACGCCGCTGTATCCGGGGGATGCAACCATTACTGTGACCGCCGATGACGGGCACAACCCGGCGGTCACAACCACGTTCCGCATACTGGTGTACCCGGAGGCGCACGATCTGAATGCCAGCGCATTCGCCTTCACCGCCTGGAACCCGATGACGCCGGAACACGTCTATCCGGCACACATGCTCTTTGCGCAGACTGACGTGACGGACCCCACGCTCAATACGCCGCTTCTGTTCCCTTACTTCATACCACACGACGATTATCATCCGGATGACAGTAGCTCGATCGGGTTCCCGTACAACGTAACTCGACGGACCCGCCTGAACGGGCTCGGTGCCGACGGCATCTCCTTCATCAACACGGGACGAGACCGCGATCTGGGCGGCGCGATCCTTGCCGTGAACACACAGGGAACCCCCAGGGTCTCCGTGGCATGGCTGGCAGCCACCATTCTCCAGAATGAGCGAGTCTACGGTCTGCGCCTGCAGTACCGCCTGGGTGCCACAGGAGATTGGACCGACGTGCTCCGCGACGGTCTTCCCATCGAATATGTGACGGGCCCCGACGGCCAAGTCCAACTCATGGAAGGTTCCCTGCTGCCGGCCGAAGCACTCGGCCAGCCCTACGTGCAACTGCTCTGGCGATACTACCACATGGCCGGAGACAGCGGTCCGCGAGCCGAGCTGCGCCTCGATGAAATCCTTGTCGACACCCCCCCCTCGCCCGCTGACCTCGACGGCGATGGCGATGTTGACCTGGCGGATTTCGCCGAATTCCAGGCGTGTCTCGGGCAGAGCGTCGAGGGCGGCTGCGAAGGCGCCGACTTCACCGGCGACGGTCAGATCACCCTGGAGGACTACGAATTGTTCATTGCCGACTTTACCGGCCCATAATCGGAGCCTTCAACGTCACCGATCCTGCACTGACTCCGCCTCGTCTTCTGCGACGTCCGGCTCCCCGTCGGTCCTCTGTGGGGTGAGGAACAGCCGGTCGGGGTCATATCCCCAGTCCGGCATCCGTGCCAGGATGGCGTCAAAGGTGGCCGCATCCATGCTGGGCGTGCGGCTCAGAATCCAGAAGAACTCGCGCGACGGCTCACCGACCACGGCGTACTGGTAGTCCGGGTCCAGGTCAATAATGTAGTAGTCTCCCTCGAACGGCCAGAAGAACTGGACCTTGAGCTTTGCGTTCGTCACGCGATCCACCACACGGGCCACGCCGATCTGCCGATCCGCGGGTGCGTTCAGGGACGACTTCCGACACTTGTTGACCACGCGAAGTCGCCCGTCGGGCAGCGGTGCATATTGGGCCGTCACCCCCGTACACCCCTGCTCAAAGCTGTTAGGATACCGCGCAATCTCGTACCAGGTGCCCGTGTATCGATCGAGGTCGACGTAGTCCACGGTTGCCAGCGGCGGGTACGACGGGGCAAACACGCCGCATCCACCAACGCCGACGGTCAGCCCGAGGACGGGCAGCACGATTCGCCACACGACGTTACGAACGATCATAATCCGGCCCTCCCACAAAAGTTGCGCTCTCACAGACCCCGGCCCGCCAACCGCGCCAGAGGCACCGAGTGGGCGTGCTTACGCGAGTATAGGCGCCAGACCGCGATTGGGCAGAAAAACGGCGGGCGGCCCGAGCACCCGCCCTGCCGCCCGCCTGTTGAGCTATCTGTTCGCCCGAGGAACGACGGAATCACCCCCCGGCCTTCTGATAGTTCTTCGCGGCAAAATCCCAGTTCAGCAGGTGGTCGATCACCGTCTCTACGTATTTCGGGCGGGCGTTTCGGTAGTCAATGTAATACGCATGTTCCCAGACATCGATTGTCAGGAGCGCCGTCTGACCGTGCCGCATGGGCAGGTCGGCGTTCGGTGTCTTGACCACTTTGAGACGGCCGCCCTCCGCCACCAGCCACGCCCAGCCGGAGCCGAACTGCGTCGCCGCCGCATCGGCCAAGGCGTCGCGAAACGCCTGGAACGATCCGAAGTCCCGCCGAATCGCGTCGGCCAGCTCCCCACCGGGCTCGCCGCCGCCGCCGGGCTTGAGACAGCTCCAGTAGAACGTGTGGTTCCACACCTGGGCCGCGTTGTTGAACACCGGGCCCTCGGCACTCAGGATGATCTCCTCGAGCGACTTACCCTCTTCGGGCTTGCCGGCAATCAGCTTGTTGAGGTTCGTCACGTATGCGTTGTGGTGTTTGCCGTGGTGAAACTCCAGTGTCTCCGCGCTGATGTGCGGCTCCAGGGCATTCCGAGCATACGGCAGATCGGGCAACGTGATGGGCATGGGATTCTCCTTCTGTGCACGCAGGTCATGGACGACCGGCCCTGCCGGCAACTGTATGCCGCCGGACCCCGCTTGTCGATGCCCCCCTACCGCGGCGGGGCCGCCAGTCGCTCGGCAAACACGGCGAAACCGTCGCGGGAAGGCACATTCATCGCCAGCAGTACAACGGCTGCCAACGGCACCACCGCCAGAGGCCAGTACCCGGTGACCAGCACGGCCACTGCACCCAGGGATCCCACACCTTCCGCCATGGCCGCACCGACGATGACCAGCGCCTGATACGTTCGCATGGCCAGGGCCTGGGTGTCGTCCCGCTCCAATCCTTCCGACGCCTGTCGGCACGCTCTTGCCAGAAGCTGCCTGCGAACCAGCGCGTACCCCAGGCCGAAACTCACCCCGATCGTCGCGACCACCAGCACAAAGATGGATTTGATCGCCTCGTCCGCTGCGCCCAGCGGAGCAAAAGCCCCCGCCACGGCCGCCAACGCAAGCACACCAACGATCATTGCCAACACAATGATCCGCAGGGTCCGAACCATCGCCTCCGGCGACTGCAATCCAGGCTGCATCTGCAATCCTCTGTGCGAACGGCCCTACCGCGACGAGTCGTCGCGACGAAGATCCTCCGCCTCCTCTTCCGGTTCGCGATCCTCGGTGGGTTCGTCCGTCCGTATCACGGGCGACTCCGCCGCCTCGGGTTTCGGAGCCGAAGGCGCCTCTCGCTGGAGAATCGTGTCAATCGGCGGGAGGTCGTCGGTCGACCGCACCGTACTGCCGAACACCTGCGAAGGCGGTTTCGGCTCAGCCGGTGGAGCAGATCCCGGTTCCGGCACCGACTCTGCGACGGGCGGACGCTCGGGCCCTGCAACCGGCTCCGATTCCGGTGTCTCAACCGACTCAACCGGCTCAACCGGCGACTCCGGCTCGCTGGGCACCGCCACTTCCGGCTCGCTCCGCGCGGGCGGTTCCGGCTCCGACAAAGGGATCGGTGCCGCAACCTGATCGTCCCGCCACGACGCCTGCGGGGGCTCCGGCGGCTCCGGTTCCGGCGGTGACTCGTCCAGCCGGACTGACGGCGGATGCCACTCACGCGTCCGCGCCGGCGGCTCGCCGGTCAGCGGGCCCTTGTATCCGATTTCAACCGGTCCAGGCGGCTCATCCGGTCCCGGCGGCCTCTCCACCGGCGGCGGTCGCTCCGGTGGAATCCGGTGCATCGCCGCGATCAACAGCCACAGGGACAACAGCACAAACGGCACTACCGGCAGAAGATTGAACCAGAACAGGTTCGCATAGCGAACCGGATGCTCCGTACCCGGCTGCGTCACGGAAATGGCCGCTGAAGCCGCGTCCGCCCTTGTACCCAGGCCATACGTGGCGTCAAAACCCAGCTTGCCCGACAGCCACGGCTGAAAATGCTCAGCGACGACGGGCCTCGGCGCTGCGTCCAGCGGTGCCTGGTACTTTGGATCGTGCCAGGCCCATGCCGCCAGCCCCCCCGCCGCCGCCAGCACAACACCCGCCAGCGCGTATCCCGCCACCAGGCCGGACGCGGACAGCACGCCCCGGCCCTCTCCGCCCGCCGCCGGCCTCCGCCATCGGTCCACAGCCGCCCGGATCAGGCCGCCGACCATCACCGGCATCGACACCGACAAAGGCAGGTACAACCCCACGCCAAGCGCCAGCGAACGCACTCCGAGCAACTCCATAACCAGGGCCGCCGTCGCCCCGATCAACATCAGCTCCCACGGCAACTGCCCGGCCCAGGCATCGTCCAAAACCCGCCTGAGCAGATTTGCCTCAAACGCCGGCAACGGATCGGGTGTGGCCTCCGTCTGCACGAACCCGCGCGTGCGATTCAGCATCAGAATCACCGCGGCCACCACCACTGCGGAAACCAATACGCCCAGCATCTGGCCGATCTGCTGCTTGTATGGCGTCGCTCGCACCAGGAAACCCGTCTTGAGATCCTGCGACAGGTCGCCCGCCAGGCAGATCGCGATGGTCACCAGTGCCCCCACCAGCATGACCGGCAGCCTCGCCTCCGCCGGGTCCGCCTTGAGGCCCAACGCAAACAGCGCCGCCGTTCCCATGACAACCGCCAGGGCCAGGGGCACCACCGGTCCCCACGATCCACCCACCAAGCCCACCAGCCGCGCCGCCACCGCGGCAAACACGAAGGCACCCACCAGCACGCAGACCGCCCCCGCCGTCGTCAGCCCCAGATCGGTGAACCGGATCATCACATAGCCCAGTCCGCCCAGCAGCAGAAGCACAAGCAGCATCGGCAAGTCACGCCGCGAGGGCTCCACAACGCGCCGGCCAAACGTGCCGGCAATCGCCCGGCCGCTCGACGCGAGCACGGTCGGCAGCGTCCGAACCAGCGCCAGCAAACCGCCGAACACCACGGCACCCAGGCCGATGTATTGCAGGTAGCTTGTGCAGAGGTCGTCCGGCCCCATGTCGCGAACAAGCCGCGCGGTCTCCGGTCGAAGCGGCTGCACCGTCTGGTCGGCACAGAGCCCGATCAGCGGCAGAATCATGAACCAACCCAGCACGCCCCCGGCAAAAATGGTGACCGCAATCCGCGGCCCCACCAGATACCCCACCCCCAGCAACGCCGGGGATGCGTTCAATGACGCAGCCGTCCGGACCGACCGAATCTCCAGAACGGCCTTCTCTCGCCAGAACCCCAATCCCTGCAGAAGCGAATACACGCCGCCCACGATAAGCCCGACAAGCACCTGCCGCGTGCCGGGGCCGCCCGCGTCCCCCGCATGCAGGACCTTGGCGCACGCCACCCCCTCCGGGTACGGCAGGCGCTGGTCCTCTCGCTCGATGAGGGTGCCTCGCATGGGAACCAGAAACAGGATGCCCAGCAACCCGCCCACCGCGGCCCAGATCACCAGCTTCAGCAGGTTCGGCTCAAAACCCGTCAGCAACAGCGCCGGAACCACAAGAATCATCGCCTTGCCCAGCGCTTCACCCGATGAAGCAATGGTCTGAATGATGTTGTGTTCCAGCAACGTGCCGCGCTTCAGCAACCCGCGCAGCACCGCCATCGAGATCACCGCTGCGGGAATGGACGCCGCCATGACCACGCCGAGCTTCAACCCGACGTAGGCACCGGCCGCGCCAAAGACGACGGCCAACAGCAAACCGATCAGAATCGCCAGAGGTGAAAGCTCGCGCATGCCGCATGACTCCTGCCGGATCGGCGGGCGACATCCCTGCCGCCGCCATGCGAATCTTTCGCCGCGTCGGGCAGGACCACTATATCTCCTGATTCGGATTGGGCCAACCGGTATTTCCCAACGCCGGACATGGACGCCACGCAGCCCGCTCCCCCGGCAGCACCGGACGATCCCGCCTTGACTTCTACACGAACCAACACGTACAGTTGCCCGCGGATCGGACAGGCCGACAAAATCACAAGAGGCGATGCACGGGCTGCGACGGGGTGTAATCAGATGGCGTCACCGTACAACGTGGGTCTGGTGGGGTTCGGGAACATCGGGACCGGCGTGGTGCGGGCACTGGCGACCAACCGCGATCTGATCGACGCCCGAGTCCCGCACCCCATCCGCATCGTCCGGATCGCCGACCGCGACACGCAGACGCCCCGCAACGCTCCATTCGACCCGGCCGTTCTCACCGCGAACACGGACGACCTGCTGGCCGACCCAGCCATCCAGGCCGTCGTCGAGCTCACCGGCACCATGGACTTCGCGCGAGACATCGTGGCCCGGGCACTGGCCGGCGGCAAACACGTCGTGACTGCCAACAAGGCCCTGATGGCCACCCACGGCGCCGAACTCCTCCGCATCGCCGTTGAGCACAACACCTGCCTGCTCTTCGAAGCCGCCGTCGGCGGCGGAATACCCATCATCCGCACCCTCCACCAGGGAGTGGCCGGCAACGACATCACGGCCATCCGCGGCATCATCAACGGAACGGCCAATTACATCCTGACCTGCATGGATGAGGAGGGGCTGGACTTCGAGACGGCCCTTCGACAGGCCCAGGACCTGGGCTACGCCGAACCCGACCCCACGTTCGACATCGAAGGCATCGATACGGCGCACAAAATCGTGATCCTCGCGAGCCTCGCGTTCGGCCAGCGGATCCGGGTGGAAGACGTATGGGTGGAAGGCATCCGCCACATTCACCCGCTGGACATCGCCTACGGCCGGGAACTCGGCTACGCGATCAAGCTGCTCGGCATCGCCAGGCGCCTGCCGGACGGAAGCGTCGAGGTCCGCGTACACCCCACGTTGTTGCCGGAGCAGCGCTCGCTGGCGTCCGTCAACGGCGTATTGAACGCCATCCGCGTGGACGGCAACCTCACCGGACCCATCGTCCTCTCCGGACGCGGGGCCGGGCCCGAGCCGACGGCCAGCGCCATCCTCAGCGACCTGATGGCCCTGTCGTCCGCCGAAGCGGAGGGCGGCCTGGGCCGCGAGATGCGCCTCTGCGTGCCGCGCCAAGTGACGCGCATTCGGCCGATTGCCCGACTGACGTCACGATACTACCTGCGCTTCGGCCTGCAGGACGTGCCGGGCGCCCTCGCCCAGGTGCTGACCACCCTGGGCCGACACGGAGTCAGCGTGGCCTCCATGGAGCAGCCGGCCGAACACCCCGGAGAGTTCGCCCACGTTCTGATCCTGACCCACGAGGCCGTCGAGGCCAACGTGCAGGCCGCCCTGGCGGAGATCCTGAATCTGCCCGTGAATCGGGCCAAGCCGTTCCTACTCCGCATGGAAGGCATGGACTGACGCGTTATTCGCCCGATAACAACCGATGGACTTGCGACCCCGGCTGAAAGCCGTTGCGACCGTCGCCGACGCAGGCCCCACCGGCTCGGGAGCGTGGGGTCAGAGGAGGTCCCGGATGCCATGTCCCCCCGAACCACCGTCAAGCGTGTCCGGAACGGGTTCTGCCTGGAATCGGAACTGTGGCTGCCGCGCCCGCGCGCCGAGGTCTTCCCGTTTTTCGCGAACGCCTTCAACCTGGAGATGCTGACCCCGCCATTCCTGAACTTTCGGGTGCTGACGCCGGGCCCGATCGAGATGCGGGCCGGAGCGCGAATCGACTACCGTCTGCGCCTGCACGGCCTGCCCCTGCAATGGCAAAGCGAGATAACGGTCTGGGACCCACCCCGGCGTTTCGTGGATGAACAGCGTCGCGGTCCTTACCGGCGCTGGGTCCACGAGCATCGTTTCGAAGACCGCCAAGGCGGGACGCAGGTGTTCGATTCGGTACACTACGACGTCTACGGCGGCCCGCTGATCGAACGGCTCCTTGTCCGCCGTGACGTACAGAACATCTTCGCATATCGTCACCGAAGGCTGCTGGAGATATTCGCCCCCCCTTCGCCCTGACGCAGGCCCGGCGTGGGAGTGCCTGCAAACCCGGTTCCGAAGTCAGTTCTCAACGCGGGATTGCGGTCGCCGCCCCGTCTCCTCTGCGTCGATCTGGTGTTCCTGCGTCGGGTCAATCTGCAGGTATCGCCCCAGGAGGCGCACGCCCGCGTAGAACGGAACAGTGTCCGCCGCCGCGACCACGAACTTGTACACGTAGGAGGAGACGATGATCCCGAGCACGATGTCCGTGGTGACTTCCCCCCGTCGCCACGCCGCCCCGAACGTGATGGTCACGACCGCCACCGTGTCCACCATCTGTGAGACCATGGTCGATCCGTTGTTTCGCAGCCAGAGGTGCCTGCCCCGCGTGAGCTTCTTCCAGAAGTGGAAAAGAAACACGTCCACAAACTGGGCCGTCAGGTAGGCCGCCATGGAAGCCGCCACCGCCATGGAGGTCGCGCCGTAAATGGTCTTGAGCAGCCCCTCCTGCCACGGCAACTGGTTCGGCACGGCCGGAAAACGATTCGCCGTCCACAGCGTCCCGATCACGAACAGGTTGACCACAAGGCCCAGTAACACCACGTAGTTCGCGCGACGCCGCCCGTAGAACTCGCTGATGAAGTCGGTGCATAAGAACGTGATCGGGTAGGGCAGCACGCCCGCCGGTACCTCGAAACGGAATCGGAACCACGTAACGCCTGCCCAAAGCACCGGGTCGTCCCGCCCGATGTTCCCCAGCCAGGTCGGAGACCATGCCGACGGCCACGGGATCGAGAACAGCACCAGGAACTTCGTGATCCCGATGATGTTCAGCATGGCCATGGCCCCGATGAACAGGCCCGCAAAGAGCAGGAACACCCGCTCTCGACGTTCGTGGAGCGCGGCCGTCACGTGAACACGATCATAGTCCTTACCGGTCATGGCCTGAGAAACGATAGGGCCGATCCGCGCCAGTCGTCAACCCGCCGAAGGGAAGGTACTGCGCATGGCATCAGCCGCACACCGTTTCCCCTCCATTACGTCCGCCCTGATCGATAGACGCCTCGCGAATGGAAATGTGGTCAGAGGGAATCGAAAATCAGCACCGGCACTACAGCACCATGCGGGGGTTCACACCGCGACGGGTGGACCATTTGAACAGCAGAATGGCCGGCACCGCCGCGGCAGCCCGCAGGATTTCCAGCACGGCCAGCGCCTCAAAGACATGCAAGATCGGATGAACCGCGGCGGCGTTGCGCGGCAGTGCGCCGTGGACGAATGACGATGCCGCCAGGTGCCCCACCGCTGCGATCAGCAACAGGCCCCAAATGGCCCGCTTCCGCCGCAGCAGGGCCAACACCACGCCCAGCAGCAGCACGAAATTCCACTCGGCGTACGGGGTCCCGCCGAGACCCAGGTACCCCCGACGCGACTCGAACCGGGTGTGGTAGAGCTGCGTGAACGCCGCCCAGATGGCGGAGGCCCGGCCCGGCCGCCCGTGCATGACCAGGTAGCGCGCGAACGCCGGCGTGCTCGCTTCGTCCATCGCCGAGAAATCGTAGATCGCCAGTGGCTTCAGTGGTGGGAGGCGCTCGCCGTTCGGCTGGCGAAGGTACACCTGGTCCGGCGTCAGCAACGAACCCGTCACGTGCCCGAACGTCTGCTTGGGCACGTGGAGCGGATTGAGCAACGCCAGGTCCCACCCTGCGCCCGTGACCGCCGACATCGCCTCCGGCACGCTGCCGCCCGTCACCTGCCACATGCGGATCGTGTCCGCCAGGCGGCCCGCCTGATCCGCAAACTCGGCGTCCGCGGCAATCCACCCGTCCGCCTGGGCCTGCGCAAACCGCTTCTTCAACTCCGCAAGGTCCGGGCTCTGCGCCGTGTTCAAACGCTCCACCGCCACCGTACGATGGAACAATGCCGTACCGCACAACACGGCCGGCGGAAACCGACCGAACGTACGCTGGCCGTGCAGCCAGAACGGAACCATCAGGGCCGCCGCCGGCAACATTGCGGCCAGAACCGCACCCACGAACGTGCCGGCCCCGCCCGGGGCTCGGACCTCACGGCGCCGCGCGGTCCGGGCTTCCCGGTGAATCCCCGTCGCCAGGCACAGCGGCGGCAGAATCCACCCGAGCGGACTGGTCAGGCCGGCCACTCCGGCCGCGACGGACGCCCCCAACAGCGCGCCAATCCGTCCACACGCGTGGTACCGCACGAGCAGAAACAGGCACAGCGTGAAGGCAAACGCATACAAGGCCACCGGGGACACCGCATTGGCGTAGCCGATCAGGTGCAGGCTGCCCGCACCCAGAATGCCCGCCACGGTTGTCAACCCGCGGTGCGCCCAGGCGGTCCAGGCAATGCCGGCCGTCAACAGGGCGCAACCCGCCACCAGCGCGTGCTGCAGAAACAGCAGGCCGGCAGCACTGTCCGCCTGAAACACCCTGAACACGCCGGCCAGCATCAGCGGATAGCCCGGCGTGCGGTACTGGGCGTACGGATGCGAGAAGTCCAGGCCGCCGGCGATGTTCGCCGCCAGCGTAAGGTATTCCGCAGATTCCGGTGTCACCCAGAGCTGGGAAGCCGACCAGGCGATCCACTGGACCACAACCACCGCCACGCCCACAACGGCCAGCAACCCCCACGGCAGACGGCGCGGAGAGCGGACGACGGACTCCAGAACCGGGCGATGCAATCGCTTCATACGAACTCGGGCCGTGCAAGACCTACGGAACCTGACCGTCTTATCGGCCCCGCCCCGCCCCATCTTTCACTGCGCATTCAAGCACGTTTTCGGACCTATGCCGTCTGTCGCTGCGCGTGAGGAGTGCTGGTGAACTCTCGATTCCCTTCCGCGGTCTACCTCGCGTTGGCGGCCTCGGGAATGGACGGATCGACGCCGTCGACGTCCAGGCCGTAGCGCTTCATCTTCTTGTAGAGCGTGGTGCGGTTGATGTCCAAGGCCTCGGCCGTGGCCTGCCGGTTCCAGCCGTGGGCGCGCAGTGCAGACTCGATGATCTGTTTCTCCGGCCCCTCCAACGCCAGCTTGAGCGGCATCGCGCGGTACTCGCCGGCCGGAACGGCGGGCGCGGTCATGGCCGTCTGCACCAGCTTGGGCGGCAGATCGGCACCGGTGATCATCCGACCGCGGCTCAGCACCACGGCCCGCTCGACGACGTTCTCCAGCTCGCGCACGTTTCCCGGCCAGTTGTAGCGCTGCAGGTACTGCATCGCCTCCTCGCTCAGGCCCTGGATGTCCTTGCCGGACTTCGCGCAGAAATTCTTCAAGAACGCCTTGGCCAGCAGCGGAATGTCGCTGATTCGCTCGCACAGGTCCGGCAGCGTGATGGTCACCACGTTGATCCGGTAGAACAGATCCTGCCGGAACCGGCCCTTCTCGACTTCTTCCTCCAGGTCGATGTTCGACGCCAGAATCACCCGCACATCCACCGTCTGCGTGGTATTGCTGCCGACCGGCTCGAACTGGCGCTCCTGCAGCACTCGAAGCAGCTTCACCTGCAGCGCCGGCGACGCCGACGAAATCTCATCCAAAAACAGTGTGCCGCCGTTGGCGGCCTTGAACTTGCCTTCCTTGTCTGTGACGGCGCCCGTGAACGCACCCCGCACGTGGCCGAACAGCTCGCTCTCCAGCAGCGTTTCCGGAATGGCCCCGCAACTCACTTCGACAAACGGGCCGTCGCGCCGGTCGCTGCGATGGTGGATCGCCCGGGCCACCATGGATTTGCCCGTGCCGGACTTGCCCTGAACCAGCACGGTGACGCTGGCGTCCGCCACCGCCTCGATCAGGTCGAACACCTTGAGCATGCGATGGTCGCTGCCGATGATGTTGTCCAGCCCGTAGCGAGCGTCCAATTGCTGGCGCAGGTTGCGATTCTCGCGAATCAGCGACCGCTGGTTCAGCGCCCGCTCCACCACAAGAAGAAACTCGTCGTCGTGGATGGGTTTCGTGAGGTAGTCATAGGCCCCCATCTTGATCGCCTCCACGGCGCTGTCGATCGTGCCGTAGCCGGTAATCATGATGGTGACCGTTTCCGGGTACCGCTGCTTCATCAGCCGCAGCAGCTCAAACCCGTCCGAGCCGGGCATGTTCACGTCGGTGATGACGATGTCGAACGGCTTGCGGGCCAGCAGCGCATGGGCCTCGTCGAACTTCCCCGCCCGGTCCACGTGGTACCCCTCTATGGAGAGAAACTCACTGAGCGAGTCCACGATGATCGGATCGTCATCCACGATGAGGATCGTCGCCTTGGTCTTCTCGTCCATCGGTTGCTCCGCGGGGCGGCGGGCCGTCATCGGTCCGCCACCTCGGTGGCCAGGCTGTCCACGGGAATCTCCACGACAAACGCCGCTCCGCCTTCCGGTCGATTGCCCGCCGTGATTCGCCCGTGCAGCCGCTCGATGTAGTCCTTGCAGATCGCCAGCCCCAACCCCGTCCCCTTGCCCTCGTGCTTCGTCGTGAAGAACGGTTCAAACACCTTGTTCGTGTCCTCCGGCAGGCCGCAGCCGGTGTCCTCAAAGCGAACCACCACGTCACGATCCTTCACGGACGACGCGATCGTCAGCCGCCCGCCGTTCGGCATGGCGTCAATCGCGTTCTTGATGAGGTTGCAGAACACCTGAAACAGCCGGCTGCCCCGCACCGGCGGCATCTGCGCATCCGCAAAGTGGGCCGCCACCGTCACGCCATTTCGGTCCGCCTGGTCGCTGAGCGTTCGAATCGCCTCCTCCAGCGCCGTGTTCACGTTGCCGCCGCGGGCCTCCGTGTGCGCACTGCGCGAGAACTCCAGCAGCTCGCTGATGATGTCCGCCATCCGCAACAGCCCGGACCGCGCTCGGTCCAGGAAGTCCGCGATCTTCTCAGAATCCACGGGGTCCTGCGTCGCCAGCCGCCGCGCCAGGCTCAGGTACCGCAGAATGCCGTCCAGCGGATTGTTCAACTCGTGGGCCACCCGGGCGGCCAGCTTGCCGACGGCCGCCAGCCGCTCCGAGACCGCCAGCCGCCGCTCCAGCGACGCCCGCGGCGAAATGTCCTCCGCCACCAGCACCGCGCCGGCCACGCCGGCTCCGCCATCCGACCGCAACGGAGCGCAGAAGAGGTTCAACAGCCGCTCGTCCTGCCCGTCCTCGGAATACAGAACGCTGTCGTACCGCTCCGGCCGGCCGGTATCCATGACCCGCCGCAGCTCGGTCGACCAGTCCTGATACTGCCCCTCCACCGTCCCGGCCGCCAGGGTCTCGCTGATGCTGGGATGCTCCGGGAAGAGCGCCCCGGCCACCTGGTTGCGATGCACGATCCGCAACGCTCGGTCAAAGATGACCACGCCTACAGGAAGGCTGTGGAACAGCTCCTCGGCAATGCCGGCCAACGGGATCGGCGTCGGCTTCACCACCCCCGCGGGGGTCTGGCCGGCGCTGGGCGGGATGTTGTTGCGATCAGCCATGCGTTTCGGACGTTGCGTTATGGGAACCCGGGTTGATGCGGTATCGCATCATTTATCGGGCGACAAGGCCAAAAAACACGCCGGATTGTGGTTCCTCGTCAACAATATCGGCAAATGGCGATTTTGATCAAGCCGCGTGGTGATTTCGGGAAACATTGCCTGGAGACTCCCGGGCAGGGATGCGGGCAGGGCACGCCACCCCGCCGTTTCTGAAGCTCTGCCAATCCGGCAGACCTCAAAAACTGCAGCGGAGCTGAAAACCGAGAACCCCGCCCTGTGACGAGGCATCGCCCCACCCGCTCAGGAGAGAGCATGGGCCGGTCGGCGAGCGCCGCGGGTTCACTTCGCGAGCAGGGACTCCCCGGTCATCGCGTCCGGCTTCTCGATGCCCATCATTTCCAGGGCGGTGGGGATGATGTCCGCTAGCGTGCCGCCTTCGCGGAGGCGGCGGCCCTTGAGCCGGTCATCCACCACGATGAGCGGAACGTCGAACGTCGTGTGGGCGCGCTGGGCGTCGCCGGTGGCCGGGTCGATCATCTGCTCGCTGTTGCCGTGGTCGGCGGAGATGACCAGGTGCCCGCCTTTGGCGAGGGTGGCGTCGACGATCCGGCCGACGCCGGCGTCGACGGTTTCGATCGCCTTCTTTGCGGCCGGGATGTCGCCCGTGTGCCCCACCATGTCACCGTTGGCGAAGTTCACCACGACCACGTCGAATTTGTCGCTCGCGATAGCCTTAAGCACCTCTTCCGTGACCTGCGGCGCGGACATCTCCGGCTTCTGGTCGTACGTGGAGACGTCGCGCGGTGACGGCACCAGAACACGTTCCTCACCGGGGAACGGATCGTCGCGGTAGTCGTTGAAGAAGAAGGTCACGTGGGCGAACTTCTCCGTCTCGGCGCAGCGAAGCTGCTTGATGCCCAGCCGCCCCGCGTAGTCGCCAAACATGTCCTTCATTTTCGGCGGCTTGGGGAACATGACCTTCACGGGCAGGCCCTGCTCGTAGGCGGTGAGGGTGGCGTAGTAGAGGTCCAGCTTCTTTGGCCGGTCGAAGCCCAGCCGGGTCTCGTTGCCTTCCTTGTCCTTCGTGGTGAAGGGGAACTCGTCGAACGTGAACGCCTTGGTGATCTCGCGCGGCCGGTCGCCGCGGAAATTGAAGAACACGATGCTGTCGCCGTCCTGGATGGTGATCGGCTCGCTGCCGCCGGGGCAGACCACCGTCGGCTCGATAAACTCATCGCCCCGCTGTTCGTCGCGCGTGGGGTGGCCGTAGTAATACTGGAACGCCTCTTCCGCAGAGTTCGCCCGGTGCCCCTCGCCCAGCGTCATCATGCGATACGCCCGCTCCACGCGATCCCAGAAGTTGTTGCGGTCCATCGCGTAGTACCGGCCATTGACCGTCGCCACCCGGCCGATGCCGATCTCCCTCATTTTCGCCTCGATCTGCCGGATGTACTCGATGCCGGCGTCGATGGGCGAGTCGCGCCCGTCGCCGAAGGCGTGCAGGTACACGCGGTCCGGCGGGAAGCTCAGCCGCTTGGCCGTTTCGAGGATGGCATAGAGGTGGGGCAGGATGCTGTGTACGCCGGCGTCGGAGCAGAGCCCCATGATGTGGACGCCGCCGCCCGTTTTGCAGGCCCGTTCGTATGCACCGACCAGGGCCTCGTTTTTGTAGAACTCGCCGCCGCGGATGGCCTTGTTGATCCGCATGATCTCCTGGTCCACCACCCGGCCGGCCCCGATGTTCTGGTGCCCGACCTCGCTGTTGCCCATCACGCCGTCCGGCAGGCCGACGGCCTCCCCGCTGGTGCGGATGAGGACGTTGGGGTAGTCCCGCATCAGCCGGTCATCCACCGGCTTGCGAGCCAGGTGGATGGCGTTGGTGTCGTTCTGCTTCGGGTCGGGGTTGTGGCCCCAGCCATCGCGGATGATCAGCACAAACGGTCGACGTTTCAGCACGCTCACGCGGCACTCTCCTTCCGGTCAGGGCGTTTCGAGCACGGTAGTGTAGGGGCGGCCCGATTGGATTTCCAATCGGCAGCCGGGGGCGGCAAGCAAGAGCTGAGAACGGAGGCCGCTCATGGGGCATCCTCTGCGGAAAGAACATGGCGGGCGGGCGCGGAAGGAATTGCGAATGGCGGACGAATGTCCGATGGCCAATGGCCAATGGCAAAGGGCGGAAGGAATTGCGAATCGCGAATTACGAATTGCGGACGGGGGCGACTCGCCGGTTGGCCGCAAACCGGGTGTTCGCTTGGGGGCCTGCCGTGCATGACCACCCCGCATTATGCCTCCTCATGCAGCATTTTTCGGGTTGCCCAGCTTGCCTGAGTGGCCGGTCTTGCCCGAAATTTCGGGGCTAAAAGGTGAAATGTAGGGGTTTGGAGGGCAGATGCTCGGGCAAGAAGTCAAAAGAAGGAAGGAAGCAAGGCACGGAGGCACGTAGGCACGAAGGCACGAAGTGAAAT
>JAFGJQ010000441.1 GCA_016929015.1 Phycisphaerae bacterium | reverse complement strand
CGGGTGATGCCGGAAAAGCCGGCTGCCGCTCTGTCCCCGTTCGTGACGGTCGACAGCCGGAATGGCCGCTGGTGGTTCATCCGGAACGGCGAGCCGTTCCTGGATCTCGGCGTCAACGTCGTGCTGCCCGGGTACGATGCCAGGGTCCCGGACGCACCGCGCTACGACGTTCTGCCGCGTTACGGCGGCGACGTCGCCGCCTGGGCGAACAGCGTAGTCGAGCGGCTGCGGGCGTGGCACTTCACGACCGTCGCCGCGTGGAGCCACGACTACCTCTATACGAACTCGCCGATGTATCACACCCGCGTGGTGAGCTTCGGGCCGTGGGGAGAGAAGGGCGAGATGCGGTTGGTGGATGTCTTCTCGCCCGAATATGCTGCGGAGGCCGATGCCACGGCGAGCCGGGAAGTGGCGCCGCACGCACAGAACCCGCACCTCATCGGCTACTTCCTGGGCAACGAGCTGCCCTGGTACGGCCTGTGGGGCTGGCCGACCGACCCGGACATCTCGCTCCTGACGCGCTACTGCCAGTTGCCGGAGGGGGCCGAGGGCAAGCTCCGGCTCGCGGGCTTCCTGCGCGACGCCTACACCAACGACTTCGCCGCCTTCAGCCGCCAGTGGGACAGCAAGGCCGAGTCCTTCGACGACCTCCTGCGGCAGCGGCGGCTGCGGCCGCGGAGTCCGGTTGCGAAGAAGCTCGCCGCCGAATGGGCCGGCATCGTGGCCGAGCAGTACTTCAAGGTGTGCGCCGAGGCGGTCAGGCGCTACGACCCCAACCATCTGATCCTCGGATGCCGCTTCGCCGGGCGCGCCCAGGTCCCGGTCCTGGCCGCCTGCGGGAAATACGCGGACGTCGTCAGCGTCAACCACTACCGCAAGACCGGGATCTTTGACACTGCCGAGGTCGGCGCCATTGCCGCCCTGACCCAGCGGCCGGTCATGATCACCGAGTTCTCCTTCCGCGCCATGGAGAACTCCTCCGGCTGCACCAACACGCATGGGGCCGACGTGACCGTCCAAACCCAGCAGGACCGCGCCGATGCGTTCCGTCGCTACGCCACGGCGGCCCTGGAGCAGCCGTACCTTGTCGGGTATGACTGGTTCCAGTACGCGGACCAGTCGCCCATGGGGCGTTTTGACGGCGAGGACAGCAACTACGGCCTCGTGGATATCCACGATCAGCCCTACACGGCCCTCCTGGCGGCGGTCAGCGAGATCAACGGGCGTGCGCGTGAGATCCACGCCGACAGCACCATTACCATGCCTGCCTGCGATCCAGGGGCCCTCGTGGACTATCGTGAGATCACGGTCAGGTCCTCTGGCGCGGGGCTTGCGGAGCCGTTGGTCTGGACTGATGCCAGGAGCACGATCACGACCTACGGCGACCAGGGCAACCCGGGATCCGTCGAGATAGTCGAAACCGAGTCCGGGCGTGTGCTCCACGTGCATACCGGCTCGGGCTGGGGCTGTGGGATCACGGCCCGCCCTCCCCGGGCGGACTACCCCGACGGGTCGGCCAGCATCATGGGGGCATCGCGCGTGGTCGTCCGGCTGCGCGGCTCGCGGGCGTTCCGGTTCAACTTCGGGCTGAACGAGTCAGGTCACGGCGCGGTGAATGCCCAGACCTTCGGCGGCTACGGCCACGCGGATGGCGAGGCCTACGTCCATGCGGTCGAAGACGGCCAGGAAGGCTGGCGCGAGTACTCCTTTGATCTGTCCGAGCTGGATCTGCATGCCTACTACGGTAACCAGCGCGGCAACAGTACGGTGGACACGGACGCTATCGCAGAATTCGGCCTGTACTTCCCCGGCGGGCAGGGCGATTTCGATCTGGCGCTGGATTTCATCCGGGTGGAATAGCCGGTGGTGACTTGGCTCCACCCGCTCCCCGCCCTTCGACAGGCTCAGGGCGGGGAAGCGGGTCCTACAACGCCCGTGATCGATTCCATCTCCTTGTAGGACCGGCTTCCCGCGTGAGCGGAGCGCAACGCGGGAGCCGGTGCGTGATTCATCGACCGAGTGCTTGATGGACTCCGGCCAGCAGGCGTACGTAGTAATGTGGATCGTGCAACAACCAGACGCACGCTTCCTCCATCCCGATCCGCGGTATCGCCCCGCCATCCGTGGGCATTGTCTGCTGGCCGCGGTAAAGCGGTTGACCGCCGCGCCGAATAGGCGTATGGTAGTATCGTTGCCATGAAAAAGCGTGGAATATTGGCCTTTCTTGCGGGCTTTGCAGCGGCAATGGTCCTGGCGCCAGCCGTGCCGGCCAACGACTCGGACCCGGTCCTTCTGCCAAAGGCTGACGAACCCGTGGCAGGGATCACGTTTGTGGCTTTTGACACGGAAACCACCGGTCTTGACCCGAAAAAGGGCCGGGTGGTCGAGATCGGGGCCGTGAGGTTCCGCAATGGCAGGATCCTGGCGCACAAGAGCTGGCTGATCAACCCGCAGTGCCGGATCCCCTACTGGGCCCAGAAGATCCACGGCATTTCCACGGAAATGGTGCAGGACAGCCCCGGCTTTGCCGAGGCGTACCGGCAATTCGAGGAGTTTGTCGGGGACAGCGTTCTTATCGCCCACAATGCCGGCTTCGATATCAGCTTCATCGACCGGGAGGTGGAGCGCAACAAGCTCGAACCGCCCCGCAACCCCGTGGTGGACAGCCTGGCCCTGTTCCGGACCTGGTTCCCTGATGCGACCTCCTATTCGCTGGAACCGCTGGTGGATCACCTCGGGATCGACAGTGACACCTTCCATCGCGCCGAGGCCGATTCCCGCTACGTCGCCCTGATCTTCGCCAAGGGGCTGCGCGCCCACGCCAAGAGCCTCACCTTCGGCCAGCTTGTCCGCGACGCGGGCAACGCCCTGGAATTCTGACCCGCGGAGAAGAGGGGCAACCGCGGATTTCGCTGATGGCGCGGATGGCGGAGTCTGCCAGTTCCACGCATTCTCCTCCGTGACCTCCGAGCCTCCGTGGTTGCTCTGCTCCGCCTCCGCGATATCCGTGCAATCCGCGGTTCACTCCCGTCTGCTCCACTCTTGGCGTCTCTTGCGTTTTTTCGCGGCGACCTCCGCTCTACGTGCTACAGTGAGGCGGGCTCGGATGCGGAGGTCGCATGAATTCACTTGTTACGATGTCCATTGTTCTGGGCGCCCTGGCAGGTCTGTCGCTTGCCCTCAAGGTGCTGCTGCGGCCCCTCCGGCGGATACAAGCGGCCGTGGCCTATCAGAAGACATCTGCTCTCTTCTCGGCCGCGGAACGCGAGTTTCTAGAGGCGCTGGACAAGGTGGTCGGCGATCAGTTCCGCGTCTTCGGCAAGGTGCGGCTGGCCGACGTCATTGATGTGAAGGCGAACCTCCCCACTGGCCGGTACCAGGCTGCGTTCAACTCGATCAGCGCGAAGCACGTCGATTTCGTGCTGTGCGATCCGAAGACCATGGCAATCCAGTGCGTCGTCGAGTTGGATGACTCGACGCACGGCCGGCCGGACCGGCGCGAGCGCGATGCCTTCCTCGATGACGCGCTCCGCACCGCGGGCATGCCCATCTTCCACTTCCGCGCCCAGAGCTCCTACTCCCCCGACGAGATCCGCAAAGCCATCTTCCTCGCGCAACCGCCGCAGCGGCCGGCGGCTTAGCACATGGACTGTCGCCGACTCGCCCGCTGGAAGGGCTTCCCAGCTCCAGAAACGGCTCTAGAGGGTAGAATCCGAGGTCGCAGCGGTCGTACGTCCTTGGTAGCGTAGGGCAATCTGTGGTCCGACCCCGGGGGACTCTTGCCAGAGACAACGGTTGCCAGACATCGACGTGTAGTCCTTTTCTGACATGGCGCGAGCTTGGCCGATTGCTTGGCCCGTGCCAGCATGTGCATCGGGTTCGAATCACTGGGAGGGACGAATGAGGCGAATCAGATTTCCGGGACCGCAGTACTCACTTCTCGCTCGGGGCCGGGATAACGTTCGATTCCTGATGCTTGGTCCGGAGCCGACGCCGGCCGCAATGAGGCGCGCTCGCGTCAGGGTCCTGGGCGAACCGCCACAACCCGCCCCGGAAGTCTGGGGCACGCTGGGCATGGCTGACGATGGCCCGCT
>JAFGJQ010000440.1 GCA_016929015.1 Phycisphaerae bacterium | reverse complement strand
GTGTGATAGTTCAGGTGGCGTCGCCGGCAGTACTCCGCCCGGCTCAGGCCGCTCGCCTCCAGCGACGCCACCATCCGCTGCCAGTAGTCCACGCGATCCGACATGATGCACCTCCAGTGCGCGCATCATGCCAGACCGCCGCCCCCCGACGCCAGATGCAATTCACCGAGCGCTTACTCCGTGCCTGCTTTCCTTCCTTCTTTTGACTTCTTGCCCGAGCATCTGCCCTCCAAACCCCGACATTTCAACTATTGGTCACCAAATTTCGGGCAAGACCGGCCACCCAGGCAAACTGGGCAACCTGTTTTCTGCCGCATATTGATGCATAATCATGGGCGCTCATGCAGTCCGGCCCGGCAAGCGAACGCCCGGCAAGGCTTATGAATGTGACGCGTGATTCCCGGCCAACGTGGATGACGAGACACCGGCGGGGTGCCAGCCCCGTAAGCGCTCGGTCGTCTGCACCGGGACAATTTGGCCGGTGTGAGTGGACGGGGTGCGGTTGGGCGGGGCCAGGAGTCGGGGGCGGATCGGTTGAGTTGCTCAGGGTACTAACCGGGACATCTGATGTTGGCGATCGTTGTGAGCAGGCGGTGGAGTTCGAGGAGGAGGAGGAGGCAGGGTGCGCGCGTGCCGGGGGGTGTCGCCCCGGTGGGGCTCATATTCTCTGGGGACACGGAATTCCAGGGGCTCGCGCCGCCTGGCTACCCGCTGACGCCTCTTCGAGGCTGGGGGAAGGCGGGGCTGGACACCCCCATCTGAAGATGAGGGCACTGGCCGGTCGGCTGAAGCCGACCAGAGAGCGAGCCAACCGGAACAAGTCTGAGGGCGGGCGATTGGCTCCGCTGCCCCTGCCGGGGCAGGTAGTTTCTCAGGAGGGATCGGCGATCCACGGGCTACGCTGCGCTGCGCCCGTGGCCACAATCCACCGCCCCCGCTTGGGGGCGGAACGGCATTCGGGACCGTCACCCATAACGAGTGCAAGTGCCAAGAATCTGGCACTATCATTCTGGGGACTCGGACGGTCCGGGGATGGAAGCCGCGGCCGGCTTCAGCCGGCCGGACAGTGCCCTTGGGTTCAGCCGAGGGAAGGCAGGCCCCTCACCCTTTTCTTTCTGTTGCAGCCGGCTTCAGCCGGCTTTCTCCTGCGCGCGTCATGCCTGACGCGGCGCAAAAAAAGGGGCCTGTCGGTCACGCGACAAGCCCTCAGAAGAAGTTTGAAGAACCACCGTGCCGATGGGTGTGTATTCGGCGAACCCTCGCAAAAAGTGGGTGGCCGTCGGTTGCCAGGAAGTCCCGCTCTTTGTGTCGGGCTTGTCCGCGAGCGCGCCGAGTTCTGGCCTCCCTGGGTTCGCTTATCGGTTCAGCCAAATAAGTCCCTGTCGCACACGGCAGTGACCTTCAAACGTCTTCTCGTAACTATACCATCGTCCGGTCGCCGAGAGAAGCATGAGCGGTCGTTTGTGAGCAAGTTTTCTCACTCCAGCAATCGCCGTGCCGCAGACGCGCCGTGCCGGCTCTTTTCTTGTGAGGACATTGCGGCTAGAATTCAAGGCCGTTCGCCGCTGTATTTGCTGTGAACGCGAGCATCGCGACTGGCCGGGCAAGCGCGGGCCCATCGCGTGCCAAACTTCACGAGACGGACGGCGCCGGCCTGCAACGCCGGTGAAACGCATGACGCAAAATCGAATTGACGCGAATTTCCAGGCGCTACAAGCACGCGGCGGCAAGGCGCTGGTTCCCTACGTAACGGCGGGTTATCCGGACCTCGCCACAACCGGGCTCCTTCTACGCCGACTGGACGCCTTGGGGGTCCCCCTCATCGAGATCGGTATCCCGTTCTCCGACTCCATCGCCGACGGGCCGGTTATCCAGGGCTCATTCCATCGCGTGCTGGCTGGTGGGTTCCGCGTGGCGGACCTGTTCGCGACCGTTCGCGCGGCGCGGCCCGGCCTGTCGGCGGCGCTGGTGGCCATGGTGTCCATGTCGCTCGTGCGCCGGCCCGGCGTGAGCGAGTTTGCGCAGCGTTGCGCCGAGAGCGGCTTTGACGGCCTGATCGTGCCGGACATCCCGCTGGAAGAATCGCCCGAAGTTCTGGACGCTGCCCACAAGGCGGGGCTGCGCTGCATCATGCTGGTCGCCCCGACCACGCCGGATGCGCGGCGCGAGCAGATCGCCCGTGCCTCGGAGGGTTTTGTCTATCAGGTGGCGGTGCGAGGCATCACGGGCGAGCGGGACGCGCTGCCCGACGACATCGCCGAGTTCGTGCGGGCGCTGCGCGCGGTCAGTCGGCTTCCCGTGTGCGTGGGGTTCGGGATCGGCACCCCGCAGCAGGTGCGGGCCGTCTGTGACGTGGCGGACGGCGCCATCGTGGGCACCGCGGTGGTGCGGCGAATCAGCGAGGCGATTGACGCCGGGCATTCTCCTGATGCAATTGCGGAAAGCGTGACCCAATTCGTGGATGAACTCTGGAAGGAGGTCGCCGCCGCATGAGTGACGTGCCGTCCGGCCCGCCGGCGCCGCCGCGGAAGCGATCGTCCCTGTCGATCGCGATCGTCGTTCTGTGCCTTCTGATGATGGGGGCGTGGTGGGTCAACCAGCGCGGCTCGGGCCCGCTGGAGGGTTGGGGGCAGGACATCGACCAGGCCTTGGAGCAGGGGGAGCGCCTGGGCAAACCGGTGCTCGCCTTCTTCTCGTCGCCCGGGTGAGGGCCGTGCACCCTGATGAAGCGGCAGGTTCTGTCGCTGGAACGTGTTCGAGAGGAACTGGCGCCGTTCATCGCCGTGGAAATCAACCTCGCCCGGGACGCCACCTACGCCCGCCGCTACCGCATCGAGGGCGCGCCGACGTTTCTTCTTCTGGACGCCGCGGGAAGGGTGAAGGACGCGCGGGTGGGCCCCGTCTCCGCCGACGAGTTCATCCGGTTTTTGCAGGGGACTTCCGCGTCTTCCCGTTCCCCCGGTTCGGAATCCGGATCACCTGGTTCCGCCCGTTAAGGCGCTTCTTCAGGAAGCTGCCGGTGTGGCTGCGAGCACATTGGGCCACGTCTTCCGGCGTGCCCTCCACCACAACCTCGCCCCCCGCGTCGCCGCCCTCCGGCCCCAGGTCGATGACCCAGTCGGACACCTTGATCACGTCCAGATTGTGCTCGATGCACAGCACGGTGTGGCCCATGGCCACCAGCCGGTTCAGCACGTTCAGCAGCTTGTGGATGTCGGCGAAGTGCAGGCCGGTGGTCGGCTCATCGAGAATGTACATGGTGTGCCCCGTGGGCGACTTGCCGAGTTCGCCCGCGAGCTTGACGCGCTGCGCCTCACCGCCGGACAGCGTGGTGGAGGCCTGACCAAGCCGCATGTAGCCCAGGCCCACGTCCTGCAGGGCACGCAGCAGTTGTCGGATTTTCGGGAAGTTCTCGAAGAACGAGGATGCCTCTTCCACGCGCATGTCCAGCACGTCGGCGATGTTGCGGCCGCGATAGCGCACTTCCAGCGTCTCGCGGTTGTAGCGGGTGCCCTTGCACGTGCCGCACTCGACGAACACGTCCGGCAGAAAGTGCATCTCGATCCGCTTGATTCCCTGGCCCTGGCAGTCCTCGCAACGCCCGCCGCGCACGTTGAAGCTGAACCGGCCGGGCGAGTAGCCGCGGATCTTTGCCTCGCGCGTCTGGGCATAAAGCTGACGAATGAGGTCGAACACGCCCACGTACGTGGCCGGGTTGCTGCGTGGCGTCCGCCCGATGGGCGACTGGTCGATCTCGATGACCCGGTCCACGCGTGACGCCCCGACCAGCCGTTCCAGCTCGCCCGGCCGGGGGCCGGTGTTGTAGATGGCCCGGTGCAGCGCCCGGTGCAGAATCTCCGTGATCAGCGTGCTTTTGCCGCTGCCGGAGACGCCCGTCACGCAGACAAAGCAGCCCAGGGGGAACCGGGCGTTGATGTTCTTGAGGTTGTTCTGCCGGGCGCCGCGCACTTCCACCGCGTTGGCGAGGTCCACCGGGCGGCGCTCGTCGGGCACGGGGATTGCGTACTTGCCGGTGAGATACTTGGCGGTGATGGACTCGTCGCACGCCAGGACTCGGTCCAGCGGTCCCTCCGCTACGACCCGCCCGCCTTCGGCGCCCGCGCCGGGCCCGATGTCCACAATGTGGTCCGCGGCGCTGATGCACTCTTCGTCGTGCTCCACCACGATCACCGTGTTGCCCATGTCGGCCAGCCGCCGCAGCGTGCCCACCAGTCGCTGCGTGTCACGCTGGTGCAGGCCGATGGTCGGTTCGTCCAGCACGTAGCAGACGCCGACCAGCCCGCTGCCGATCTGCGTGGCCAGCCGGATGCGCTGCGCCTCGCCGCCGGACAGGGTGGCCGAGCCGCGATTCAACGCCAGGTAGTCCACGCCCACGTCGCAGAGAAACTGAAGGCGCTGGCGAATCTCCCGCAGAATCGGGTCCGCGATGGTCTGGTGCTCTCCATGGAAGGTCAGGTCCTGGAAGAACGCGTGCGCCGCGGCCACGCTCAGGGCGCTGATCTGGGCGATATCCCGTTCCGCCACCTTCACGCACAATGCCTCGGGACGCAGACGCGTGCCCCGGCACGTCTCGCACGGCGCCTCACTGAGAAAGCCGTGCATCCGCTGCTTGACCGACTCGGAATCCGTGGTTTCCCAGCGGCGGCGCAGGTTGGGGATGACACCTTCGAAGGAGACGCCTCGTTCCGCGGCCTCGGCGGGCGTGGTGCCGTGCAGCAGAATCCGCGCGAGCGCCTCGGGGATGTTGCGGAACGGGATCTCGGGCGATACGTCAAACGCCTGGCAGAAGTCGCGGACCATCGCGCCGTATACCGCGTTCATCCGCTTGCCCCCGTGCCGCCAGGCCAGAATGGCGCCGCCCGACAGCGACAACTCCTTGTCCGGCACGATCAGCTCGGGATCAAACTCCAGGATGGTCCCCAGCCCGTTGCACGTCTCGCACGCGCCGTGCGGCGAGTTGAAGCTGAACAACCGCGGCGACAGCTCCGGCAGGTTCACGTCGGCATGGCGGGGGCAGGCGAAGTGCGAACTGAACACGTGGTCCTGGAACTGCCCGTCGCCGTTCTCCACGCAAACCGTCACACGCCCGTCCGACAGGGCCAGCGACAAATCCACGCTGTCGGCCAGTCGGGCCTGGATGTGCTCCTTGACCACCAGACGATCCACAACCACTTCGATCGTGTGCTTTCTCTGCGTCGGAAGAGACGGGGTGTCTTCCAGCTTCACCATCCGGCCATCAATGCGGGCCCGGACGAACCCCTCCTTCATCACCCGAGCCAGCAGGTCGGCGTGGGCCCCGCGCTTGTCCGCAACCAGCGGCGCAAGCACCTGGATGCGCGAGCCTTCCGGCATGCCCAGCACCGTATCCACAATCTGCGACGTGGACTGCCTGCCGATCGGCCGGCCGCATTCCCAGCAGCGCGGCTCCCCGACCCGGGCGAAGAGCACCCGCAGGTAGTCGTAGATTTCCGTGACGGTCGCCACCGTCGACCGGGGGTTCATGCTGGCCGACCGCTGCTCGATGGCGATGGTGGGAGTGGTGCCCTCAATCCGGTCGACGTCGGGCTTCTGCATCTGCTCCAGGAACTGGCGTGCGTACGCGGACAGCGACTCGACGTACTTCCGCTGCCCCTCGGCGTAGATCGTGTCAAAGGCCAGCGAGCTCTTGCCCGAGCCGGATAGTCCGGTAATCACGGTCAGCCGCTCTCGGGGTATCTCCAGCGTGATGTTCTTGAGGTTGTGTTGCCTGGCCCCGACGATGCGTATGGACTTCTGTTCCACCACCAAAGGCCCCCAATGCCCCGGCCCGCCGCCCGGAGTCGAAATCATCCCGGCGGGTCAACCGCCAAACCGTTTAGATTACTTGGTTTACATTCGGAATGCAATGCGGTGGCGACGTGTGTGCGCAACTCCTTGGCTGACAGTCACTCCCATGCCAGTATCACAGCCTCGGCCGCTCGGCCGGGCGAGTGGCCGTCCGGCCGTCTCAACGCACTCCAGCGTTTGACTCGCCCAGACCGATAACCTAGATAAGGCCGCAGCGGTCTGATTTTCAGTACTGAAAGCCCCCGGTGGTAGGCGCGGATTCCGGTTCGCCGGGGGTGACATGGGGGCTATGCTCTGTGGGAGCCGCGAAGAAACCTGACCCTCCCCGCCGGATTACAGTACCACTGTTGATGCTGGCGGTGTGTGCCTTCGTATGGGCGGCACTCCTGACCTTCGACGCGGGGGATTGGCCGAGCCCTGCGCAGTACCCGCACAACAGCCCGACGCGGAACGGCTGCGGACCGGCCGGCTCGCTTGTGGCGTACTTCCTGCTTCACTTTCTCGGGGACGGTGCCTATCCGCTGGCGCTGTTTGCCACGATGGGCTCGTTTCTCTGGTTGATCCATGGGTACGTGCAGAATCTGCTGCAGCGGGTGTTTGGACTGGCCCTGCTGACCGTGGGTACGGCCGCGGCGGTCCACCTGATCGCCGCGCCCGGGCCGAATACGCTTCCCATCGGCAGTGGGGGGGTTGTGGGCTGCGCCCTGGGCGACTTGCTGGCGGAGAACTTCTCCGCTCTGGGCACCGGCCTGATTCTGATCTGGGGCCTCATCGTCGGTCTGCTGTTCACCGCGGAGGGATGGGTGCTGCGCCTGCCGGAGATCGTGCGGAAGGTGGGTCAGGCGTCCGGCGAGGCTGTTGCGGCGGCCCGGGCGGCGGCATCGGCCGCGGCGCCGCGGCTGGCGCCCGCCTCGGCGGGAGCGAGGACCGCGCCGCAGCCGGAGGAGCCCCGGGCATTCCGGGGTGACCCGCCCGCGGAGCCCCGGATCAACGTACATCGGCCACGCCCGAAACCGGCCAAGGACTCTGCCGACGCGAAGCAGGGCAAGCTGTTCGGCATTCCGGTAACCGACGACGGCCCTCCGGAGGCAGAGGCGGCACCGGCCGGCAAGCAGACCCCCGCGCCGCGGGTGGAGCCGGAAGCCAAGGCCAAACCGGCGCCGCCGGAGCCGGAGCCGCCGAAAGACCCCATCGTGCGGATCATGGAGCTGCGCAAGCCCGCAACTCCGAAGGAAGCCTACCCCCGCCAACTGGACGATTGGGTCTTCCCGCCGCTTTCGCTGCTGGGTGACCCGGAATACGCGTTCACCGCCCAGCACGAGGCCCAGGTCCGGGCAAAGGGCAAGGTGCTGGAGCAGACGCTGGAGGAGTTCCGGCTGGACGCCCGGGTCGTGGAAATCGACACCGGCCCGGTCATCACGATGTTCGAGCTGCAACTGGCGCCGGGCATCAAGGTATCGCAGGTGGCGGCCCTGGCCAACGACATCGCCCGGGCGCTCAAGGCGCCGTCGGTGCGGGTGGTGGCGCCGCTGCCGGGCAAGAACACGATCGGCATCGAGGTGCCGAACCTGGACAAGGAGATCGTCCGGCTGAAGGAACTGATGGCGGTGGCCGGTCCCAAGGCGGAGAAGATGGGCCTGCCGCTGTTTCTGGGCAAGGACGTGTCCGGCGCGGCCCTGATCGCCGACCTGACCTCGATGCCGCACATGCTGATCGCGGGCACCACCGGCTCGGGCAAAAGCGTGTGCATCAACTCGATCATCGCCAGCATTCTCATGACGAAGCGGCCGGACCACGTGAAGCTGATTCTCGTGGACCCGAAGATGGTCGAGATGAGCCAGTTCAAGGAAGTGCCGCATTTGATGTGCCCGATCGTGACGGACATGGGCCGGGCGGAGTCGATCCTGGAATGGGCCGTCACGAAGATGGACGAGCGGTACGAGCTTCTCGCGGAAGCGCGGGTGCGCAACATCACGGCCTACAATCGCCTGACGGAAGAGGAGATCAACGAGCGTTTCCAGCCCACATCGGACGACGAGCGGGCCCAGATTCCCAAGCGGCTGCCCTACATCGTCATTGTCATCGACGAGCTGGCCGACCTGATGATGACCTCCGCGAAGGAGGTGGAGCATCATCTGTCGCGGCTGGCGCAGAAGTCGCGGGCGGTGGGCGTGCACATCGTGGTGGCCACGCAGCGGCCGGAAGTGAAGGTCGTCACCGGTCTCATCAAGTCGAACCTGCCGTGCCGGGTGGCGTTCCGGGTGTCGTCGCGGATGGACTCGCGCATCGTGCTGGACCAGAACGGGGCGGAGGTGCTCATGGGGCAGGGCGACATGCTCTTCCTGCCGCCGGGCAGCTCGAAGCTGCTGCGCTGTCAGGGCACGTACATGGACGACGTGGAGCTGCACAACGTCATCCAATGGCTGCGCGACCGTGCGGAGCCGCAGTTCCATCCCGAATTGATGCAGATGCGGGCCAAAAACGTGGGCTCGCTGGAAGACCGCGACCCCATGTTTGACGACGCAGTCCGCGTGGTTTTGGAGAGCCAGCGCGGCAGCGTCAGCCTGCTGCAGCGCCGCCTGGGTGTCGGCTACGCGCGCGCCTCACGTCTGATTGAGCAGATGGCCGCCGCCGGCGTCGTGGGCGACTACAAGGGCTCCCAGGCCCGCGAGGTCGCCATGACACTGGATGAGTGGGAGCAGTTCTCCCAAGCCCAGGCCGCCGCCGCCGAATCCCTCGCGGACGACGACGAAGAAGACGAGCCCGACGAGGACGATTCGTAGCCCGGCACCGCATCGCGGACGGGCGAATTGTTCGCGGGCAACCTTACGGAAAATCGCTGGGCCGAGATTCTCACCTGCCCCTGACGCCGCGCAGCGGTGTCCGGGGTCTCGGCCCCACCCTCGCGGGAATCCCCTCCCGCTCACCCGGCAACGCCCTGGGCGCCCCCGAGCCGCCTGCGTCCGGTTCTCCGGCTCCCGAGCCCTCCGGCACGGCCTACATCGCCTTCACGTACGACGCCCTGGGGCGGCGGGTGGAACGAATCGTCGACTCCGGGGGTGCGAACGTCGAGGTGACCCGGTACTATTACGAGGGACAGAACGTCATCCTGGAGACGGACGCCGACGAGGCCCCTCGACGGAGCTTCGTGCACGGCAGCCAGTATACTTGCCCTTGACACGACGCTTCTGCCTGCGGCAGATGGATC
>JAFGJQ010000439.1 GCA_016929015.1 Phycisphaerae bacterium | reverse complement strand
TGTCACATGCATCGCCCTTCCCGAATCGGCCCCCCACGGGCGTGAACCGAACGAAGGACGCCACGATAGCGCCTCTCGCCGATCAGTCGGCCCGAGTGACGCACCACCTGGCGAGGCTCCACCCTCCTGCCTCGCCCCGCCGTCCCATTATACGGCCCATCCCCGGCACCGAGCAAGGTGGGATGGAATGCCCGGACCCCCGTGTGACGGCTTGGCAACCCGACCCGGGCTCGCCCACCGCCGCCTCGGACCGACCGGTCGAAATGTCAACGGACGCGGCGTACGCCGAGGTTCCCGAGCCGGATGGCACGCAGGGCACGGTGGTTCAAGCGCACGAGGAGCACGGCCGAGACGGTCACGGACAGCAACAGTGCCGCGCCCCCGACAAGGAGCGGAACGTCGGGCGGCGTAAGACGCAGGTTGTAGATCGGTAACACGCCGAGGAAACTCGGCGGCCAACCGGGCGGGGCTGGCATCCACCAGTTCAGCACCTGCCAGCCAAGCACCGCCGACATCGGGATGATCATCAGCACGGGAACCATCACGGAGACTGTGCGAAACAGGCTCCGGGCCAGATCACGCGGAATGAAAAAACGCCAGGCGTCGAACCGCCACCAAACGTCCAGAAGCCTCACCACCACGATCTGTCCCACAACCAGAATGATGAACACGTTAATGCAGCCGCCCACGTGCACTTGGAAGCCCGAACCGGCTCCCGCCTCGGCGACGGTGCTCCCGATCGCATCCTTACCCCAGGGTGGCGAGAGACGGTATCGGAGGTAAGCGATCAGGACCTGCGCAACGACAAAACCCGCCGTGAGCAGCGTGGTCAGGCCCAGCACGAAGAACCGCCGCACGACGACGTCGCGTGCGCCGAGCAACGAAGCTTCCCGCCAGAGACGCAGAGGGCGTGGAATGCACCTGCAGAAAGCGGCCAACGCCCTGGCCGGTTCGACGGGCCGCACCACGTACTTGCCGCCACACTCCGGACACAAGCCGGCATCCGGGAGGCCGTAGACCATGTAGCCACATGCCGCGCAGATGAGAGATTCGTCCGTAATCATCTTGCGTACAAGCTCCCCTCATCAGATCGTCACGCACGGCGCGGCCGCCGCGCAGAGGCTGCCGGGGCATCGCGCAAGCGGACCGTCCGGTTAACGAATCATGCCGACACACCGCGCACGGAGAATGGACGGGAGAGAATCGCCGAAAGATAGGACCAACACGGCACACCGCCCCTCTCATCATTGTAGATTCACCGCGTCCCGCCCGTCAACCGAAGAGAAACAGGCATCCGCAACCTGCATGACGGCTCGGAGCCTGTGGCGCATGCGGAGGCCGCAAAAGACGTCCACGCGCAATCCGGTTTGCGTGCCGGATGGAGCACCGGCAAGGTGCGCCCTCGGCAAGATCCGATCACGACGGCCGATAACCCGCCCACGCCCGGCGTGAGTCTGCCTCGGTCCGAGAACCCTGCTGCAATCCGGTGCCGGCCCTCGCTCCGGACGAATGCCGACCACGGGGAAGGACGATAGAAGGGAGTAGTCCGTCGGCTGCCCGGGGATGCTCCCGACGCCCGCGGTGCCTCCGAAAGCGAACCGGATGAAGAGGCTGCGCCTGTGACTAAATTCTGGACACGATTGAGACAGTTCTGGTGGCAGGAGGAAATCCCGCGATGGCTGGGGGTGAGCCTGGTCGGCGTGTACACACTCAGCCTGTGCATGGTCGCCACGCTGGCCGTCATGGAAACACGCCGAGAAATGGCCGACCAGAGCGTGCAGTCCATGCGCCTGGCAATCGAGCTGGTCGCGGGTCAACTGGAGGAAACGGATGCAACCGACGCGGCGGCGCAGCAACGGGTCCTGCGATCCTTCGCCGCGTTCTACCGATGTGATGAACTCCGGCTGACCGACACCGACGGACTCGTTATCGCCTCCATCCACACGCAGGAAATCGGCAAGCCCCACGCTTCAGCAGCCGTCACGGCGGAGGCCGCTCCGGTTCGACTGGAAATCCGCGACGTGCAGACCGCCACGGGCGAACGGCGCTATCGCGTCGTGACCCCGGTACACGGCGGACCGTCCGGCGCCCGCCTGCTGCTGGCCCAGGTTCATCCGCCCGAGGCACGCACCGGCCTGGGACTGGCCCGAAGCTGGACGCCGACGGCCATTCTGATCGCCGTCGGGGCACTCTGGCTGGTGTACCACCGCCTGCGGCACCACTTCCGCGGCGTGGCCCAGATCGCAGACACGCTGACCGCGCACCGCGACACGCTGGAACAGGAACTCAGCTCGCTGCGGCTCTCCGACGAACTGGGAGTCGTCGCCTCGAGCTGGAACCGACTCATCGACCTCGCCGATGAGTTTCGGACTCAGGCCCGCCGTTCCACGGCCAACACCGAGCTCCGGACGGTGCTCGAACGGTCTTCCGGCGGCGACCTGGCGGACGCGCTGCAGTCCATGCCGGACGGGTTGATGGTGGTGGGCGAAGACGGGAACGTCCGATTCGCAAACGTCAAGATCAGCCGTTGGATCAGCACGTCTCCCGAACCGGGCTTGGCCGGGCACAGCCTGGCGCAGATCGAAGCGTCGCCCCTGGGCACGCTGATTCTTCAGGTGGTGGAGCGCGCCCGTTCGGCAACCGGAAGCCTCTCGAGCATCAACGAGATCGTGCACGGCGAGGCCGGCGAGGGCAGCTACCGGGTTCGGGTTTCCACGCCGCACGGACCGCGCGCACATGGCACGTCCGTGGTGCTGGTCAGCGACATCACGCAGCAGTTGCGCGCGGACAAGGCCCGCGAGGAGTTCGTTTCCCAGGTGACCCACGAACTGCGGACGCCGCTGACGAACATCCGGGCGTACGCGGAAACGCTCTCCAGCGGCATGTTCGACGATCCGAAGGTGATCACCGAGTGCTACAACGTCATCACGAAGGAGACCCAGCGGCTGTCGCGGCTCGTGGAGGACATCCTCAGCCTGTCCCAGATGGAGGTCGGCACGCTCCAGCTCGTCCCGGACGACGTGGACCTGCACCGGCTGCTGACCGAGGCGGTCCAGGACGTGCGCGGGCTGGCCGAGGAAAAGTCCATCGATCTGCAACTGTCCCTGCCGGCCAAGCTGCCCGTGCTGCAGGCCGACCGGGACAAGCTCGCCGTGGTGATGAATAACCTCCTGGGCAACGCACTGAAATACACGCCGTCGGGCGGACACGTGCACGTCGGCTGCCAGGTGGACGCGTCGGAAGTGGCGATCATGGTCAAGGATGACGGAATCGGCATCGACGCCGCAGACCACGCACGCATCTTTGAACGCTTCCAGCGGGGCAACGACCCCTCGGTCATGGCCGAATCGGGGACCGGCATCGGGTTGACCACGGCCCGCGAGATCGTGCAGCGGCACGGCGGTGATATCGAGCTGATCAGCGAAAAAGGCCACGGGGCCGCGTTTGTCGTTCGCCTGCCGTGCCGCAACGCGGCGGCGGTGCAAACCCCGTCCCCCGCGGCCGCGCGATGACGCAAGGAACCGGATATCGAGGAGCCGGACATGGCGAGAATCCTGATTGTTGAAGACAACGCCCACCAGGCCAGCCTGCTGTCCATGTGGCTCCGCAAGAACCGACACGAAGTGGAGGTGGCTTCCAACGGCGCCGATGCCCAGGCCCGCTTGCAGGCGGATGACCGCGCGGAAGACGGCCGGTGCATCGATATCCTGATCTCCGACGTGAACATGCCGGAAATGACGGGCATCGAACTGGTCCGATGGGTGCGACACGAACGCGGCCTGGACATCCCCATCCTGATCCTGAGCTCACGCTGTGACCAGGCCGACCTGGCCGGGGAACTCGGAAGCCAGAGCGTCCGCATATTCGCCAAGCCGTTCTCGCCGTCACGGCTCGTGGCCGAGATCGAAAACATACTCACGCGACGAACGTGCGGAGAAGACGCAACCCGCTGCTGACGGATCGTTGCCGCGGAAGACCCCGGAGACGACTACATGCCCGAGGAAACCCACGCGAGACAACCCAGGCCGGACGCGCCGTCCGACCGCGCGACCGGGTCGCCGTCCCGCGTGGAGTCCCTCGCCAATCACTTGCAGGAGGCGATCGACCGGCTGGAAGCCGAGCGCGACGGAATGGCGGCGGAGCTTCTGCGGGCGTACGAGCACCTCGGAATTCTCTTCGAGGTCACGCGTCGCCTGCCCGGGGCCCGCACCGAGGAAGAGGTCGTCGGCCTTTTCCTCCAGAGCCTCCAGCAAAGCTACCCCGACAGCACCGTCTGGCTGGTCCCCGGCCCCCGGCAGAACAACGAGAACCCGGTCGGCATTCGGACGTTCATCCCGTGTGCCCAGGATCCCCTGATCGACGAGGCCGTCGCCCGGTGCGTCTCCGAACGCCGCGCCGTGGTCATGCAGGAGACCAACCCGGACCGCGAGCCGTGGGACGCGGACCACGTCGTCCGTCAGGTCCTGGCCGCACCCGTGTGCGACGAGCAGGAGCCCTTCTGCTGGTCGATCGTGCTCTCACAAGGCGCAGCCGGATGTGCCTCACACGTCCTGGAAGCGGGCGACATGCAGCTCCTCGAGTCGCTTTGTGTCTTCTGCGCCGACCTGATCCGAAACCTGCGCCTGGTGCAGGCCGTGCAGAGCATGTCGATCGACGTCGTACGCGTCCTGGTCAGCACGATTGATCAAAAGGATGAGTACACGGCCGGTCACTCCAACCGGGTGGGATTCTACGCCCTGCTGCTTGGACGCGCCCTGGGCTTCGCCGAAGACAACCTCCAAACGCTCGAGTGGGCCGCCCTCCTCCACGACGTCGGCAAAATCGGCATCCGCGACGACGTGCTCAAGAAGGCCGGCAAGCTCACCCCCGAGGAATTCCGGCACATCCAGTCCCATCCGGACCGCAGCGCCGAGATCATCGGACGCGTACCGCAGCTCAGCGAGGTCGTCGCCGGCGTACGCCACCACCACGAGCATTACGACGGCTCCGGCTATCCGGACGGCCTGCGGGGTGAGCAAATCCCCCTGCTGGCCCGCGTGATCCAAATCGCCGACGTCTTCGACGCCCTGACCACCACCCGGTCATACCGAAAGGCGTTCGAGTGGTCCAAGGCCCTCGACATCCTCCACGAGGAGTCCGGAACCACCGTCGATCCGAAGCTCGCCACGGTCTTCGACCAGATCATTCGCGACTGGATCGGCAGGGAGCCGGGTGCGCTGCTCGCGATGCAGAAACAGACCAGCGGACTGAATACGCCGCCGCAAACACCCATACCGCCTGTATCGTCCACCATCGGACCTCGGCAGGGAGCGGCAACATGAGCGGGGTCCTCGCATTCGAATGGGCGCTCATGATGATCATCGCCGGCGTGGCCGGTCGATGGCGGGGCCTTCTGTCCGGCAGCATCGTCGCCGTGTGCTGCGCCGGCTTCTGGCTCGCTCTATTCCTGATCATCAGGAACGAGGCCGGCGGCCTCGAACCGGGCTCGATCGGCGTCCTCACGGCAGGAACGATCGCCATCCTGCTTGTCGCCGCCTGGTCCGGCCACCGCGCGGGGCGTCAGAACGAACCGACGGATGCCAAGCCGAGGTGCGGCGCAACACCCGCTCAAGCCCCCGTCGCGTCGGACATTCGCCGTCTGGGCGAGGCCCTGCAGCAGTTTGACGACTGGCTCGAACGCTACCGCCACGATGCCGACCCCTGGCCGGAGTTCGAGGAGTTTCTGCGAGGGCTGCTGCACAAGAGCTGCCGCGCGGCCCGCGTGAAACCCTACCGGATTCTGTCGGAGGAAGACGCTCCCGTCCCGCTCCGGGCGGCGGAATCCGCAAACACGAACGAAATCATCGTGACGCCCAGCGGGGTGATGGGCCACGTAATCCGCACCGGTCAGTCCTGGCGGGCAAGCGATCCCGCCTGCCGCGCAGCGGTGCCCGACGCAGCGGCCACCGGGCACGGGCCCATTGCCTGGGCCTTTCCCGTGCAGCAGGCGGGCCGCACGATCGGCGTGGTGACCGTCGGGGAACTCCCGCCGGCCGCCGAAACCGGTCCGCCGCCCCGTGATCTGCTCGACACGATCGAGCGACTCGTCTCGCAGTGCTGGGTCATGCTGTTGGAGGTCTGCCGCAGCCGGGCGACGGCCACAACCGACCCGGTCTCCGGGCTGCTCACCCTCAGCGCCTTCACGGAGAAAGCGGAAGGCATCTGGAACGAGGCCCGCCGCCGCAGCGAGCCGCTGGCCGTCCTGATCATCGCTGCAGAGGGCCTGCGTACGCTGGAGGAGGGCGGACGATGGACGCAGGCCGGATTGCTCATCTCGCGCACCGGAAACCTGCTGGCCCAGCGATGCAGAACCAGCGATCTGCTCGCCCGCTTCGACGAATCGCGATTCCTCATGCTGCTGCGCCGGGTCGACCTGGACCTGGCCGTCCTGATCGCCGGTGAACTGCTGCAGAAACTCGTCGCAGCCACGGCCGAAATCCCCAACAGCCGGGCGGTCCGGTTCCGCGGCGGCATCGCCATGGGGGCCGGCGCCCGCCCGGACCTGGGCAACCTGATCACGCAGGCCGTGGAACGGTGTCACCAGGCGCGACGCCAGGACCTGCCCCTGCTCGCGACGGAGGTTCAGTCGGAGGCCGCTGTGTGAAGATCGAATCGCAGAAGGTAGGCAGCATCGACGTCCACATGCCCATGGGGCCGCTGGTGGATGAAGACGCGGAAGTGTTCAAGACCATGCTGAAGACCAGGCTGGAGGCACCCCAGCCCCGCTTCGTGATCGCCCTCCAGGACGTGCCCTACATGGACAGCGCCGCCCTGGAAACCTTGCTCGACGCGGCGGATGCCATGAATGAGCAGAACCAGCAGCTCAAGCTCGTGTCGCTCAGTCCGACCTGTCGCGAGATTCTGGAACTCACCGGCCTCAGCGGCCGGTTCCAGGTCTTCGAAAACGTACAGGATGCCGTGCGGAGTTTCATGTAGGAAGTGCCATGATCGGACAGCCCAACCGTCTCGGTGAACAGCTTGTGGCGGACGGCGTCATCACGCCGGACCAGCTCGCCGAGGCCCTCAGCAAGCAGCAGACCACCGGGCAACGCCTGGGGGCCAGCCTGCTGGACATGGGGGCGGTCTCGACCAGCTCTCTCGTCCATGCGCTGGCAAAGCGGCTCGGCGTGCAGGGCTGCGTTCTCCGACACGGCCTGATCGACCCCAAGATCGCCCGGTGCATCCCGCGGGAAGAGGCCGAGCGGCTGGTCGTCCTCCCCATGTTCAAGGTCCGCGGCGAACTGACCGTCGCCATGACGGAGCCCCAGTCCGTCCCCACGCTCGACCGGCTGGCCAGCCTGACCGGCTGCCAGATCCGCCCCGTCCTGGCCCTGGAGGACAACCTCAGCGAGTTCCAACGCAAATACCTCGCCTCCGAAGTCACGGTGGACGCGTTCCTCGCCTCCATCGAGGAGAGCGACGTCCGCATCACCGAGAACGAGGCCGTCGACGAGGGGCCCGTCACCGACCTCGACAAGATGGTCGACGGCAGCCCCGTCGTGAACCTGGTCAACCTGGCCATCCTCAGCGCGCTCCGAGACGGCGCCAGCGACATCCACATCGAGCCGGACCGTAATGCAACCCACATCCGCTACCGCATCGACGGGCGCCTGCGTGAACTCCTCGCGCCGCCCCGAGGAATGCACGCGGCCATCGTCTCCCGCATCAAGGTCATCGGCCGCATGGATATTTCCGAGCGGCGACTGCCCCAGGAGGGACGCGTACACCTGGTGGCCGACGGACGCGAAATCGACCTGCGCGTCTCCAGCATGCCCACCGTACTCGGCGAGAAAATCGTGATCCGCCTGCTCGACAAGAGCAACCTCAGCTTCGACCTGAGCGTGCTGGGAATGGCCCCGGACGATCAGAAGGAGGTCGAGGCTATGCTGCATTCACCGCACGGCCTGGTGCTGGTCACCGGCCCCACCGGAAGCGGCAAGACGACCACCCTGTACTCCGCCCTGGACCTCCTCCGCAGCGAAGAGGTCAACATCGTCACCGTCGAGGATCCGGTGGAGTATCAGTTGCCCCAGGTCAACCAGATACAGGTCAACGACGGCGTCGGCCTGACCTTCGCCCGCACCCTGCGATCCACCCTCCGCCAAGACCCCGACATCATCATGGTCGGCGAAATCCGCGACGAGGAAACGGCTCGCGTGGCCGTGCAGGCCGCCCTGACCGGCCACCTGGTACTCTCCACGCTGCACACGAATGATTGCCCGGGCGGCGTGGCGCGTCTCCTGGACATGTGCATCGAGCCCTACCTCATTACGTCAGCCGTGCTGGGCTTCGTCGCCCAACGACTGGCCCGCACGATCTGCCAGGCGTGCAAGACCTCGTACTACCCTGCCCCAACGCTTCTGGAATCCGTCGGCTGGGGCCACCGCACCAACGAGCTGTTCTCCAAGGGCGAAGGCTGCCGCCAGTGCCACAACACCGGTTTCCGGGGCCGCTTGGGCATCTACGAGGTGATGCCCCTGGACTCCGGCATCCGCAAACTCATCAACAATGGGGCCAAGGAGGGTGATCTGCGGGATTACCTGCATCGCAAAGGCTGGAGATCGCTGCGTGACAAGGCACTCGACGTGGTCGAGAGAGGAGACTCCATGCTGGAGGAAGTCCTGCGCGTCACCCGCTCGGAAGGCGGAGAGATGCCCGACGCGCCGGCGGAAGCCGCAGCCGTCGCGACCGATCCGAAACGCGGCAGGTCGGCGAAAACGCCGGCCACGAGCGTTCTGGCCGGCGACTGAATCGACGCCGGCACACGGTTGAGGTGTTGATCGTATGACCGTTGCTCAGAAAACCATGCATCCGGGCGATCTGCACGACCGGCCCGCCAGGCCGGCGGCCGCAGACCGCTCAGCGGATCGGATCACCGAGCCCGGACGACCCGGCGTCGCCCTCCACGCGGGCGAGCTGCCGGAAGCAGCCGGTCCTGCGGATGGCGCGCCCGCCACGCACCTCCCCCTGCGGAACCTCCTGCTCTTCACACGCGAAATGGCCATGCTGCTCACCTCCGGCAGCGGAGTGGTGCCGGCCCTCGCGGCCATCGGTCGCCAGATGACCCGCCCCGCCCACCGCGCGCTGATCGCGCAAATCCGGACGGACATCGAAGGCGGCGTGCCTCTGGCGGACGCCATTACCCGGCACCCCGGCGTGTTTGATCCGGTGTACTGCGCCGTGGTGGCCGCGGGTGAAGCCAGCGCCACCCTGCCGGACACCTTCGTGCGGCTGTCGGAAATCATCTCCAGACGGCGAGCCATCGTGAACCGCATCATCGCCGCCACCGCCTATCCGGCGCTGCTCACGCTGCTGTGTTCGGGTATCGTGTGCGTGCTCCTGTTCTTCGTCATCCCGCGGTTCGGCGGCCTGTTCACCTCGCTCCAGGTGCCCGTGCCGACCTCGACCGCCGCCCTGCTGACGCTCGCAGACGCGCTCCGCGCGCACTGGTATCTGCCCGCCGCCGGGCTGGCGCTGCTGGTGACGGGGGCCGTGACCGCGGTCCGAACCGACGCCGGCCGCCAGTGGCTCGCCGACGTTCAGTTGGTTCCGCCGCTGCTGGGACACCTGGCGTCCAGGCTCATCCAGGCCCGCGCGTTCCGCATTCTGGGGCTGCTCATCCAGTCGCACGTGAGCGTGCTGGAATCATTTGAACTGGCCCGGCAGGTCACCCGAAGCCGCCGATTCCAGTCGCTGTTCGATTCCATCGTCGAAGCCGTCTCGTCCGGCGGCTCCATGAGCGCCACCCTGCTGGATTCCGGACTCATCTCGCCGACCATCTGCCAGGCCATCCACACCGGCGAGCAGAGCGGAGCACTGGGCAACGCCGTCTCCTTCGCGGCAGACGTGCTGGACGAGGAAAACGAGGAGTTGCTGGGAATCATGACTCGACTCCTGGAGCCGGTCATCATCATTATCATGGGAACGGTCGTCGGTGCGGTAGCGGTCTCACTGTTCATGCCGCTGTTCGACATCGCCACGGCGGTTCGTTGAGAGGCAGGTGCAAGGACGTGACAGCCCTCCTGACATCCGTGCGATCCCGAGTCTCGCGCATCGGCGTGGACGTTGGGGCGGCGTCCATCCGAGCCGTGCAACTCCGCCGCGTTGATGCGGTCTGGGAACTGGTCCGGTCCGTGCAAACACCGGCGCGTCACGATCAATCAGCCGAGCCGGACCTCCAGGCCAGCGCCGACTGCGTGCGCAGCCTCATCAAACGCCACCGATTCGTGGGGCGGACCGCCGCCGCCGCGATCGGACCCCCACAGGCCGAACTGCACGTGCTGGAGGTCCCGGCCGAGGCCGCGGCAAACAACGGTCCGGATAAGGCCGTTCATGCGGAACTCGAGCGGCTGCTGCACGCCGGGGGGGAGGAATACGAACTGGCCTACTGGTCGCTCCCGAAGAAACGGGCCGATCTGCTGGGCGCGGTCGGCGTGGCCGTTCGACGGGAACACGCCCTTCGCATCTGGGAATTCTGCGGCCGGGCCGGACTGGACTGCCGCCAGATCGACGCCAGCGCATGCGCGCTGGCCCGATTCGCTGCCGTGCTACGGAATCCCCGGCCAAACGCCGCGCACCAGGTCCACGGTGTTCTGGACCTCGGCCACAGCAGCGCACGACTCATCCTGTGCCTCGGCGACGTACCCGTGTTGACACGGGTGTTCGACGCGGGCGGAAGCCGCTGGACCAGCCTCATCGCGGAGTGGTTCGGCATCTCCACGCAAAGCGCGGAGGTGCACAAGTGCGAGCAGGGTGTTCTGGCCGACCGCAGCGGCGGCGCGTCGTCCGCCGGAAGCCTCAACGGCATGCTGCACGCAGTCCTCCGCACGGAGCTGGAATCGCTCGCCTCGCAGCTTGAACGCTCCTACGCATACGTTCTGCAATACTATCCTCAAAGCGCAGCCGGCGGACTGCTCCTGACCGGCGGGGGCGCCGCGCTGCCGAACCTGGATCGGTACCTCGCCGGAAAACTCGGCATCGATGTCCGGGCGGCCGCGTTTGCGCCGGATTCCGGGTCCGCGATTCTCAAAGACGCAAGACCGGCGGAACTCCAGAAGGTTCCTCTGCCCGAACTGGCGGTGGCCGTCGGCCTGGCCATCCCCGCGGAGGCGGCACATGGTTAACGTAAATCTCCTGCCGGCCGACATCGTGCAGAGACAGGCCGCGACACGACGGGCCCGCGGGTGGGCCCTGCTCGTGCTGGTGGCCGTCGGGTCCGCAACCGCACCCGTCGCAATGAGCGTCACACGTCGGGCCCAGGCATCCGGGTTGTCCCGACGCTGCGAAAGCGTGCAACAGGGTCGGACGGCGCTCCAGCGGGACCTCATCGCAACGATCCGCGAGTCTGAGACGCTCGATCTCCACCTCGCTCGATCGGAAACGTTGCGAGCCAAAAGGCCCTGGTCCGCTCTCGTCGGGTTCATCACCGCCTGCCTGCCGGACGAGGTCTGGCTGACCTCGCTGTCCACCTCCGCATCGTCACAGGATCCCGGTGTGCGGAGACCCGGCGGTACGGGCCGCATTGCGCAAACGAAAGACGAACCCGTTGTGCTGGAGGCGTCAACAAGCCTGAGACTGTCCGGGTACGCGCTCGACCACGGGCACCTGTATGCGTTCATGTCGCAACTGAAGCAGAATGGCGTGTTTGCCGACGTGGAGTTGCTCGGGGCGGGGTTGGATCCCTCGCGGGCGGGACAGGCAATTCGATTCGAGCTGCAGTGTAGTTGGTGAGACTGTAATGCATTCCCCCACACCACGATTAGCCGTTGACGCGATTGGAGGAGCGCTGGTCTGCGCCTGCCTGGCCGTCGGCGCGTGGTTCGCGTTCGGGCCGCCTCGTCAGGCGGCGGCAACCTTGCGGGCCAACCGGGACGAGGTACTCCGTCTCGATGACGAGGTGTCTCAAATGCGATCGGCCCTCCTGGCCGCCCAAGCACAACTGCAGGCCACGCGAGACCGCGTGCAGTCGCTCGGCGCCCTGCCCCGTCAGATGCAACTGGAGCAGGACCTGAACACCATCGCGGAACTGGCCCGTGCCAACAATCTGAGCCTCAGCGATGTCGCCCCGGTCGCCACCACGGACTATCCGGGAATCCGGGAAACACGCTACACGATTCGCGGAACGGGCCGATTCGCAGATTGGATGGCCTTCCTGCAGGCGTTTGAAGCCAGCCCATTCTGGGCGGATATCACGAACCTGGACATGGGCGCCCCGCACTCGTCGCGGGCCGCGGCCGGCGCCGTGCCGGAAACCACACTGACGGTCAGCTTCTACGCCGCAACGGAGCCCGCCGGGCCGGCGGCGGAGGAATCAACGGAAAAATGAAACCCCGGCGAAAGAAAATCTACGCCGCTCTGATCGCCCTGGGTCTGGTCGCCGTCGTCGTGGACCGACTGCTCGGACCAGGGGCTTCGGACGCAACCGGCGCGGCCCGGGCCGCCGACGCCGCGCCAAGAGCAACCGGGCCGGCGGGACTCGCTCTGGCAGACTCGGCACGCGTCGAGGCGGCACCGTTCCCACGAAACATGCCGGCCCCGCCGACCCCCGAGCCCGCCCGCGACCCGTTTGCGCCGCCGCGACAGCAGCCCCAGGAGCCCCGCGAGCCCGGAGACGCCGGCCCGGACGGCGAACTGCCGGGCCTGTCCGCCGCATCGGTCACGTTCGCCCGGTCCCACCGGCTTTCGGCCGTTCTGGCGGGCGGAGATGCGGGAATCGTCATCCTGGACGACCAGTTGCTGCGCATCGGCCAGAGCGTTCAGGAATGCACACTGACCCACGTGGAGAACGCCGAAGCCACGTTCCAGTGCTTCGATGGACCGGTAATACTGCGTGTGGACACGCAGTCCGGAGAAACGCCCTAACTCAAGACGCCGCTCATGCGGGTCGATAGTACAACCAGCAGCGGTCCTGTGGACACCGGGATCCGTTTTCCCCAGACCTCGAATGGTTCCGTGGAGCCAGGGAGTGGACCCAATGCGTTTGAACAAGAAGACAAGAGCCTTCAGTCTCGTCGAGTTGGTGATCGTCATCGTGATCATCGGTGTGATCGCGGCCATTGCCGTCCCGCGGATCGGCCGAGGCGCCAAGGGTGCCGCCGATTCGGCGCTGCGCGCCAACCTGGCCGCCCTGCGTAACGCCATTGACCTGTACGCCGTCGAACACGGCGGCAAATTCCCCGCGTCCACGACCGCCACGTCGGCGGCGTTCGAGAACGAGTTGACCCAGAAGACCGATGCCGCCGGAAACGTGGGCACTACGGCAAACGTGCACATCTACGGCCCGTATCTGCGGCAACTGCCCCCGCTGCCCGTGGGAGCGAAGAAGGGCCAAACCGCAGTGGACGTTCAGACCACAGGCCCGGCCTCCGCGTCAGGGGACGTCGGCTGGGTCTATAACAACACGACCGGAGACATCAAGGCCAATACGACGGATACGGAAGTGGACGACTCCAACATCAAGTACAACACGTACTGATCCGTTCACGACATGCCATGAACACGACCGGGCCGCACGGTTGAGTGACGAACTCCCGGCGGCCCGATTCCTTTTCACGGCGGCGGGGAACGAAGGCATTGGCAGCAAGGGGGCACCGCTTGCGGGACACACATATGCGAGCACGCGCCTTCAGCCTGGTGGAATTGGTGATCGTCGTCGTCATCATCGGGGTGGTCGCGGCAATTGCCGTGCCGCGCGTGACCACGGCCTCCCGCCGGGCCAAAGCAAACGCACTGGAGGCTACGATGGCCTCGGTCCGCCAGGCGATGGAACTGTACTACGCCGATCACCGCAAGTACCCGGGGTACAACCCCAGCACCGGGGCGCCGGTCAACGCCAACTTCCCCCTGCAATTGACGCGCTACACGGATGAAGCCGGCAACACCAGCACCACGTTCGGAACGCCCTTCATCTACGGACCTTACCTGCGCGAGCCGTTTCCGGCCAACCCCATCAACGGATTGAGCAACGTGTACGTCAAAGCCACGCCCACCTCCCCGACCCTCATCGGAGGCACCGGGTGGCTTGCCGTCCTTTCCACCGGAGACTTCGATCCCAACGTGTCCACGGCCGAGTTGGAGGAATTCACCATCGAAGCGGCCAAGGCCAAGCCGTAGCCCAACGGCATGCCGAAACCACGCAACGCATGGCGAGTCCTGCGTATGATGAAGAACCGACAGCAACAGCGTCGTCCACACCGGCCGCCGGCCTTCTCCCTGATCGAGCTTCTGGCCGTCACCGTCATCCTCGGCCTCTTCGCGACCCTGGCCGTGCCACGCTACGGACGCCTCATCGCCCGGCAGCGGGCCGACGCCGCGGCCACCCGCCTCGCGATGGACCTTCGCATGGCCCGCCAGCACGCCCGGACGTGCAGCCGAAGCCAGAGCGTGACATTCGACCTGACCAAGCACGAGTACACGCTGCCGAACGTCCGCGGCCTCGACCATTCCCAGAGCGACCACAAGGTGAGCCTGGCGGCCGCGCCCTACCACGCCACCCTCACCGGCGTGAACTTCGGCAGCAAGACGTTTGTCACGTTTGACGGATACGGAACCCCCAAGGCGGCAGGACGGGTCGACCTGACCATCGGCGTAGAAACCCGGGCCGTGCTGGTCTCGGCAACGGGAGAGGTGACGATCCAGTGACCACGCGGAGACACAACCCGCCGGCACGCGGCCTGACCCTCGTGGAGCTGGTCATCAGCATGACGCTGATGACCCTCCTGACCACCGGTATCGTCTCCGCCGTCGTCCTCGCGTCACGGGCCATGCCGCCGAGTGGAATCGCGTCCCAGACCGGCGACGCCGCAACCGTCGCCGCCGACCTGGCCGCCGAACTGTCATGCGCGCAGTCCTTCACCGAGCGCACCGCCACGGCCGTCACCTTCGCCGTGCCCGATCGCACCGGCGACGGCTCGCCGGAGATCGTCCGCTACTCGTGGGCCGGCACAGGCTCTCCGCTCGTCCGGGTATTCAACGGAACGACAACGGCAAACGTTCTGAACCGCGTCAATGACTTCAGCCTCGACTTTGAATCGGAAACCGTCACACAGCCGGGACGAACGTCCCTCGTCGAAAGCGACGAAACCATCCTCGCATACCACGACATGGGCTCGGGCCAGTCAAGAACCTACACCGTTCAGGAAGACGCGTGGGTGGGGCAGTATTTCGAGCCGACGCTTCCCGGCAACGCCGTGTCGTGGTCCATCACGAGCGTCACGCTTGTCGTCGAGTCATACTTGTCCGCCACGGGCGGCACATGGGTGCAGATCCGCCGTGCGAACGCCTCCGCGCTTCCGACATCGAACGTCCTCGCCCAAGTGTTGATGCCGGAAAGCAGCCTGTCGAGCTCGATGTCCCCGTATCGGGTCGATTTTGACGGCCTGGATTCCCTGTTGCCGAGCGACCGGGTCTGCCTCGTTCTGCAGTTCGAGAGCGGTACGGCGTCCTGCGAGGTCCAGCTCGAGCAACTGGGTGACAATGAGAGCGCGGGCTGCCTGGTCAGCACGAACAACGCAGGACAGGCCTGGTTTCCGACGCCCAGCCGAGACATGGTCTACCGAATTCGGGGCCGGTACAAATCCAACGAGCCCATCCAGGTGCTCCGTCGCGTCCGGATCTCCCTGCGAACGACCGCGGAAGAGTCCTCACGCATCGAAACGGCGGCAGCGATCCTGAACGAACCGGAGTGGACTGCCCCATGACGCAACGGCTTCCACACCACGCAGGCTTCACGCGGCCGCGGCGCGGCATGACCCTCGTCGAAGTGGCGATCAGCACCGTCGTCGTCGGCGTGATGCTCTGCGCGGCGCTGACCACCGTCGGCTCGTCCGCAACCGCCCGACGCGTGATCGCCGACCGCACGCGCGGAGCGATGCTCGCCGATGGACTGGTGACGGAAATCGCGGGCAGAGCTTACCGCGAACCCACCACTTCGCCCATCCTGTTCGGACCGGAATCCGGCGAATCGACCGGCGGCAACCGGAGCGAATTCGATGACGTGGACGACTTCCACAACTGGTCCGCCTCTCCCCCCAGCCGAGCCGACGGCACACCCGTCCCCGGCTTCACCGGCTGGACGCGAAACGCGGTCGTGGACTGGGTT
>JAFGJQ010000438.1 GCA_016929015.1 Phycisphaerae bacterium | reverse complement strand
ATCATTACCGTCGAGGACCCGGTGGAATACCACATTCCCGGGGTGAACCAGGTGCAGGTGAACCGCGAGTTCGGCGTCTCATTCGCGTCCGCCCTGCGCAGCATCGTCCGGCACGATCCGGACGTGATCATGGTGGGCGAAATCCGCGACGAGGAGACGGCCCACCTGGCCCTGGAGGCCTCCTTGACCGGCCACCTGGTGTTCGCCACCCTTCACACCAACTCGGCCGTGGGTGCCCTGACGCGGCTTCTGGACATGGGGTGCGAGCCGTATCTCGTGTCCAGCGCAATCATTGGCGTGATGGCCCAGCGGCTGGTGCGGCGCATCTGCGGCAACTGCAAGAAGGGCTATGAGCCCAACGCGGCCGAGCGTCGGCTGCTGGAAATTCCGCCGGAGCGGACGCAGGTGGAGATATTCCGCGGCGCCGGCTGTGCCCGATGCGGGCGCAGCGGGTACTTCGACCGGATTGGCATCTATGAGCTGGTCCCCTTTGATGCGGGCATGGCCGATCTGGTGATGGAGAAGGTCTCTACGGAGGCGATGTACCGATACGCAATGGCGCACGGCGCGGTCATGCTGCGAACGGACGCGATTACGAAGGTCCTGCGCGGGTGGACCACGCTGGAAGAGGCTTTGCGCGTCACGACGGCCGACACGTACGGTTCGTGAAGAAAAGAAGTACCGGTTGAAACCAGGGGGTCCGGGGGCTCGACGAGTACGACGACGGCTGGTATGATTTTTCTCTGTTTGGGCGAGAGCATCTGACGACAGTATCTGTACGCCGCGATGGCGGCGTACGTCACCCTCGGCATGGGATCCAAAAGGAACGGTTGACTAGGAGTCTATCATGGGTACGACCAGTATATTCAGTGGGCTGCTTTCCAGCCTTCTCCCGCTGCTGTTGAACTTTCTGATTTCGCTTCTGTTCGGCGGCACCACGGGCCTGTAATCGGCCACGGATACGAATTCCCCGTCCATCCGCGCGGTTCCCCGTCGCGCGGATGGACGGGGAGTGCTTGCACGCATACATCGCGTGCCCACGGCGTCTTCATGACATTTCTACGTCGGCAGGCAGGACCGCCTCGGATGCTGCCTGTGTTGTCCGCAGGCTCGCCAGATAGCTCCCCAAGTGTGTGAAGGACCGACGGAGAGACCGGCTGGTCTCCGCAGGCGACTCGCCATGGCGAGAAAGCCGGTGCGACACAGAAAGCCGGTCCAACAGGGAAGCCGGCCCAACAGAGACTCGGTCCCACAGACCGCCTCCCCACTCTTGCGCAGGACGGATGGCGTAACGGCTTGTCCAAGCGTCTTGGTCTTCTGGGATGCAGACCATCGAATTCGTCGCGCCCCGCGCCGATGCTCACGCCAGCCCGGGCGCGGTCCGTACTCAACGCCGGAGCCCCATCCGTCGCATCATCCGGTAGTACCACGGCTGTTTCCGCAACGCCCATTCATACCACTCGCGAACCGTCGGTATTTGCCTGGATTCATACGCCGGGTCCAGCCAAATGATGATTTCGTGCGGATCGCGCCGGGCCTTGGCCACTCGCTCCACGCCGCGGCAGCGATGCTCCAACCGACCCTCGGGGGATTCAGGCGAAAGACCGAACAGTTCACAGAGTATCGCAAAGGCCGGTTCCGTCACCACATCTGGCGCAGGCACGTATTCCTCGATGTCATACCCCAATTGCTGGGCCGCATTTTCCCGAAAGCCAAGCACTCTGAGGCAATACTCATCTGTACTGTCGTACACCCGGGCCGCGCCGCAGCCATGTTCGAGCGAGAGATGAAAGATCGATGCAATCAACCATCGGGCAACTTTGTCGTGTCCATGCACTCCGGTTTCGTCGACGGTGATCTCTACCTGCTCAAGATCATCATACATTGATTCGGCGTCAACGTTCCACATGTCGATGCTCCGATCCCTGTCCGCGACTACGGCTCCAGGCTGCCGGGCCGCCACCTTACGAATTTGCGGCCGTCGAACGGGCGAAACTGGGCCTCACTCTCCACGTCGTCGGCTTCCGCCACACCAAGCGACCGGACGTACACGCCCCGTGAGCCCCGCTGCTTGAGGATGGCCCGCGCACGCGGTCCCGGCAGAACGAGATTCTGCCATGTCGGGGAGCCGACGCCGAACATGGGCGGTCGTGGCACGGAAATCGAGGTGTGCGCCACGACTGCGCCGAGACCACAGTCTTGGGGTGACGTGATGCTCGTGAATCCACACACCACGCATCGCCACCCGGCGCTGCTTCCCTTGATCGGGCACTCAGACACCACGTGGTGCGGCACGCATTCGAAGTACTTGCGGCGAGACCGCGGCCCGCGCTCGATGGGCAGCCAGTCGGCACACGCCTGTTCTTCGGGAGTGAGCAGGCTGCGAAAGCGTTCGGAGCAAATGAGGGGGCAGGCCAGCGACATGAAGGGTGCGCCGGGAAAACACAGATCACCCTCGGGCGGATGGCTCATCACGAGCGGGTGTTCATTCCGCGGTCCCTGTGGCCTGCGACAAGCCTTGCAGACGCCTCCCTCGTAGTAGTCCGCCACCTGACCCGCCAGCCACGCATACGCGTTGCCCGCAACCACGGCCAGATCGTCGACGAGCCACCGCGCGTTGGCGGCCTCGTTGGGCAGCGGCGGATCGAACGTGAGCAACGGCTCCGTGTCCACACCCGATTCCATGAGGAGAAGGTCTAGCTCAAACCCGAGGTCGTCTGTGATTTCGGGGCACGCGAGCCGTACGTCCGGGCGGCTCTTCACCCAGAATTCGTACCCCTCGGGTGTGTGTCGCCAGCAGATGCGGTGCGTGCGTCCCTCACGCATGGAAGCTCTCCACAAGTGCCGGCAGCATACGTCCCGGTCGCCGGCAAGGCAACGCGCAGCCGCCACGTCGCCAAACCGGACGGCCAGTCGTACAATCGGCGGTACGGACAGCCATGGCCGCACGATGCAAGGACAGTCAGACGCCCCGGCTCTGGGTGGAGCCGGGTGAGGGGAAGGAGGGGCCGGTCGCGCTGGTTGCGCCGGTGGCGCCGATCGACAAGACCTACTCCTTTGCGGTGCCGGAGCATCTGGCCGGTCAGCTTTCTGCCGGGCAGCGGGTGCGGGTGCCGCTGGGGCGCAAGGGACGGCTGTTCGACGGGTTCTGCCTGGAGATTCAGACCGCCCCGTGGACCAGCACGCTTCGGTTCGTTGCGTCCGTGGTTGATCCCCGCAGCTTCCTGCCGCCCGACCTGCTCGAGTTGGGCCGGTGGATTTCGCATCATTACGCCTGCCCGCTCGGCCGGACGCTCCATGCGCTGGTTCCGCAGGTTGTCCGCAGCCAGGCCGGCTTCGAGACCATCCGCTTCGCCCGACTGGCCGAGCCGACACCGCTCGACGAAGACAGGCCCGCCCGTCTTGGCGCCACGCAGAAGGCCGTGCTTGAGGCGCTGGCCCAGGCGGGCGGCCCGGTGGATGTGCGTCAGCTTCGCGAGGTCACCGGAGCGTCCACCGCCACACTGAGGATCCTGGTTGGCCGCGGGCAGATCGTCATCGAAACGGTGAAGCGCCCGCCGGAAGCGCCGAACTTCGATCAGCCTCCACACGAGCCGGACTTCACGTTGAATGCGGACCAGCAGGCCGCGCTGGCACGTGTACACACCGCGATCGACGCCGGCGTGTTCCGCGTGCTGCTGCTTTTCGGCGTCAGCGGGAGTGGCAAGACGGAAGTTTACATTCACGCCATGCGCCGCGTGCTGGCGGCGGGGCGACAGGCCGTTCTGCTGGTGCCGGAGATTGCGCTGACCACGCAGCTCGTGCAGCGGTTGGCGGCCCGCTTTTCCGATGTGGCCGTCATCCACAGCGGTCTGACGGGCGTGGCCCGCTCGCTGATCTGGGAGGCCATCGCCGGCGGGGCCAAGCGCGTGGTCATCGGCACGCGCAGCGCGGTGTTTGCGCCGTGCCCGAACCTCGGCCTGATTGTGGTCGACGAGGAACAGGAGACGAGCTACAAGAACCTCCGCGCCCCGCGCTTCCACGTGCGGGACGTGGCCATCAAGCGGGCCCAGGCGGCGGGCATTCCGGTGCTGCTGGGGTCCGCCACGCCGTCGCTGGAGACCTGGGTCAACACGCAGCGGGCGGGGCACTACGAGCGGATCGACCTGCCGCGCCGCGTGCGCGAGCTGCCCCTGCCGGCCGTCCACCTGGTGGACATGCGCGACGAGCAGCGGCTCATCGGCCGAAATGCGTTGTTCTCACGCCTGATGGAAGAACGCCTGACCGCGGCATTGGAGCGCGGCGAGCAGGCCCTGCTCTTGCTCAACCGCCGCGGCCACGCCAGCGCGCTGTTCTGTCCGAACTGCAAAATCCGGCTGGAATGTCCGAACTGCCACATCACGCTGGTTTTTCATTCCGCCACCGGGCAGGCCCTGTGCCATTACTGCCGGCACCGGCTGAACGTGCCGGACCTGTGCCCGAACCCGTCGTGCCGATCGCCGCTGGTGGCCTTCGGGGCGGGTACGCAGCGAGTGGAGGAGTCTCTGCAAAAGCACTATCCGCAGGCCCGCGTCCGGCGGGTCGACAGCGACACCATGCTGTCCGACGAACGGTATCGCAGCCTGATCGCCGACGTGGAGGCCCACCGGGTGGACGTGGTGGTGGGCACGCAGATGATCGCCAAGGGGTTGGATTT
>JAFGJQ010000437.1 GCA_016929015.1 Phycisphaerae bacterium | reverse complement strand
CTGATCGCTTCCGCGTGCTCCGCGGTGATCGCCCCCTGTTCGGACAGCGCCTGGACCATCTCCCGGATCACACCGTTCCGGTCGCGGGACTGCAATTCGGGGATGATGGCTTCCGTGCAGAAGAAATCACGCAATTTCATAGAGGTCATCCAACTCAGGTCTCTGCATGCCTGCAACGCGACGCCTGCCGGAGCCGGCCCGGCGACCCGAAGCCTTCGTTCACAACGGCTCCTTGTCCGGCCGGGGGTTCATGTGCTTTCGGTTGCGAAATCGTTCCTTGTGCTTGGTCAACTGCCGTTCCAGCTTGTCTGATACCAAGTCAATCAGTGCGAAACTGTCCGGCCCGACTTCCCGCGCCACGAAGGGAGCGCCGTCCGCACTGACAACGACCTCCACCGAAAAGTTCTCCGATTCGTGGTCCAGGATGACCTCGATCGCCTGTATGCGGTCGTAGTACCGCGGCATCTTGGCCATCTTCTTCTCCGCATACTCCCGTACGTCCGGCGTCACCTCCACGTGTCGTCCGCTGATGGATACTAGCAAGGGCGAGCCTCCTTTGCTGGTCCCTGACTCAATGCCCATCCCCAATACCGTCCGCGCCCCGGCGGGATTTCGCCGCTGCGGGGTCGCCCTCTATCCCTTACGCTGCGCGCCCGGCAGGGCCGCCGAATGCGGGGCACCCGACATCGCCGTGCCCGGCTTAATCACCCCCCCGCTGATCGTGAATCGCAGGGCATCATCGATGGACACATCCAGCAGAACCACATCCTCCTTCGCCACCGTGATCGTATACCCCGTCACCGGCGTGGGCGAACTCGGGATGAATACCGTCAGCATCTCGCGGGTCTCCCGATCCTGGATGTGCTTCATGGGCGACCCCGTGAGCAACCCCAGGGACCAGACGCCATGCCGAGGATACTGAACCGCCACCACGCCCGAAAACTCGAACTGGCGATCGGTAAACAAGAAGTCCGTCACCTGCTTGATGTTCGGGTAGATTGTCCGGACCAGCGGGAGCCGGAGAATCAACCCTTCGACGATTCTCCACGTCGTCCTGCCGATGAAACTGGCCAGGAAGTACCCGAGGAAGTATACGAGAATGATCGCGATCACGAAACCGATCGCGTGCAATTTGTATTTCGCGAAGGCGACCTCCCACAACGCCCGATCCCGACGACGGGCCGCTTCCCGCGCCACTTTCTCGTCCGGGCTCCGTAACGCTATGTGATGTATGAGTTTATGTTCCCTGGTGATCTGCCGTCCGTCCGACAGCCACTCCGGGACCGGGGTGCCGTATCGCAGCGGGTCCGTATCCTCGTTCACAATCGTCGGCGGACCCAGGTAGCTCAGGCCCAGGATGATCCCCCGGTTAACGTGCTGCCCGATGTGCTTGTCGACGAACTCGTACGCCCAGAAAAGCACAGCGATTGTCAGCAGGGTTGGCAGCAACGCCGCCAGGCCCCGAAGGAAGAATCGCTTGAAATCATCCATGAGGTCGTCGATTCCCCGGCCGCCGCTCGGCCGGAACCATGCACCCTGCACCCCGATCCCCCGGCGCGACAGATGAATCTAAGTGCCATACCACGCGTCGTCAACCGTTGCTCGAATGGGAGGGGTCGCGGTAGCATGGCCCGTCGATGTATCAGATTCACGTGCGGGAGACGCCGGGACGACCACGCCGGGCAGTGGTGTTCTCGCTGGTCATGATCGGCTTGGCCACGGGCGCTGCGGCACTGTTCGTCCGAGCCCAGCGAACCGGAGCTGCCGGCGTACGTCTCCACCCGCCCGACTGGAGCGTGTCCTTCGTGCCGCCGGCCGGCTGGGCACGATTGACGGTCGATGCGCGGGCGGCCGGCGCGCAGCCCGTCTGCTTCTTCGAACCGACGCCGGGCGCAGAGCCGTCCGTCCTGTGCGTGAGTTGCGTCCGTGTGTGGGGAGCGAGGTCGGCCCGGCGGATCTGTCACGAAGCGATCGCGTCGTTCTTCCCGGACATTCTCGGGCGAGCCGGCACGATGGCCCTGCTCCGCAGTGTCGAGTGCGAAGAGGCGTCCCTGGGGCCGCTCAAGGGCGTTCGAGTTGTTCTGGCGGAGACCGGAGACATCTTCGTGGTGGGAGTGGCCGGCACAAGCCCGCTCGGCACCGAAGCGTATGTTCTGGAGTATCATCGGGACGGGGCCTTGGGGCCCCACGATCTGACGGTCTGCAACACGGTGGCCCGCTCGTTTCAACGCCGCTGACGGAAACGGCGGCCGGGCAGGCTCGGAAACGCTCTATGGGAAAAGCCAGGATTCGAATCGATCCGCCGGACGTGGAAGTGGTCACCGAGGCCCAGCACCTCGACCACGCCTGTGCCACCTTGCGAGAGGCCGGCCGATTCGCCTTCGACACGGAGTTCATCAAGGAGGACCGGTTCCTGCCCGTTGTCTGCCTGTTGCAGGCCGCCACGGCGGATCGCGTCTTCCTCATCGACCCCATCGAGGACGGGCTGGACGTCACTCCCGTCTGGGACCTCGTCGCCGACCCGGAGGTGGAAGTGGTTGTTCACGCCGGCGCGGAAGACCTGTCCCTCTGCCAGCAGGCCATCCGCCGACCGCCGACCTGCGTCTTCGACGTGCAGGTGGCCGCCGGCCTCGTCGGCTACGACTACCCGCTGAGCCTCATGCGGCTCGTTCGAGCGACCCTGGGCGTGCGGCTGCGAAAATCCCAGACCCTCAGCGACTGGCAGCGACGCCCTCTGTCCGAAACCCAACTGGCCTACGCCGTGGAGGACGTGGCGTACCTGCCGGCCATCCACAATCTGCTCAAGCGGAAACTCGCCCGGCACGCGCGCAAGTCCTGGGCAAATGAGGAGTTCCGACGCCTCGAACAGGTCGCCGCCCAGCAGCCGGAGACGCGCAGCGCCCTCAAACGCATCAAGGGTGCGGGCTCCCTGGACCCCCGGGCGCTTGCCGCCGCCCGGGAGCTGGCGATCGAGCGGGAAGCCCTGGCCGCCCAACTCAACCGGCCGGTTCGCGTGGTGCTGCGCGACCACCTGCTCGTCGAGATCGCTCGCCGCGGCTGGACGCAGCCGCAGGAGATCCGCACGCTTCGTGGTATCTCTCTGAGTGACAGGGCGTTACGGCAGCTTTGTGCGGCGGTCCAGAGGGCCCGGGCCCTGCCCGTCGAAGAGTGTCCCAAGTCGAGCGCTGCGGTGGAGGAGACACCGCGGGAATCGATGGCGATTTCCCTCATGACGGCCATCATCCGCGACTACTGCCTGGAGCACCATCTGGCCTACGGGCTGGTGACCAGCAAGCACGACATTCGTACTCTCGTGGTCTCGCACGTGCGCGGAGAGCAGCCCGGGTCACTGCCGCCGCTGATGCGCGGCTGGCGGAAGAAGGCCTTCGGCCCGCTGCTGACGCAGGTCCTCGGCGGGCAGTGTGCCGTTCGCCTGACCACCACCCCGGACGGCCCCGGCTTGGCATATAATGAAACGCAGCCCCAGGCGGAGGCGGAGTGATTCGCGGCCGGGGACGTTCTTCGCTGGAGTGGTGCCGTGCCTTTCTACGTCTACGAGGTCATCCTGCCCGACGGTTCGGGCGGCGAGAAGTTTGAGGTCACTCAGAGCATGTCCGATCCGCCCCTGACCCGGCATCCGGAAACGGGCGAGCCGGTGCGGCGGGTGATCACGCCTCCCCGCGTGCTGGGCGACTCCCCGTCCCGGTCGGCCACCCGCGCCCTCGCGGACGACCGGAAGCTGGGCGAGATGGGCTTCACCAAGTACGTCCGTACGGAGAAGGGCCGGTATGAGAAGCGCACCGGCAAAGGCCCCGACTCGATCTCCGCGGAGTGACGCGTCCTCGCCCGCTCTTGCCCCCTTCCGGTAAGATTCTGTCCGGTGGAACGAATACCAGAGCAACGCCACGATCGGCTCACTTGCTGCGCCGCAAGGTGAATGACGATGATGCGGACACGTCCTGACGACACTCCGGCCCGTCTTCATCCTTCCACCGAGCAGACCTCACCCGATGCCCCGCGTCCACTCTCGCCGTGGGCGGCGTTGGTCATGGCCTGGATTTGCCCGGCCACCACCGCTCGACGAACCGATCACGTCAGTCTGGCGCGGGCATTCGTCGTTCATGTCGTGTTGTTGCTGCTGCTACTCCTGCTGACGCTCGTCTTGGACGTCTGGGGAGGAGCCCGGGTTCCGTTCTGGCAGGCGGGGGCCATTCCTGCTGCCTTCGATCGATACGTGACGCTGCTGATGTCAGACTTCAAGGCAAGCCCGGTCGAGTTTGTCCTCATGCTGGTCGGGCTGGGTGCGTTCCTGGCAGGCGCCGGGGTGGGGCTGGCGTTCCTGGCGATGCCCTGGGCGGCCGGGGACGAACGGATGGTGTCCAGCTTCCGGGCGGCGCTACGCCGAACGTGGCTGGGGACATCGGCGCTGTTGCCGGCCGCATGGGGCTTCTGTCTTGTGCTCATGATTCTCGTCACGTCTCGCATGCAATGGCAGGCAACGGATAACACGCAATGGCCCGACCACCCGGAGGCCCCGGCCAATCTGCGCGTGAACACGCCGGAGTTCGACGCGTACGTGCACGAGGTTGAGGTTTACCGGCAGGAGGTGGATCGTGCTTTCGCGGAGTATCGGCGGCGCCAGCCCTGGTACGTACGGTACGACGAACTGCTGATCCTGATGATGCTCATGACAGCGGGCACCTGGGTGCTCTGGGTCTGGCTGCGGTTTGTCTCAGCAGACCGCGGTCTTCCACCGCGCGATCATCCACCGTTGTGCGAGATGTGCGGGTACAACCTCACGGGGACCGAACTGGATCGGATTTGTCCGGAGTGCGGCGTACCGGTGCGCGAATCGCTCGGACCGAACGCTCGTCCGGGCACGCCGTGGGAGCGAAGGACGGAGTTCGGCATTTGGGCCGGCTGGTGGCGATCGGCTGTGGGCGCTGCCCTGCGTCCCAGGGAGTTCGGGCGGCATCTGCACGCCCGTTCGCGAACGCTTCACTTTGCCTCGTTCCTGGCGTCAAACCTGGCGTTGCTTCTGTTATGCGCGTGGGGTGGGTGGTTTGCGTGCGCTGCGGCCATGACATGGCACGGATGGCCTCTCGTCGACTACCTGGACTTGTTCACGAGCACGGGTTTCCTGGCGAGCATCACCACGATGATCGCTCTTGGACTGGCTTGTCTGGCCGCGGTGGCCACGAGCCTGGGATACCGCCTTCGCGATGGAAGCAACCTGCTGCCGGCGACCATTCAGGCGGCGGCGTACCTGGCACCGCTGCTGGTGCTGTGGACGGTGTTCTCCGGTGCCACCGCACTGGCTGTCATTCTGCTGGGTTCGGCGTTTGATGACCTGGCCACTATCTTGGGCTTGAGACAATACGGCTTCTTCGCCACGCAGCTCCTTCAGTTCGCGGTCTGGCTGGTGGTTAACCTTCTCTTTCTGGCTGCGTATGTCCGCTGGGTCGTCTGCGTAACGGCCGGCGCCCGCTACGCCAATCGCTGATCTCGATTCTCGGATTCGGGACTGCGAGTAGCTCGGCCGGTGGGCAGCGAACACGGCTCGACGTAGGATGTTTGCCGGTCTGTACGTCGCGCCGAGCGTCGTGATGGTGGTTGATGATACGAACGCAGGAGGACAATCCGACGATTCAGTCGACGGCCGAACGCATGGCGGCTGCATGCCCGGCGGAACCGCGCTGGTCGCCGTGGGCGGCGCTGATCATGGCCTGGGTGCGACCGGCCACTCTGGCGCGGCGAACGAACCACGTTCCGCTGTGGAAGGCGTATCTCGTACACCTGACGGCTGTCTTCCTGGGTACGTTGCTGGTCTGGTTTCTGGTTGCATGGTCCAAGTCAGATAAGCTTCCGTGGGACGTGACTGCGATCACTCTCATGCTTGTCGATCTTGCGCATCACATTGTCCGCGAATACCGGAACTGGCCGCAGGACTTCTACCTGTGGGTATTCGGGACGTTTCTGGTCATTGAGGGCAGCGCGCTGCTGACGGCGTTTCTGGCCGCGGGATGGGCGGCGACGGACGAGCCGTTTCGCGGCAGCCTTGCCGCGGGCGTGCGCCGGACCTGGCTGGGGACGTCGCTGCTGCTGCCGGCCATTCTGTTTGTGGGCAGTACAGGCAACACCTTGAACTACCTTTCGAATGACTGGCAACGGAGTTCCAGGATCCAATGGCCGATGCCTCCGCAACCCCCACCGGATCTGCAGAAGGGGACTCCGGAATGGGACGCGTATCAGCAGCAAGAGGTCGATTACAATCGTGCGTGGCAAGCAGTGTTGCGCGAGTACGAGAGAGCGATGCCCTGGTACCTTCGGCACGCCCAGACCCTGATCGGCATGGCGTCTGCGTTGGCCCTGGCCTGGGCGATCTGGACGTGGCTGTGCGGGGCGTCGGCCGAGCGCGGGCTGCCGCCGCGCGATCACCCGCCGTTGTGCGAATGGTGCGGCTACAATCTGAGCCACGCCCCGGCGGACGGGCGGTGTTCCGAGTGCGGCCGGCCCGTGGAGGAATCCCTCGGGCCGGACGTGCGGGCGGGGTCGCCGTGGGAGCATCGGGCCGTGGTGGGTCGCTGGCGGGCATGGCGCCTGTGCGCATGGGAAGCGATGATCCGGCCAATCAGTTTCGGCCGGCGGTTGCGGCTTCGCACGCGAGTGACGGCTCACGGGTGGTACCTCGCAAGCTGCATTCCTCTATTGATGGCGTGCGCTTGGGTTGGGTGGTTTGGCTTTTACGTGGCCATCGAAAAGAGGAATCCCTTCGAGGCAGACAACCAAGGGGTGTTGGGCGTTTTTTCCATGGCGGCGGTGTTCACCGCGGGGTTTCTGACGGCCGTTCTTTGCCTGGGCGCTTCGTTTGCCGGCTTTCTGTTCGCATCTCCGGATCGCCGGAACCTGCTGCCGGTCGCGATCCAGGCGGCGGCGTACCTGGGCCCGTTTCTGGTCTTGTGGACGTTGTTCGCAGGCCTCGCGGCGGTGGCGGTGGTCTTGCTGGAGCCGGTCTACCGGGAAATCAGCCAGCGAGTCGGAGTCGGGCTTCTGCAGCTTTTCGGCCCGTCTGCGCTGCAGCGCTTGTCGTGGGTGCTGGCCAACATGGGATGGCTGATCGTGTACCTGTACCTGGTCGCCCGGATCACGTCCGGCGCGCGGTGTGCGAATCGCTGAGTTCGGGACACGCGTACGGCTTTGCTCGCCGTAGCGCTGGCAGGCACCGAATGCGGATCGACGCAGGATGGAGGCTGGCCTGCCCTTCCGTCGATCGAAGCGACCTTTGTGATTGCGGGTAATGATGCATACACAGGAAGACAACTCCGGGATTCCATCGACACCCGACCGCATGGCGGCCTCACGCCCGGCGGAACCGCGCTGGTCGCCGTGGGCGGCGTTGGTCATGGCCTGGGTCCGGCCCGCCATGCTCGCTCGGCGAACGAACCACGTTCCGCTGTGGCAGGCGTACCTCGTACACCTGACGGCGGTGCTGCTGGGCGTCGTGCTGATCCTGCTGCTGGTTGCGTGGGCCGATTCGGACACGTCCCCGTTGGATGTGATCGGGATCCTTCTCGCGTTCGTCGAAATTGTGGAGGACGTTGTCCGCGAATGGCAGACCGGGCCGCAGGATTTCTCCCTGTGGGTATTGGGGACGTTTCTGGTCATCGAGGGCAGTGCGATGGCGACGGCGTTTCTGGCGTCTGGCTGGGCGGCGGCCGATGAACCGTTCCGCCGAAGCCTGGCCGCGGGGGTGCGCCGGACCTGGCTGGGCACGTCGCTGCTTCTGCCGGCCATTCTGTTCGTGGGGATTGTGGGAACTACCGTCTCTCGTCTGGCAAACGACTGGTACCAGTCAGACGCGGCGCAATGGCCGGAGTATCCGGCTTACCCGCAGCAGCCCCTGAATCTGAAGGCGGGCACCCCCGAATGGAAGGAGTACCAGCAGCAGGTCAAAGAGTGGAGCCGGGCATACCAGCAGGCGCAGAGCGAGTACGAGAAATCGCAGCCCTGGTGCGTGCGGCACGCGCAGACCTTGATCGGCACGGCGTTTGCATTGGCCCTGTCCTGGGCGATCTGGACGTGGCTGCGCGGGGCGTCGGCCGAGCGCGGACTGCCGCCGTGCGATCACCCGCCGTTGTGCGAGGGGTGCGGCTACAACCTGACCCACGCCCCCGCCGATGGGCGGTGCTCCGAGTGCGGCAGGGCGGTGGAGGAGTCCCTCGGGCCGAACGTGCGGCGGGGGTCGCCGTGGGAGCATCGGGCCGTGGTGGGCTGCTGGGCGGCGTGGCGCCAATGCGCGTGGGAAGCAATGCTCCGGCCGGCGGCGTTCGGGCGGCGGTTGCGGCTTCGCACTCGCGTGACGGCCCACGGATCGTACCTTGCGACCTGCATCCCGCTGTTGATAGTGTTCGCATGGGCTGGTTGGCTGGGTTTCTACGCAGCCATCGAACGAGATAGTCCCTTTGGGGCAGGGGACCGAGACGTGGTGGGCGTTTTTGCCATGGCGGCGGTGTTCACCACGGCGTTTCTGGTGGCCGTTCTGTGCCTAGCGGCGTGGGCGACTGGCACAGGGTTCGCGTACCGCGACCGCCGGAACTTGTTGCCGGTGACGATCCAGGCGGCGGCGTACCTGGGCCCGTACCTGGTACTGTGGACGTTGTTTGCGGGTTTCGCGGCGGTGGCGGTGGTTTTGCTGGAGCCGGTCTACCGGGATGTCGGCGACATGCTCGGGTTCAACCGCCTGATGGGTTTCGGCCCGTTCGGGTTACAGCTTCTGTCGTGGTTGCTGGCGAACGTCGCCTGCGTCATTGTGTACGTGCATCACGTGGTCAGGATCACATCCGGCGCGCGATACGCGAATCGCTGAGTTGCCTCGGGCGGCTGGACCGCTCCGCAGGAAGGAACGTCTGGGAGAGGGAATCACTGCGACCCGTCCCCTAAGGGTATTCCCTCACACCTTTATTTGCGATTTTTCATCGTCAATGCGAGTCCTTCGCCCCTCTTGAGACATAGGGTGGCACGCGCGCCAGTTGTGCGCTGTCGCCAGCCGGTCGGGAACGGGGCCACCGGTCGGATTGCTCGTCGCCGCGAGCAGCCACGCGACATCGGGCCGAACCGTGTGTCAGGAAGCAAAACGTAATCGCGGGAGACCGCCGGTTCGCAGAGACCGCGCAGAGTCCGCAGACTGACGCGTAACACGTCATTCGTCGGTCGGGCCTCTTCGGGGGCTTTGTGCATAGAACAAGCCGGCAGGCGGTTCCACGTCTGCTGCCCTGCCGTCCCTGCCGAACAGGCGTCCGGCCCATCGTGCGCCGCGCGTCAGGCGACGACCAACAGGAAGGGGACGGAAGACATGGCGCGGGCTGCGCCCGCAGTGCAAGGGACCCGCCTCGGCGGGCAGGCTCCGCGACGAAGCGACGGAGAAAGAGCTTGCGCCAGCGCCTTCGTGGAAATCTGCGCGGGCCGAGAAGGAATCGAACGTTTGTGGTACGGCGGCCGCGCTGACACATGGACGCTCAGGCGGCCCCAGGTCGCGTTGGTTTCCGACCGGGATTCCGGTGGGGAAGCGATCTGTGGAGCGCCTCCCAGGCCTTTCTCAGAGAGGGATAGTCATGCCATCCGAGCGCCGCGGCGGGGATTGGAGCAACCTGCGAACCAAGGAAAGAGATCGCTGCTACCTGGAGAAACTGCTGGACTTCCTCGAACGTCGGTTGGAGTACATGCGGGGAAGGGCCGATCGCATCGAGACCATCGTCACACGCCTGGGCGTGGCGTCCGGGCTTCCGCAGGAGGGAGTTTCGGCCCTGCGGATCGGTGCACGCTATTGCGACGTCGGCCTGCACGGCATTCCGGAAGCCCTGCTGGTGTCCGATCGCCCGTTCGACGCCTCGGAACGCCGGCTCATGGAAACCCACGTCCGGCTCAGCGGCCAACTGCTGAACCTGGGGTTCTTCGACTTCCCGGAGGTGCTGGAGGCCGTCTGGTTCCACCACGAACGCATGGACGGCACGGGTCCCCTGGGGCTCAAGGCATACCTCATCCCTCCTTCGGCCCGGATTCTGTCCGTCGCCGGTGCGATCGAGTCGATGTACTTCGGGCGACCCCACCGCTCCCGAATGGCTCCGGACGCCATTTTGGGGGAGCTGTATCAGTGTGCGGGCACGCAGTTTGCCCGCGATGTGGTTGACGTGGCCGCCCGAATTCAGAATGAACTGTTCCTGAGCCTGGAGAAGGTGGCGGCGCGCGACGCCGGGGAGGACGCGCCCTCGCCTGCGAAGACACCGATTGCCGCCGCCCCGGACGGGCCAGAGCCATTCCGCCCTGTTCGCACTCGTCCAGCCGCGCATCCGATCGTCCGTTCCCAGGAGACGGTCCTGGAACGGCTTGACCAGGTGGAGCAGGTCACGGCACTGCCGAGCGTGGTATGTGAGGTCCTGATGCTGGCGGGCAATCAATACGCCGACCGCAGAGAGTTGGCGCGCGTCATTGAGCAGGACGTGGCGCTTACCGCTCGGGTGCTGGCACTGGCCAATTCCTGCGGACGGGGCGTGGAGCGCGGTCGCATATCCACCGTCGACGACGCCGTCGCGAGGCTGGGGTTCAGCGCGGTCAAGCAGATGGCGACCGGCATGGGCATTCTACGCACGGTCAGCCGGGACGCGGACACTCCCGGATCGTATGTCCGGCTGTGGGAACATTGCTTTGCCTGCGCCCTGCTCAGCCGTCAGCTCGCCGCCGGCAGTGGCGGCCCTTCGGAAGGCAATGAGTACCTGGTGGGCCTGCTCCATGATCTGGGGAAATTTATCCTGGTTGATTTCTTCGCCGACCGGGTCGAAGCATTTGCCGACACGGCGGGCCTCGCCGACGAGAAGACTCTCCTGGGCCTCAACCACGCCGAACTCGGCGCCGAAATGATGTCCCGCTGGGGCCTGCCCGCGGCCCTTGTCGATCCGGTGCGAAGCCATCACCGCGACTGGGACGCAGATCAACCTCTCGAGCCGGAGGATGAAGCCGTACTGCTTCTCCAGGTGGCGGACGGACTGGCCCTCGCGTTCGGATTCCAGACCGGCCTGGCCGACTACTTTCCCGTCATTCCGGGATGTCTGCTCTCCCGGCTGCCGTCGCTCCAATCGTTCTGTGCAACGGCCCTGCAGGATTCCGTTCAGAAACAGATGCGGGAGACGGCCCTGATGCTGGGCATGTTCGAGGAGCCTGTCGCCGAAACCTGCAAACCCGCCCCGGTTACTCCCGTGCCCGTGACGTACATCCCGTGCGAGGAACAGCCGATGCACTTCCTCGCCGTGTGGCTGGAACACGCCTGCGGGCTGCCCACGCAAACGCAGGTCTTGGACGCGCTTTCGCCGGACGCCGCCGATGAGGGCGTTCCGATTGTGGATCTGACCGCGGGGTTGCCCACGCCGACGGGGCTCGCCCGGCTGGAAAACCTCTCGAAGCGGTCCGTCGGCCTGCTGGTCACCTCCCAGCCGTGGCAGGACGCCGGAATGGGGCCGTTGCCTTCCGGATGGCAGGTCGTGCGGGCGCCCCTGTCGGTTCTTCAGTTGGAGAAGGGATTGCAGCGACTGCTGGCCGATTCGCCCGCAACACTCGTCTCCGTACCGGCGTAGTCATCGCGGCTCGCCCGCGACGGCCGACCGATTTCGACGCGACCGCTGCGACGACGGACCGCATGGGGCGGTGTTCCCGTAGGTCTGCACCTTCCGAAGACCGGCTGGAAAGCCGGTCCCGCAAGGTGGGCCGGTCCCGCAAGGTGGGGCGGTCCCAAGAGCGCGGCGTCTCGGCGGCTCACGGGTTTCCAAGGCCGAGTTGGACGGACGCGTAGTCGCGCAGGTCCACGTCCTTGTCGTGATCGAGGTCCGCGGCCGCGAATTCGTGGAGCATACACCCGGCCGGCGGCACGGAGACCGCCGGACCGGCGAGGCATTCCGCCAGCATCTGCGTGTCATGGACGCCGACGGTCCCGTCGCGGTTTGCGTCGCCGCAGACGCGGGCCTGGTGCCCGGGCGCGTTGGGGAACACGTCCCAGGTGGTCTGATTGCTGTCGTGCACCAGCACGGCGAACCCTGCGGGCGATGCCGGAAGAATCGACTTGGGCACGGCAACCACCACGGTGTCCCCGGCAAACGTGACGGGGCATGCCCCAAGCGGGTTGAAGACCGTGTCCTGCAGCGGGACTTCCCCTTCAGACACCAGAGCGAAGTCAATACTGGCAAAACCCTGCAGGTAGCTCAACTCGCTGTAGAAATCATCCTTGTAGGTGTTGGCGTGGACACCGTTATCCAGATTGCCCAGATCGATCCGACCGTGCAATTGGTGCTCATAGTGGTCCCAGTCGTCGGCCGGAAAGACGGGCTCGGCGAACTCCAGTGTGAACTCCACGAACGCGCCTCCCGAATCCACCGAAATCTCCAGCAGATCGGGACGCGTGCCCGGCTGTTCGCCCCAAGGGTGGAACTGATCGCCCGTCGGATCCGCCGGCACATCGCCGGAAAGACATACCTCACAGATCACCGCCAGAGTCATCAGTACGGCAGCACGGATTGTGGAAACTCGTAGCATGACACGCTCCATTCCCGTTGCAGAACGTCACTGATCTAACCGGACGGCACATAGACGGCCGAGTACGGCGCGGACGTTCCGTTGTACGGTCCGAGCGTGTCCCAACGGCTGCGCCCGGACCGGTACCACCCGGCCTCGCCGGAGAGTCGAACTGCATTCATCCCGCGCACGAAGCGAAGGGTCCGCCTCGCCACGAATTGCACGGCGGACGGGTTTTCACCGGCACTGACATCCAGGGCGGTACCCAGACGCGCACTCCGCTTCGCGTGATTGGCCCCGAAATACCATTCCCCGGATGTAACATCCACGTTGTACCACGTGAAGTCGGCTGCGATCACGGGATTGCCGCGCATGGGGATGCGGGACAGTCCCGTAACCGGGGTGCCTGGCGCGCTTCCCCAGAGATACACGTAGTTGGATTGAATCACGCCGGCATTGTTGGCCGGTGACACGACCGGGACCCGGTTGGGGGCCGGGCAGGACAGGGCCCGCGGCTCCACATAACGGGACAGGAGTTGGGACAGATCGTACTTCTTCGAAACGATGCGGACGGCCGTAGCGGATATCTCCCGGTGGGGCCGGCCGTCGTAGAACTGGGCGGCCGGAGGAAGGTACTCCGCGTTGTCCTGTGCATACGTGACGACCGCCGAACCGAGCGAACGCAGATTGTACAGGCAGACCACACGCAGGGTGTCGCTCCGTGCGCCCTGCAGTGAAGGGACCAGCAGGGCCAGCAGCAGAGCCACGATCGAGACGACGATCAGCAACTCAATCAGGGTGAACGCGGCGCTACGTCGTTGCACAGGTCCACCTCCAGCATTTCGCCTGCGTGCAGCCGATGCACCTGGCCGGACGGGCCGGCGAGCACGGCGTCCTCGTTGACGCGAACGCGCGCACGCATGGTGCTCTCGGCCGGTCGAAGCATGAGCTCCGCTTCTGTCGTCGGCCCCAGACGAAGCACGTATCCACCGATGCCGATCGTGATCGAACGCGCCGCGGACCGAGCCCAGACCCGGCCTCGCAGAAGATCGACGCCGTCCGACCGGACCTGCACGATGCTGCCCTGGTTGAGCTTGAAATCTTCGCCATGCAGCAGGCGGACCCGCAAGAGTCCCGCCGCGGCTTCCAGCTCCTCACCGGCCCGCACGGTCTTCCAGGCCTCCTCCCGGAGCGCGACGGTGCCTGCGTCCGTCGCCTTACCCACCACCGGCGGACGCTGCAATACGAACGCAAAGGCCACCGCCGCAGCAAGGCCCAGCCCCGCGACGGCGACCGTCGCAAGCCGGCGACGCCGCGTACGTCGATCCAGCGTCTTCACCAGAGACTCCTCCCGGTCGGGGTGGGCGGCGGCCAGGGAGTCGGCGATCGCCGCAAGCCGATTCAGGGCGTCAGACGTCTCTTGAATGGATTGAACCGCGTCCCGGACAGCCGCGCTTCGAGCCAGCAGGCCCTCCACCTGCCGAACTTGGTCCGGGTCCGACCGCTTCTGCGTGTACGCCACGAGCATCTCGTACAGCTCATCGCTCACAACGGTCATATCGCGGCCTTCCTCAATTGCCACCGCAGTCGCTCCGTTGCCCGCCGGTGCTGGCTCACCAACGTGGTTCGCGGCAGTCCCAGTATCTCGGAGGCTTCCATAGCAGTGTACCCCATCATGCTGATCAGTACCAGCGCGGTTCGCTCGTCCGCGGGGAGAGACTGCAGACATTCGTTGACCTGACGAAGCTCCTGCTGGTGGTCCAGACCGTGCCCACCCTCAATCGCTTCGCACGGCACGTCGTCGACCAGGGAGAGCGGAACCGGCCGCCGAGCCGTGCGTGCGACATGATCCTGCCACCGCCGGATTGCGATCCGGGTCAGGTATCGCTTCACATCCTGGATGCCCCCCGTGCCGCGCCGTATCAAATCCAGGAACGCCTCCTGCGCAAGATCCTCCGCCAACACCCAGGATCCGGACAATGCCAGGAGTAGACGGTGGGTGCTTCGGTAGCAGTCGCGGTAGAGATGCTCAGGCGTCATTGCGGAAAACATCCGATTCCTTCGTCACTCATCGGCCCGCAACAGACTAGTACAACAGGCAACACGCCGACGGGCGTGCAGTTCCGTGATTATAACTCATGCGGACGGGCGAGGAGCGTGACAAAGATGACATGCGCGAGAGGGATGGGGGCTCTTCTCAGTTTTCTTTGCAGCGGCACTGTAGGAATTGCGGCTGTAACCGTTGCGCCGAACTTATCGGGCGTGCAGAAGGGACAGCCGATCACGTTCGTCGCGACCACCACAGAGACCGACCCGGTCGTTCAGGTCACGTTCAGCTACGAAGGCACCACGCTGACGGATGTCGATGACACGCCCCCGTATCAGGTCACGCGGGCGATGGCCTGGACCACCCTGTTGGACCTGACGGTGACGGCCACGTTCGAGTTCCAGACGATCGACCCTCAGCAGGGATCGACGGACGTTGACGTCGTGGACATCACGCTGAATGGATTGTTGCAGATGGGACGCGGGGCGGTTGCCGGCTACAGCGCACGGACAAGCCCCACCGGCCTGAGCGTGTCACGCTGGGACTGGCAGTATGACACCGTGCCGGCCGACGTGCAGATGGCGGACACAAACGGTTCGGATGATCGGAGCAGTTGGGCGGGACGAATGGTCGTCAGCGGCGATCTGTCCGTCGCGGCGGAAATCGAGGGCATTGTGTGCGAGGTCAGCAAGTCCGTTACCGTGAAGCCTCGGCAGGGAACGGGGTGGAACACTCCGGCCAATGCCGTGCAGGACAACGAACCGTATTGGGGAGCGTCCGTGGTCACCATTGCGATTCCGATCCTGGGCGAACTTCGCGATCGCGAGAGCGACGTCACGGCCTTCATCGTGCCGCAATCTGGCAGAGACTGGTCCGGTGGCACCACGCGTGCGGAGGTGACCAGCGGGCCGTGCAACGGTCTCTGGTACGTCGCATCGGAGTCGTTCACGGTGGATCAGGAGACGGTCGTGAACCGCTTCATCAAGAGCGGGGGGCCGCCGCCGGACGAGAATGCGACGAACTTCTTTGACCACAACAACGCCGCGGGCGGCTGCATCGCAGGCAACATGAGCAACTTCGTACAGGCCGTGATGAACCACGAGTACCGAGGCACCCCCGAAGCCTGCGGATCGCTCGAAGGACACTTTGGACGCGTGGAGAACTATCTGGCCGGTCACCCGTCTCCCGGACAGGCCGTCGAGGGCCTGGTGAGCACGAGTCAGGCGGGCCTGGTGTCCCTGGTCAACGCGGCGATCGCCGACATCGAGGACGACATCGCGGCGTTCACCGCGCACGGCGACTGGAACGAGAACGGACCGAACTGGGGCGGGCCGGGCTCGCTGGGCTCGGGCAAGCACACGCGCTACAACCCGGATGCGGATGACTACGTTTCGGGATGCCCCTATGGACCTGAATTCTTCTAGTGCGAAGCGTCGCCCGGATCGTACGCCGTGTCGACGTTCCGGCCGGTCCGCTTCGCCGCACGCCGAATGGCGCGGCGGCATGGGCATCCGGTCTTGGATCTGCCAGTAATACCGCAACTTACGGAGGATCGAACATGCTGTCGATTCTGTGCATGGTAATCTGCCTCGGCGTGGGTGACGCCGTGGACGCCGCGATGGCGGACGCAGGACGGTTTCCCGGCGGGGGCGAGGCGTATGTGGGCCAGCAGGAAGACCTCCAGGCGTGGAGTCGAGGCACCCGGCAATTGCGTGACCTGGCCAGGAACTGCCCCCAAGCGGAGTGGCCCGGGCTGCGGGCCCGGCTCGTGCAGCGTCTGGACGATCCAAACCGCGGCATTTGGTACGCCTCACTGGCGGCGCTGGCGGCGCGCGGAGGGGATGACGCCGTGGAACTCCTCACAGACCACGTCCGCTCGCAGACGGACCCGGATCGGCGCGACCTGGCCACGCGTCTGCTCTCGCGTGCGGCGGAAAACGCCTCGGAAGCAGCCCGCCGGAAGGCCGCAGAAGACGTGGCGGCCATGCTGAACGACACGGATGCGACGCCGGTCCGGAAAGGCCTGGTTCTGGCGCTCGGCCGCATGGGCCCCCCGGCCTTTGATGCTCTTCTCGCCGTGGAAGAGCAGCCGACACTGGCCGAAGGTGTACGGCCGGAACTGATCCAGGCCTTCGCCGCGACGGGGGACGGTCGCGCCGTCCGCCCTCTGCTCCGGATGCACGCGCAAGCTCCGGAGGGACAGCGAATCGCCGTGACGCTCGCTCTTGGCGGACTCCTGCGATCCACCGGCGCGAATGTTGCGGACGGACCCGAAGCCGAGGCAGTGCTTCGCCGGGATTTGCTGAAGCATTCGTCGCCGGCCGCGGCCGGCGCCGCCGCGTTCGCACTGGCGCGGGCGGGCCTGTTGTCCGCCGATACGCCGGAAGCCCGGCGTGTGGTCGATCTGCTGGACGAACCGGACGGAAGGGTGAACGCGCTGCGCGCGGTGCACGTGGCCCGACTGCCGCTTGGCGAGGGAACGATGGATACGATGCGGCGTCTGGCCGACTCGACCAACCCGGACCCGCTCAGTCGAAAGGTCGCGGGAGCCGTGCTGATGCAACATGAGACCCTCGACAGCCCCACCCCGTGAAGGCCGACACGCCGGCGACCGCTGGGGATCGATGGATGAATGCGCTCCGGCCCGGGTTTTCTTCGGGCTCCGGGACAAGCCGGCTGGGGGACGACCTGCTTCCGACGCGTCGTCCCCCGGTATCGGGAAAACCCGGCCGGAGCCCCGGGGGTCGGTGCCAGACGCGGCAGAGGGTTGCTCCGGCTAGCCCGCGACCGATGCCGGAGTATGCGGCATCTTGAAGTAGTCTGCGACGGCCTTGTTGGTCAGCTTGCCCAACTCCATGTCCACGCCCTTGGCCAGGCCGCGGTCCGCTGCGCACGCCTTCCGGTACCCCAGGTTGGCGAGCTGGATCGCGTACGGCAGCGTGGCATTGGTGAGCGCGATCGTCGATGTCCGGCAGCACGCGCCCGGCATGTTCGCCACCCCGTAGTGCACCACGCCGTCCACCACGTATACAGGATCGTCGTGCGTGGTCGGCCGAATGGTCTCACAGCATCCACCCTGGTCCACGCCCACGTCCACGATCACCGACCCCGGCTTCATCAGGGACAGGTATTCCCGCCGGATCAGCACCGGACAGCGGGCCCCCGGGATCAGTACGGCCCCGACCACCAGGTCCGCCGTGCGTAACCCCTTGCGGATGTTGTACTGGTTGCTGTAGATCGTATCCACGTTGTCCGGCATTACGTCGTCCAGGTAACGCAACCGATCCAGGTCGATGTCCAGGATGTACACGTGGGCGCCCATCCCCGCCGCGATCTTGGCCGCACACGTGCCCACCACGCCGCCGCCGATGATCATGATCTCCGCCGGCTCCACGCCCGGCACGCCGCCCAGCAGAAGGCCGCGACCCTTCATTGGCTTTTCCAGGTACTTGGCCCCTTCCTGGATGCTCATCTTGCCCGCCACCTCACTCATGGGTGTCAGCAGCGGCAGACGCCCATGGGCGTCCTGAATCGTCTCGTACGCGATGCACACGGACTTCGTCTTGAGGCATCCTTCCGTCAAATCCCGGCTGGCCGCGAAGTGGAAGTAGGTGAACATCACCTGTCCTTCCTTCATCAGAGGCCATTCCGAGGCCTGCGGCTCCTTCACCTTGATGATCATGTCCGCCCGGTCAAACACGTCTTTCGCGGAAGAAACGATGGTCGCACCCGCCGTAACGTATTCCTCGTCCGTCAGGCCGGACTCCGCCCCGGCGCAGGTCTCCACCACCACGGAATGGCCGTGCCGGGTCAACTCCTCCACGCCTGCCGGTGTCATGCTTACCCGATACTCGTGCGTCTTCACTTCCTTGGGGATGCCGATGATCATCGAAAGACCACTCCGTATGTGATTTCCATGCTCTTGCTCGTCGGGACCGCGGGCCTCCGCGATCCGCCGCAAGGCGTGTGCCATGCGGCTGCATTCACTCCAATCTGCTGGAAGGGGTGACTCAGGCAGCCGGTTTCCCACAGGCGGAGCCGTTACGTCTGCGATCAAGACTCCGCCCAGCCTGGCCGGCAGCGAAGGTAGCGATGACGATGATCGTGGTCAAGCGAGGGAAACCCCGCGGTTCACTCGCGGAGGCCCCCCAGGCCATCCCGATTCCTCACGGCGCTTCGGTCTCCAGGCATCAGGCGGATCGATCGTTTCAACCCCCAACCGATCCGTCGGACTGGAACCCTTCGACACCCGGCGACATCGCGCCGCCCAGGCACGGCTCACAAAACCACTTCACGGAGTATGGTATCACTTCTATGAATGATGGCTTGAATTGTCCGATCGCCACTTCTATAATGCCAACTGCCATGTGGCTCGTCTCTACGCGATCTGGGTCCGGGCAATCGCGTAACGTCTTTTTCAGAAAGGGATTGGGAGAAATTGATGACCGCCGCGCATGACAACACCGAACCCGGGCAAATGCGGTCATCCACCGTTCTCATTGTCGATGACGAACCGATGGTTCTGTCCACCATGCGCCGGACGCTGGAATCGTCCGGCTACCGGGTGGCGTGCGCCTTGACCGTCGACGAAGCGATCCGCGTCCTGCAGGACCAGGTGGAGGACATGGACGTGGCGATCGTCGATCTGACGATCGGGGACCGCGGCGCGCCGCCGGTCGTAGCTGCGCTGAGGCAGATCAAGCAGGGACTGCCTGTGCTCCTGATCAGCGGTTACCCGCTGGACGAGCATTCCGAGGAACTCCGAGCGGCCGGGGCCAACGGGTTCGTGTCCAAGCCCTTCCGGGCGGACGACCTGGATCGCGTCATCCAGCGCGTGCTGACCACCGTGGACCACTAGGCACGGATTGCATCGCCCGGCCCGGCACGCCTTCCACAATCCGTGTGATTCTGGAATTGCCGCGCCGTTCGGTCTGGAGTCCAATCGTACGCGATGTCGCGAGCCACCCCCCCATCCCAACGATATGACCTGGACCGTCTGGTACGGCTGGCGTTCGGCGCGGCGGGGGCGTTCCTGCTTGTCTGGCTGTTGCGGTATCTGGCGGACGTGCTCATTCCGTTCGCGGTAGCCATTCTGCTGGCGTATCTGATCAACCCCGTCGTCAATGCGCTGGAATCCTGCCTGAAGAGCCGGGCCGCCGCCACCCTGCTGACGGTATTCGGCTGCCTGGTCGTTCTTTCGGCCCTGGTGGTCATCGCCATTCCCGTTGCGGCGAGTCAGATCGCGGACTTCACGACGGTGATCGACAGTCTGCGGGAAGACGCCGTGGCGTTTCGCGACGCCAGGCCGCTCCGCGAGCGGATCGACGACTTCATCGCGGCGCAGGACAACCAGACCGTTCGCGACGGGCTAGAGATTGTACGACAGAGACTGCGGGACGCCCTGACCCGCGAGCGAGTGGAGCAGTACGCGATGAATCTCGGCCGAAGGCTGGCGCCGGGCGTTCTGAGCGTGGTCAGCGGGGCGTTCAGCTTTGTGGTCGGCCTCAGCGTGCTGATCATCATCTTGCTCTACGTCGTGTTTGTGTCCGTCGATTACGGCCGCATCGCGGGCGGCTGGAAGAGCTACCTGCCGCCGCAGCACCGCGATCGGATCGTCGCGTTTCTCAATGAATTCTCATACGCCATGAGCCGATACTTCCGGGGACAGATTGTCATCGCCCTGATATGCGGCGTGCTGTTCGCCGTCGCCTTCCGGCTGATCGGCTTGCGGATGGGCATCCTGCTCGGGCTTTTCATCGGCCTGCTGAACGTCGTTCCCTATCTCCAGATCGTCGGCATGGTGCCCGCCCTGATGCTGGCCGTGCTGCGAGCCGTGGAGAGAGGCGGCAGCGTGTTCTGGTCGGTGGCGCTTGTGCTTGCCATCTTCGGCATCGTCCAGATTGTCCAGGACGGCATCCTGGTGCCGCGAATCATGGGCAAGCAGACCGGGCTGCGACCGGCCGTCATGCTGCTGGGCATCTTCGTCTGGGGCAAGCTGTTGGGCTTCCTGGGGCTGGTATTGGCCATCCCGCTGACGTGCCTGGGCATCGCCTTCTACCGCCGCACCGTCCTCGGCCATGCCGATGCGAGTGCCATTCCGGCGGATGATTCCGGCGACGGCTGACTCCACGCGCGCGGCGGCACCGGCAGACGCGCGCCCAGGGCCGATCCGCCTTAAGGGGAGGACAGCCGCGACGCCCTTTCCGCGAACTCTCGCCGCGCGGCCACGGGCAGATGCTCATTCTCACCAGCCCGCCGATACAACTCCGCCGCCTCGCTTACCCGACCCTGCTCCACCAGGATGTCGCCCAGAAGCGCGTAGCCGTCCGCATACGAGGGATGCGCGGCCAGCATCTGGCGCAACTCCAGCACGGCCTCCTCCGCGGCGCCGGAGCGATGGAGATGGTAGGCAACGGCGAAGGCGTATCGGGGCTCGTCCGGTCGCCACTGACACGCTTTCTTCAACAACACGATGCCCTCCGTCGCATCCCGACCGGCCACGATCACACCCAGGTTGTATGCCGCCGTCGCGGACTTCGGCTCGAGCCGCAGCGCCGCCCGGAAGGCCTCTTCCGCCTCCGGCGTCCGCCCCAACTCGCCGAGCAACATGCCCAGGTTCAACTGCGCGGGATAGCTCGTCGGTTCGATCTGCAGGGCACGTCGCAGGCTCTGCTCCGCCTGGTCGTTCCGGCCGAGCGCGTTGTACACCAGGGATGCGTTCACCAGCGGGGCGATGTCTCGCGGGTCCAGGCGGTGCGCCTGGGCATAACAGGCCAGCGCCTCGGCGTGCTCGCCGCGATCCGCGTGGAAGGAACCCAGGTTGTAGTGCGACGCGGGGTCGTCCGGGCGGCATCGCATCGCCTCCAGGAACTCCGCCGTGGCCGCCCGCAGCGAATGCCGGTCGGCCTCCGCGAGGTCCAGCCGCCAGGCCGCGGCCAGCGCGGCGGCCGCCCGCACCCGCACCACGCGATACTCGTCCCGCGTTGCTTCCAGCAACGCCGGCAGCGAATCGGGCGTGACGTGGTCGCCGAGCGCTTCGGCCGACGCGGACCGCACCAGCGGCGAGGCGTCCCGCAGGGCCCGGATCAGCACCGGCCACTTTCGCGAATCCTCGCACGCGCGGAGCAGACGGACGAGCGACGCGGCGTACACCTCGTCGCGGTCCGGCCTCTGCACGTATGCCAGCATGTCCGGCAGGGCTGTCCAGTTCCCTCG